>NZ_BBRK01000004.1:1350862-1688577 GCF_002090115.1 Demequina sp. NBRC 110054
CGTGATCGCCGAAGAGGACGAGTAGTGAGAGCGCGGGGAGGCCATGCGTGAACGGGTTGAGGGCTGGGGCGAGGGCGGCGACACGCCGTCATCCTCGCCAAAAGCGTACGTCTTTGCGTACCATTCTTCGTATGTCGATGCTTGACCTGCCGCAGCCGATCACGACGATCGAAGCCCGCAGCGGGCTCAGCGCGATCCTTGGCCGTTTCCGTGCGGACGCGACCGCGCAGCCCGTCGTATTCGGCAACCACCGCAGGGCCGAGGCAGTCGTGATGCCCTTCGCGCAGTTCGAGCGCATGCTGGAGATCGTCGAGGACCAGACGATCGCGCCGACCGTGGCGGAGCGAATCGCAAGTGGCGGCGGACGCGACTTCGACGAACTGCTGGACGACCTCGGGATGCATGAGCTGAAGTCGGAAGCGGGCCACGGGTCGGCGACACAGGCGCAATAGGTGGCGCTGCGGATCTCCGTCCTCCCGGGCTTCGAGGAGGACTTGCATGCGCTCCCGCTCCAGGCACAGAAGGCGATCATCGCCGCGATCGTCGACCTTCGCGAAGGTCGACGGCGAGGACTGCCGCTCGAGGCACGATCATCCGTCGCGGACCTCTCGGACTGCCACAAGCTGTACGTGGGGACCAGCCCGAGCGGTCGACCCGAGTACCGGCTGGTGTACAGGCTCGTATCCAACCGGGTCACCGTCGTAGGTGCCGAGATCGTCGCGGCGGGTAGGCGCGAAGGGCTCGACGCCTACCTCCGAGCGGCACGTCGGCTCGGGCGCTGATCAGCCGGTCAGTTCAGACCCGGGCTGCCACCTTCTCCAGCAGGTGCGCGACTGTCTCATTCAAGCCAGTGGAGTCGATGAGGAAGCCGTCGTGACCGATGTCCGAGTGCAGCACCGTGACCGCGACCTCGCCCGGGAGGGCCTCCGCGAGGCGCTCCGAGTTGCTCAGCGGGTAGAGCCGGTCCGAGTCGATCGCGACCACCAGGGCGTCGCCCCCGAAGTCCTTGAGGGCGGCGGCGAGGCCGCCGCGGTCGCGGCCCACGTCGTGCGTGTTCACCGCGTGGATCATCCGCAGGTACGAGTTCGCGTCGAAGCGGCGCGCGAGCTTGTCCGCGTGGTGGTCGAGGTAGGACTCGACCGCGAACATGCCGTCGTGCTTGAGCGGGTCCCCGAGCTGCGCGCGGTTGCCGAAACGCTCCTGCAGCTCCGCCTCCGAGCGGTACGTCGTGTGAGCGATCGCGCGCGCGACGCCGAGGCCCAGGTACGGGCCCGCGCCCTCCGCGGCGCCGTAGTAGTCGCCACCCCGGAACTGCGGGTCCAGGCGGATCGCCGCGGTCTGCGCCGCGTTCCATGCGATCTGCTCGGCGGTGCTCGCCGCGGTGGTGCCGATCGCCCCGATCGCGCGCACACGGGCGGGGAAGCTCGCGGCCCACTCGACCGCGCGCATCCCGCCCATGGACGGGCCGATGACGAGCGCCCACGAGTCGATGCCGAGGTGGTCGGCGAGGCGGGCCTCGGCCTGGACGTGATCGCGCAGGGTCAGCCACGGGAAGCGCGAGCCCCACGGCCGTCCGTCGACCGGGTGCGGGTGCGCGGGGCCGGTGCTGCCCTGGCAGCCGCCGACCACGTTGGCGCTCACGACGAAGTAGCGGTCCGTGTCGATCGCCTTGCCGGGACCGACGAGCCCGTTCCACCAACCGCCCGTGAGGTGGCCCTCGCCCGCGGCGCCCGACACGTGGCTGTCGCCCGTGAAGGCGTGCGCGACGTAGACGGCGTTGTCGCGCGCCTCGTTGAGCTCGCCCCACGTCTCGTACGCGAGCGTCACGTCGATCCAGCCCAGCGGGTCGGCCTCGAGCTCGAGGCCGTAGATGTCGAGGAACTGGCGTTGCCCCGGATGGTCGCCGGGCAGCCACGCCGCCGAGGCGGGGAGGGGCCGAAGCCCCTCCTCCGCCTCAGCGTCGGGAACCCACGACGAGTAGTCGTCGTCCATCAGGCGCCCACGGTTGCCGGGGAGGTCGCGGCGGGCGAGCCGGTGGCGGTGCCGGTGCCGGTGGCGGTGCCGGTCGCGGTGCCGGTCGTGGTGCCGCCGTCGGCCGCCTCCTGCGCCTCGCGGACCGCCGCGGCCGCCGCGAAGCCCTTCTCGAGGTCCGCCAGGATGTCCGTGATGTTCTCGATGCCGACCGACAGGCGCACCGCGCCCGGTGTCACGCCGGCGGTGAGCTGCTCGGCGGGCGTGAGCTGCGAGTGCGTGGTCGAGGCGGGGTGGATCGCGAGCGAGCGCACGTCGCCGATGTTCGCGACGAGGGAGTGCAGCTCGAGCGCGTCGACGAAGGCCTGCCCGGCCTCCTTGCCGCCCGCGATCTCGAAGGCGAGCACCGAGCCGGCTCCCTTGGGCGAGTACTTGAGCTGGAGGTCGTGCCACGGCGACGAGGCGAGGCCCGAGTACGCGACCGACTCCACATCGTCCCTGTCCTCGAGGAAGGCCGCGACCTCGGTGGCGTTCTGGACGTGGCGCTCGACGCGCAGCGAGAGGGTCTCGATGCCCTGCGCGATGAGGAAGGCGTTGAACGGCGAGATCGCGGCGCCCGTGTCGCGCAGCAGGGTGACGCGCGCCTTGAGGATGAACGCGAGGTTCGCGCCGAACTGCGAGCCGACGCCCAGATCGCGGGCGTACACGAGGCCGTGGTAGCTCGGGTCGGGGGTGTTGTAGTTGGGGAACTTGGCCGCGTCCTTGCCGAAGTCGAACGAGCCGCCGTCGACGATCACGCCGCCGATCGCGGTGCCGTGGCCGCCCAGGTACTTGGTCGCCGAGTGCGTGACGAAGTCCGCTCCCCACTTGAGCGGCTGGACCAGGTACGGCGAGGCGACGGTGTTGTCGACGATCAGCGGGACGCCGGCCTCGTGCGCGATGCCGGCCACGGTCTCGATGTCGAGCAGGTCCTGCTTGGGGTTCGAGATCGACTCGCCGAAGAAGGCCTTCGTGTTCGGGCGGACCGCGTCGCGCCACGACTGCGGGTCGTCGGGGTTCTCGACGAACGTGACCTCGATGCCCCACTTCGGAAGCGTGTGGTGGAAGAGGTTGTACGTGCCGCCGTAGAGCGAGGGCGAGGAGACGATGTGGTCGCCCGCCTCCGCGATGTTCTGGATCGCGACCGTGTTCGCGGCCGAGCCCGAGGCGAGCAGCAGCGCGCCGACGCCGCCCTCGAGCGCGTTGATGCGGTCCTCCACGGCCTGCTGGGTCGGGTTGCCGAGACGCGTGTAGATCGGGCCGAGGTCGGAAAGCGCGAAGCGGTTGGCGGCGGTGGTCGTGTCCGGGAAGACGTACGCGGTGGTCTGGTAGATCGGGAGGGCGCGGGCGCCGGTGTCTCCGTCGGGGGTCTGGCCGGCATGGATCTGCTTGGTCTCGAAGTGCCAGTCATTGGTCGATGCAGTGTTGTTCGTGGTCATGTCGTTGCTCCTGAGGTCTGGCTGCGCTTGCCGGTTTCGGCGAGGTGGCGCGTGTGGGGAAAGGGGAGTGGTGCGCCATTCCAGAGGGGCCCGGGGGGCCGTCGGAGCTGGCGCGGCTTCTCCGCGACCTCAGGGGCTGTCGAGTCTCGGCAGCAGCGTCGTGACCGTCGGGCGTGCAAGCGCGCCGACCGTCCGCGACCCCTGGGGGTGCGGTGCGACACGTGGGGCTTGCTGCGCCCTGCGGGGATGTGTGCTCGCCGGTCCGTGTATCGGTCTCGGTCGCGAGCGGCGCCCTCGTGGGCGCACGCCAAACGTGCGCTAGGTCAGCGGCACATTCGACGGAACATGCGCACAGACTAAGCGGACGTCGCGCGAAGACGCAAGTGCCGCATCGTCCGGATGTCTTGGCCGACGTCCATGGCGAGGCCGCGAGGTGGGGCCCGTGCCCGCATCGTCCTATTTGACACGAAATGCGCGAGTGGAACGTCTCACATGTCCTGAACCATTGGGCGTCTCGGACGAAGGGCCAGGCGTCGGAGGGCACGGATGCCACCGATCCGAAAGCACCCGGAATGGTGTGTCCCCTCAGGTACTTACGTATGGTTCTTCAGCTACGAGTCGTCCTCGCCGCCCTCCTCGCCGCCGCAGTCCTCGCAGGCACCGTGGTCGCCGCCCCCGCCGCAAGCGCGGAGGTGACGTACAGCGATCCAGAAGGTCGGATCATCAAGCTCACCAATGACATCCGCAAGGGAGTCGGCCTCAACACCCTCAAGCGCTCGGAGAAGCTCTCCGCCGTCGCAGAGAACTGGGCCCGCACGATGGCCGCGAAGTACGAGTCCGACCTCAAGTCCGACCCCTACGCCTCCGTGCCGCTGTGGCACAACCCCAACACCGGCTCGCAGATCCCCTCGGGTTGGTACGCGTGGGGCGAGAACGTGGCGTGGAACCTCTACTACGACGACCCGGTGACGCAGCTGTCGACGCAGTGGGAGAACTCGCCGAGCCACTACGAGAACATCGTCAAGTCGCGCTTCAAGTACATCGGCGTCGGCTACTACAAGGACAAGTACGGCATCTCGTGGGGCGTCCAGGTCTTCGGTGACTACACCTCCGACGCCGCCGCCGGCGTCTCGACCAAGACCCAGAGCGCGACCAAGGCCGTCGCCTCCGACGGCATCGAGACGGTCTCCCTCAACCGCGGTCGCAAGTACATCATCAAGAACAACCTCGGGACGGGCACCGCGCACAAGTCGTTCTACGTGGGCAAGTCCAGCGACACCGTGCTCGTGGGTGACTGGGACGGCGACGGCGACGACACGCTCGCCCTCAAGCGAGGCAACAAGTACTACGTGTATCTGAAGCTCGGCAAGGTCGGCGCGTGGCGCGTCTACAGCATGGGCAAGTCCACCGACACGCCGCTCGTGGGTGACTGGGACGGCGACGGCGACGACACCATCTCGCTCAAGCGCGGCAACCGCTACATGATCACCAACAAGCTCAAGCCCAACACGTGGAGCCGCATCTTCCGGATGGGCAACGCCGAGGCGACCGCGCTGGTCGGTGACTTCAACGGCAACGGCAAGGACTCCATCTCCCTGAAGCGGGGCCGCAAGTACAGCATCAAGTACGCGCTCGACGGTGCGACCAAGAAGTCCTTCACGATGGGCAAGTCGAAGGACACCGCGCTCGTCGGTGACTTCAACGGCAACGGCAAGGACTCCATCTCCCTCAAGCGGGGCAACAAGTACTACATCAAGTACAAGCTGGGCCCCAGCAGCTCGAACAAGATCTTCTCGATCGGCAAGGCGTCGGACACCCCGCTGGTCGGTGACTTCGACGGCTGACGCCATGAGCTGACGCCATGAGCTGAATACCTGCGCACGAAGCCCCGGATGGTCTCCGACCGTCCGGGGCTTCGTCGTGCGTGCGCGCCGTCAGTGGCGGTTCCGGTGAAGTCCCGTGCGCCGGTTCGACAATCGCGCCACTGCCCGCGCGTGCGGGGTCGCCTAGGTTCCGAGACAGCACCGCTGCGTGTTCATGCATCGAAGCTTCCCCGCCCCCACCGCATCGAGGAGACCGTCTTGACCGACACCGACCTGCCCACCCTCGGCCACTGGATCTCTGGCGCCGAGGCGCCCGGTACCGGCGCGAGGACCGCGCCCGTGTACGACCCGGCCCTGGGCGTCGCGACCAAGAACGTCGCGCTCGCGAGCCAGGAGGACGTCGACGCGGCCGTCGCGTCCGCCAAGGCCGCGTTCCCCGCGTGGGCCGAGACCCCGCTCGCGCGCCGCACCGCGATCATGTTCCGCTTCCGCGAGCTCCTCAACGAGCGCAAGGGCGAGCTCGCCGAGATCATCACCTCCGAGCACGGCAAGGTCGTGGACGATGCGCTCGGCGAGATCGCGCGCGGCCAGGAGGTCGTCGAGTTCGCGTGCGGCCTCGGCGCGCACCTCAAGGGCGAGCACGCCTCGCAGGTCTCGACCGGCGTCGACGTCCACTCGGTGCCCTCGCCGCTCGGCGTCGTCGGCATCATCTCGCCGTTCAACTTCCCCGCGATGGTCCCGATGTGGTTCTTCCCGATCGCGCTCGCGGCCGGCAACGCCGTGGTCCTGAAGCCCTCCGAGAAGGACCCGACGGCCGCCAACTGGCTCGCCGCGCTGTGGAAGGAGGCCGGTCTTCCCGACGGCACCTTCACCGTGCTGCACGGCGACAAGGTCGCGGTCGACGGCCTGCTCACGCACCCCGACGTCGAGGCGATCTCCTTCGTGGGCTCGACCCCGATCGCGAAGTACGTCTACGAGACCGGCACGGCGCACGGCAAGCGCGTCCAGGCCCTCGGCGGCGCGAAGAACCACATGCTGGTCCTGCCCGACGCCGACCTGGACCTGGTCGCCGACTCGGCGATCAACGCGGGCTTCGGCTCCGCGGGCGAGCGCTGCATGGCCGTGTCCGTCGTGGTCGCCGTGGGCGACGTCGCGGACGAACTCATCCCCAAGGTCACCGAGCGCATGGCCGGGCTCCGCGTCGGCGATGGACGACGCGGCTGCGACATGGGCCCGCTCGTCACCGAGGCCCACCGAGACAAGGTCGCCGGCTACATCGCGACCGCCGTCGAGGACGGCGCCGATGTGGTGGTCGACGGCCGCGGCATCTCCGTGGATGGGGACCCGAACGGCTTCTGGCTCGGCCCGACCCTGATCGACAACGTGCCCACCACCTCGGCCGTGTACCAGGAGGAGATCTTCGGTCCCGTCCTGTCCGTGGTCCGCGTCGACACCTTCGAGGACGGCGTCGAGCTCATCAACTCGGGCGCGTTCGGCAACGGCACCGCGATCTTCACGAACGACGGCGGCGCCGCCCGCCGCTTCCAGCGCGAGATCGAGGTCGGCATGGTCGGCGTCAACGTGCCGATCCCGGTGCCCGTCGCGACGTTCTCGTTCGGAGGCTGGAAGGCCTCGCTGTTCGGCGACTCGCGCGCTCACGGCGCCGAGGGCATCCGCTTCTTCACCCGCCTCAAGGTGATCACCACGCGCTGGCTCGACCCGTCGCACGGTGGCATCAACCTCGGCTTCCCCGTGACGGACTAGCCAGCGTCCCCACTCCCTTTCGGACGCCACGGGGAACTCGCCCGCCGACCGCGCCTCAGCCGCGGTCGGCGGGCTTCTTCGTGTCTCGGGGAGGGCCCGCCGCACTGGGAGGAACGCAGGGCCCGGCTCCGGGGCTCGGGCAACGCACGGAGGAATGTGGGGCCTGAGACGATGCCGGCGGCCGGGTGCGGGCGGGTGTGCGCCCGCGGCTAGGGGCGCGTCGGCGTGCGGCGCAGGAGCGTGAGCGCCGCCCAGAGCTCCGCGCGGTCGTCCATGCGGTCCAGGTCCAGGCCGAGGCGCCGGCCCGTCGTCCCCACGCGCGAGCGCAGGGTCTGGCGGTGCACGCCCAGGGCTCGCGCCGCCGGATCCCACTGGCCCAGGTGCTCGAGCCACACGGCCGTGGCCTCGAGGAGCGGCGCATCGTCCGGGTCCTCCAAGAGCGGGGCGAGCAGACGATGCGCCACGGCCTCGCCGCCCGACTCCTCCAGGTAGGTGAGCAGGCCGCGCGTGGCCAGGTCGGGGAAGCGGGCCAACGGGCGGCCGTCGGTCGTGCTCGCGAGGGCGCGCGCCGACTCGTCGAGGCCGCGGTCCAGGTCGTCCCACTCGATCGCGCCCGAGGCTCCCGCGCGCGCCTGCGCGCGCTCGAGGAAGGGGCCCACGAGGGTCTCGTCTCCGCGCGAGGTGACGATGACGATGCGGTCCTCCCACTCGGCGAAGAACATGCGCCCGTGGTGGCGGTCCGCGAAAGCGCCGAGCTGCTCGAGCAGGCCTCCGCCGTCGGTGCCGGGCTCGGCGAGGGTCACGATGAGCGGCTCCTCGGGGAGGCCTCCCCACAGTGCTCGGGCGGTCGAGTCGGCGACGTCGAACGTGCCCGAGCGAAGCAGCTCGAGGATGCCGAGCCGCAGGCGGCGGCGCGCCGAGTCGAGCGTGCGGGACTGCTCGAGCGCGATGCCTGCGAGCGCGATCACGCTCGAGACCAGGTCCGCGCCCGCGGTGTCGAGCCCCTTGGCCGTGCCCACCGCGAGCGCGCCGCGCAGGGGTGCGCGGCGGCCGATCGTCTCGAGCGTCGCGGTGACCCCCGCATCGTCCAGGCGCATCGACCCTGGCCTGCCCTTCGCGAGCAGCCGGGCGGCGGCCTCGGCGACCGGGCCAGCCGCGTCGGCGGGGATCGCGCGACGCGTGGCGACCTCGACGCGCTCGCCCGAGGAGTCGAACATCGCGACCCACGTGCCCAGGCGCAGCTCGAGCTCGGTGAGGATCGCGCGCAGGCCGTCGGGGCGCAGGGCCGCGCGGGCGACGGCGCGCTGGGCGTCCAGGCTTGCCTCGAGGCGGGCGCGGTCGTCCTTCGCGATCGCGTCCGAGACGTGGCGGATGATCTGCATGAACGGTGTGGCCTGGGGGACCTGCAGCAGCGGCAGGCCCGCGGCCTCGCACGCCTCGATGAGGGCCTCGGGCACCGCGTCGTGCGCGATCCCGACCGCGAAGCCGAGCGCGACGATGCGCGCGCCCTGGAGGCGGTCGACATAGGCGCGGAGGTCCTCGGGCGTCGCGGACTCCATGAAGCTCACGCCGTCCGTGAGCAGCAGCCCGCCCTCGGTGAGCCAGGGCGTGGGGTCCGCCAGGTCGGAGCTGTGCGCCCACGCGAGGGGCGCCTCGTGAAGGGCCTCGTCGCCGGGCACGAGGATGCTCAGCGCGAGATCGCGGTCCTCGAGGAGGGTGCTGATCGTGGTCGGCACGCGGACTCCTTAGCGTCAGTGGTGATCGATCACCAAGGGAATCACCATATCTGCCAGCGCCCGTCCGGCGTGGCGACGGCAGGATCGGAGGGCGAGACATCGTCCGTCCCCGCCCCCGCATCGTCCCTGTGCCCGTCGCAGACGGTGCTCGCGTGCCCGGTGGCGCGCGGCTCAGGCGGGCCGGGCAGAGAACCGGGCCTCGCAGAGGACCCAGACCAGGAGGATTCATGAGCCAGTCGCCCTTCATCCAGCCCAGCGACAACGCGACCATCACCGCCGCCGACACCGGCAGCGTCTTCCACTCGTGGTCCGCGCAGGCGGCGCTCGCGCCGATCCCGATCGCGAGCGGCTCCGGCGTGAAGGTGTGGGACTTCGACGGCAAGGAGTACCTGGACTTCTCGAGCCAGCTCGTCAACGTCAATATCGGCTACCAGCACCCCGCGGTCGTGACGGCGATCCAGGAGCAGGCCGCTCGCCTCGCCACGATCGGCCCCGCGTTCGCGAACGACGCCCGCGCCAAGGCCGCGCAGAAGATCCTCGAGCACGCGCCCGAGGGCTTCACCAAGATCTTCTTCACCAACGGCGGCGCCGACGCGATCGAGAACGCGATCCGCATGGCGCGCCTGCACACCGGTCGCGACAAGGTCATCTCGCGCTACCGCTCGTACCATGGCAACACGGGCGCGGCCATCGTCGCGACCGGCGACTGGCGCCGCATCCCCAACGAGTACGCGACCGGTCACGTGCACGTCTTCGGGCCCTACCCGTACCGCTCGAACTTCTGGGCCACTACGCCCGAGGAGGACTCGGCGCGTGCGCTCGAGCACCTCGAGCGGACCGTGGTCGCCGAGGGCCCGTCGTCCATCGCCGCGATCCTGCTCGAGGCCATCCCGGGCACCGCGGGCGTCATCATGCCGACCGCCGAGTACATGCAGGGCGCCCGCGAGATCGCGAGCCGCTACGGGATCATGCTCATCATCGACGAGGTCATGGCGGGCTTCGGCCGCACCGGCAAGTGGCTCGCGCACGAGCACTTCGGGATCACGCCGGACCTCATCACCTTCGCCAAGGGCGTCAACTCGGGCTACGTGCCCGCGGGCGGCGTGATGATCTCCGAGGCCATCGCGAAGACCTTCGACGACCGCGTCTTCCCCGGCGGGCTGACCTACTCGGGCCACCCGCTCGCGATGGCGTCGATCGTCGCGACCATCGAGGCGATGGAGAACGAGGGCGTCGTCGAGAACGCCGCGACCATCGGCGAGACCGTGATCGGGCCGCGCCTGTCCGCGATGGCGTCCCGCTTGGACGTCATCGGTGAGGTGCGCGGCGTCGGGGTGTTCTGGGCCATCGAGCTCGTCGCGAACCCCGAGACCAAGGAGCCGCTGCCCGCCGCCGAGATGGGTGCGATCAAGAAGTCGCTCATGGAGCACGGCCTGCTGCCGTTCATCGCCGACAACCGCATCCACGTGGTGCCGCCGTGCGTCGTCACGGCGGACGAGGCCGAGACCGGCCTCGCGATCATCGAGAAGGTGCTCTCCGAGCGCTGATCCCGCACGCAGCAGGGGCCCGGTCGCCGTGGGGTGACCGGGCCCCTTCTGCTTCTCGCTCTGCGCGTCGGCTGGGCGCCGGCTTGTGCCCGCTTGTGCCGGCCGCGGGCCGGCCGTGCTCCCGCTTGCGCCGGCTTGCGCGCCCGCTTGCGCCGGCCGCGGACCACGAAACAAACCATTCACATCGCGGCCCACGGCTTAACCGGGCGGACACGCGCGCCTGCCGCTGTGCCGGTCCGGAGGGGCGATCATTGACAGGTCACAGCCGCCCGCACCCGCTCGGAGTACCCATGTCCACCAGGTCCACCATTATGGACAGCAACAGCTTCCGCGCCGACGACGCAGCCGGCCTTCCCGACGGGCTCAAGGAGCTCACGGACCGGCGCGCGGTGCTCGGCGGCGCGTACCGGCTGTTCTACCGCACCCCCGTCCACCTGGTCCGAGGCGAGGGGCAGTACCTGTTCGACGCCGACGGTCGCAAGTACCTCGACATGTACAACAACGTCGCGAGCCTGGGCCACGCCCACCCGGCGGTCGTCGAGGCCGTGACGGCTCAGATGCAGCAGCTCAACACCCACACCCGCTACCTGCACACCGCGATCCTCGACTACTCGGACGAGATCCTCGCCACCATGCCCGAGGCGCTCGACCGGATCATGTTCATGTGCACCGGGTCCGAGGCCAACGATCTCGCCATCCGCGTGGCGCGCGAGTACACGGGCGGCCAGGGCATCATCGTCACGCGCGAGTCGTACCACGGCACCTCGGCCCTCACCTCGGGCCACTCGCCCGCGCTGGGCAGCGGCCAGCCGATCGACCCGACGGCGCGTCTCGTCGACGCCCCCGACGCGTACCGCGCGGGCACCGAGGACATCGGCCGCGTCTTCGCCGACCGGATCGCCGCCGCGATCGCCGACATGCGCGCCGCGGGCATCCCGTTCGCGGGCGTGCTCGCGGACTCGATCTTCTCCTCCGACGGCGTCTTCGCCGACGCGCCCGGCCTGCTCCAGCCGGCCATCGAGCTGGTCCACGCCGAGGGTGGCGTGTGGATCGCCGACGAGGTCCAGCCCGGCTTCGGCCGCACGGGCGACTCCTTCTGGGGATTCGCGCGCCACGACGTGGTGCCCGATCTGGTCACGATGGGCAAGCCGATGGGCAACGGCATCCCCGTGTCCGGCATGGCCGCGAAGGACGAGGTGCTGCGTGCGTTCACCGACCAGCTCCCGTACTTCAACACCTTCGGAGGCAACCCCGTCTCGATGGCCGCCGCGCGCGCCGTGCTCACCGTGATCCGCGAGGAGGAGCTGCAGGAGCGCGCCAAGCGCGTCGGCGCGGAGTTCCGCGCGGCCCTCGCCGAGATCGCGACGCGGCACGAGGCCATCGGGGACATCCGCGGCGCGGGTCAGTTCACGGGCCTCGAGCTCGTGCTCGATCGCACGACCAAGGAGCCCGCCTCGGCGCTCGCGCTCGACCTGCTCGAACAGCTCCGCGAGCGCGGGGTCCTCACCTCGACCGCGGGTCCGCACGCCAACGTCCTCAAGCTGCGCCCGCCGCTCGCGTTCGGCAGCGAGGACATCGACTGGGCGGTGTCCGCGATCGACGAGGGACTCTCGGCGCTGGGGGCCTAGGGCATGGCCGCCCGTCTTGCAGCGCCCCGCGACCAGGACGACGTGCTGGGGCGCCTTCGCGAGGCCGTCGCCGACGCGACGGTGCAGGGTGCCGACCGCCTGCCGCCCGAGCGGCAGCTCGCCGAGAGGCTCGGCACATCCCGAGCGCGGCTCAGGCGCGCAATCGACCGGCTCGTCGACGACGGCGCGCTCACGCGCGTGACCGGGCGCAACGGCGGGGCGTTCCTCACCGATCTGCTCGCCGCGGAGCCGCTCGCTCCCGAGCTGTTCGCTCCTCAGCCCGGCAAGGTCGTGAGGGATCTGGACAATCCCGACGGCGTGCCCGCGATGCTCGCCGCGCAGGGCTTCACGTCGCGCACCGAGGTGCTCGCCGAACGACTCGTCCCGCTCCCGCATGACGAGATCGCGCGCCGGCTCGGCATGCGCGTGGGAGCCGAGGCGGTCACGCTGCTGAGGCTGCGGTTCGCCGACGAGGCGCCGCTCTCGCTCGAGCGGATGTTCGTGGACCCTCGACGGTTCCCCGGGCTGCTGGACCACTCGCCGATCCACTCGCTCTATGCGCTGCTCGAGAGCGAGTACGCGACCCAGGTCACGACGGTCACCGAGACCGTGGACGTGGGAGACGCGTCGCAGCAGGTCGCCCGGCACCTCGGCATCCGGCCCCGCACCCCGGTGCTGATCATCCGTCGCACGGCCTTCGACGCCGCAGGCGCTCCCGTCGAGGCCTCGGTGGACATGTTCCGCGCCGACCGCACCCGCCTCCAGGTGGGCACATCCGATCCCTGCACCCGCCTCCAGGTGGGCACGTCCGATCCCCGCACCCGAAAGTTACCCCTGTGAAACACGCGCACCAGAGACCAGAAATGGTCGTCGTGTCCAATGGAGGGATGCAGCCCTCCACGCCCCGACCCTCGGCCATGTCGGCCGCATCGATGACCGACGCCTTCGCCTCCGGCGACCTCACCCCGGTCGACGTCCTCGAGGACGTCCTCGAGGTCGCGCGCGAGGCCGGCGAGCAGTTCAACGCGATCGCCTTCATGGACGAGGACGCCGCGCGCGGCGCCGCCGCGGAGAGCGCGGCACGCTGGGCGGCCGGCGAGCAGCGCGGCCCCCTCGACGGTGTGCCCGTCTCGATCAAGGACAGCATCCCGGCCGCCGGAACGCCATGGCGTCACGGAAGCGCGGTCCACGAGCCGATCTGGGCGACCGAGGACTCGGCTCCGGCCGCGCGGCTGCGCGACGCCGGCGCGGTGATCTTCGCCAAGACGGCGATGCCCGACCTCGGCATGGTCGCGTCGGGCCTCAGCAGCGCGTATGGGACGGTCCGCAACCCGTGGAACCCGGAGATGTCGCCTGGCGGCTCGAGCTCGGGCGCGGGCGTGCTCGTCGCATCCGGGGTCGGTCCCCTCGCCGTCGGCACCGACCTCGGCGGCTCGGTCCGCATCCCCGCCGCGCACCACGGACTGTTCGGCTTCAAGCCCACCCAGGGCCGGATCCCCTACGCCCCCGCGAGCGCGGTCCGCACCCCGGGACCGCTCGCCCGGAGCATCGACGACATGGAGCTCCTGCTCGCGGCGCTCGCGATCAGCGATCCGTCCGACCTGCTCGCCCTGCCCGGTCGCTACGAGCCGGGCGCGGCCCTCGAGTCCTTCACCGGGCTGCGCGTCGCTGTGGTCCGCGATGCGGGCTCCGGGATGCCGACCGGCGACGAGGAGTGGGCCGCGGTCGAGCGCCTCGCGGGGGTCATGTCCGATGCGGGCGCGGAGCTCGAGACGATGCCGGACCTGGGCCTGGTCCCCGAGGACCAGGACGCGATCCTCGCGACGTTCCGCAACCGCGTGCTCGTCGAGATGGACGGCGCGCCGCTCGAGCGCTGGGGCCGGCTCATCCCCGAGCTGTGGGAGTTCGTGAAGCCCGGCTACGACCTGTCCGCGCTCGCGCTCGGCACCGCGATGGCGAGGCTCGACCGCGCGCGCGAGCAGGTGCGGCGCGCGACCGCAGGCTTCGACCTCATCCTGACGCCCGCGCTGTCGGTCGCGGCCTTCCCCGCGGAGCTCGCCGCACCCGAGGGTGCGCGCTCGACGATCGACCACTGCCAGCTCACCGCATGGTTCAACCAGACGGGACAGCCCGCGGGCGTCGTGCCGGGCGGACTCACGTCGGCGGGGATGCCGATCGGGGTGCAGCTCGCGGGCCAGCGCTTGGACGACGCGCGCGTGGTCGCGGCGATGCGCCTCGCAAGCCAGCTCGCCGGCACGAGCCTCGACTATCCGCTGCTCGAGTCCCACGTGACCGGAGCCGAGTGAGCATGACGGTCCCCGCGTCGTGGACGGCGCTGCCGATCATCCCCGCCGCCCCCGGCTGGTGGGGCGGCAACACCCACGTCTACGTCGAGCGGACCGGCGAGGGCGAGGTCGTGCACCGGCTCGCGCGTGCGCACCGTGCCCGCGTCATGCCGTTCGACGCATCCGCCGACCTGGTCGGGGCGCTCGCGTCCGCGGGACTCGGACCCGAGCTTGTCTCCTCGGAGCCCGGCCACCTCGTGACGCGCTGCCTCGAACCGGGTGCGATCGTGCTCAACCACACGAGGATCCGCGAGCACGGGCTGATCGGGCGGGTCCTGGGGATGCATCGTGCCGTCGCGGCGCTTGACGTGGCTGTGCCCGTGCTCGATCCGGTGGCCGAGGTCGAGCGCCTGCTCGGCGTGCTCACGGACCTCGGCACGACCCTTCCGTACGGCGGCGACGAGGCCGCGCGCCTGGTCCTCGACTCGCGCGACGCGCTCACCGCGACCGAGGCTGCCGTGCCGAGCCTCGGTGACGCCGCCGCGACCAACCTTCTGCTCCTGCCCGACGGATCCCTCCAGGCGGTCGGCGGCACCCTCGCATGTGCCGTCGACCCGGCGTACACCGCCGGAGCGCTGCTCGCGGAGTACGCGCCGTACCTCGGCTCGCCCGAGGAGCTCTTCATGGACGTGTGGGGCGGGTGGGACGCGGCCGCGTACCGGCGGGCGAGGCTGTTCGGACTCGTCGACGACGTGCGCTGGGCCGCGATCTCGCGCATCGCCGCAGTGCTCGCGGACAATCCCGGATTCGTCGCGAGCCACACCGGGAACCTGCGGGTGAAGCACGCCGTCGCGACGATGCACGACCCCGAGCTCGAGTCGTGGAGGGTCGCCGCATGACGGGCGCGGGGGAGAACGAGGCCCCCGGTCCGGTCGTGAACGAGACCGCCGGTCCGGTCGTGAACGAGACCGCCGGTCCGGTCGTGAACGAGACCGCCGGTCCGGTCGTGAACGAGACCGCCGGTCGGGTCGAGAACGAGACCACTGCTCCGGTCGAGAACGAGGCCGCCGCATCGTCCCTGTTGGCTGAGAGGCTCGACTCGCTTGCCGGGTGGCCCTGGCGTGGCCGCTCCCTGGAGCTGCACCCGATGGCCGGTGGGCTGAACAACGAGAACTGGCGCCTCGTGGTCGGCGGCGCCGAGCCAGGCAGGATCGTGCCCGGCAGTGTCGAGCCAGGCAGCACCGAGCCAGGCAGCGCCGAGCAGTACTTCCTCAAGGTCCCCGGCGCGGGCACCGACAGCTTCGTCGACCGCGACACCGCCCGCGAGGCCTCGCACGCTGCGGGAGCGCTCGGCATCGGCCCCACGGTCGCGTTCCACGACCCCGGGACGGGGATCGAGGCGACCGAGTTCCTCGACGGCTACCGCCACCTCACGGAGCTCGAGCTGTCGACCACGGACGCCGCCTTCGACGTCGTCAGGGCGTACAAGACCTTCCATGGCGCGGCGCCGCTGAGCCTCACCCGCACCTTCATCGACGAGATCGACGCGTCCCTCGACGACCTCGCGTCGCACGGCTGGAGGGTCCCCGACTGGGCCGAGCGCGCGATGTCGCAGTGGTGGCGGGCCTCGCGGTCGCTGTCCGCGTCAGGGATCGACACTGTGCCGTGCCACAACGACCCGAACTACACGAACATGATGGTTGCCCCCGGCAAGCCCTTCAAGCTCGTCGACTACGAGTTCGCGGCGAACAACGACCCCTCGTACGAGGTGCTCGGGCTGATCTCGTACTACCCGATCCCGGCAGCGACCAAGCGAGAGCTGATCGAGGAGTACTTCGGTGCCTGGACGCCGTCCCTCGAGGCCCGGATGCACCTCATGCATCTCGCGATCCTGGTGCGGTTCTCACTCTGGGCCATCGGAAACGCGTACTCGCTGCGCACCGACTACGACTATGAGAAGTTCGGCACGTCGTATCTGGTCATGGCCGACGGGATCATCCGCCACCCCGACTGGGAGACGTGGCTCAAGGCCGTGTGACGCGGGGCTCGGCCCCGACAGTGTGAACCACTCCCACAGACGACACCCCGGCGAGTCGCGGACTTGCCGGGGTGTCGCTCTGCGTGTCGCGCTGAGATCGGTTCGGACTGTCGGTGGCAGCCCGCGCCGTCCGCGAGAGTCAGACCCGCGTCGACTCGAGCACCTTCACGAGCTCGGCGCAGAAGTCGTCGATCGCGGCCATCGCCGCCGGGGACGACGCCGCCGACACGAAGCCGTGGATGAGGCCCGCGTACTCGCGGTGCACGGTCGTGACGCCGGCCTCGAGGTAGGCGTCACGCAGCACGGTGCCGTGGTCCTTGATCGGGTCGAACTCGGCCGTGACGATGACCGCGGGCGCGAGGTCGGCGAGGCTCTCGCTCAGCAGCGGCGAGGCGATCGGGTCCCAGCGCAGGTCCGGGTCCACGAGGTAGGCGCGGTCGGGGAAGTCGACCGGCGGGGTCTCGAGCAGGTACCCGGTCGCGAGGTCGTCCATCGACGGGTAGCGCTTGGACAGGTCGCACGAGGGGTAGATGAGCAGCTGCGCGCCGAGCTTCACGCCCGCGTCGCGCGCCCACACCGAGAGCGAGGAGCCGAAGTTGCCGCCCGCGCTGTCGCCCGCGATGACCACCGCCTCAGCGTCGCCGCCGAGCTCCTCGATGTGCTCGTGCGCCCACAGGATCGAGTCGCGCGCGTCCTCCCAGCCGGCGGGGAAGGGGTGCTCGGGGGCGAGGCGATAGTCGATGCTCACGACCACCGCGCGCGCCTCGCGCGCGATGCGACGCGTGACCGGGTCGTAGATCTCGACGCTTCCCATGACCCACGAGCCGCCATGCGCGTAGACGATGGTGGGGCAGGGCTGGGTCACGCCCTCGGGGCGGTAGATGCGCGCCGGGACGGGGCCGCCGGAGGCCGGGATGACGACGTCCTCGGTGTCGATGCCCTCGACCACGTCGATCCCGAACGCGCCCTCGCGCCAGTCCGCCATCTGCTGACGGATCTGCTCGATCGTCGGCGGCTCGGTGGCCGCGGCCTTCTGCGCGTTGACCCAGTCGATGATGCGGGCGATGTCGGGATCGAGGGGCATGGGGTTCTCCTTAGAGGGTGGCGGCCAGCAACGCGCGCTCGCTCTCGCTCACGTGGTCGCCGTAGTACTCGAGGATGTAGCGCTTCGCGAGGCCTCCCGCGAGCTGCCCGTCGCGGGCGCGGATGGCCTCGAGGATCTCGGCGTCGTGCGCGCGCGACTCGCGCATGAGCTCGACCGCGTCGGTCGCGGAGCTGAGCTTCGACTGGATCATCTCGAACATGAGGTCCTGCGTGACCTTGCCGATCAGGGTGACGAGGCCGTTGTGGCCCGCCTCCCACACGGCCTCGTGGAACTGCACCTCCGCGCGGGTGAACGCCTCGGGAGTGTGGTCCCCGTCGATGACCTCCTGCATGACCGCGATCGCGGCGTCCATGCGGGCGAGCTGCTCGTCGCTGCGCAGCGTCGCGGCGCGCGAGCACGCGACGGACTCGATCGACATGCGCACGGGCAGGAAGTCGGCGAGGTTGAGGTTGTTGGTGCGCACGAGCCGGCGCACGGGCCGCACGAGCAGGTCCGCCGACGGTGGGAGGATCTCGGGGCCGCGCGGGTCGCCGTGGCGCGAGCGGATCACGCCCATGCTCTCGAGCACGCGCAGCGCCTCGCGCACCGTGGGACGCGAGACCGAGAAGTTCTCCATCATCTCGCGCTCCGAGGGCAGGTGCTGGCCGGGCTTGAGGGAGCCGTCGGCGATCGCGTCCTCGACCTGCGAGACGATCATCTCGTACGCGCGCTGGGTCTTGACCGCCTGGAAGTCGCTTCCCTGACTCATCCTGTCTCCTGTCCTGGCTGCAGCATCGTCGCGAGCCGCGTGCTGTGCTGAACGTTACTGGTCATCAACTGGGCCACACCGGGTCGGCGGTCTCGGGTCGTGCCTGCTCGAGCCACGCGGCGAGCCTCAGCAGCGCCACGTCCTCGAACCTCCGGGTCGCGAGCTGCACGCCGATCGGGCGGCCGTCGGCGGTGAAGCCGGCGTTGACCGTGACCGCGGGCTGGTCCGAGAAGTTGTACGGCGCGGTGAAGCCGATGTGGTGCAGCGACGTCGCCGGGGCGTTCGACGGCATCGGCCACTCGGCGGGGAACGCTGCGCCAGGGGAGACCGGGGAGACGACCACGTCGTACGGCAGGGTCGACGCGACCGTGGTGCGCCGCAGGTCCAGCACCGCCTGGTAGCCGTCGAGGACCTGGATGCCGTCCACGCCTCGCGCGCCCTCCGCCCACTCCATGACGAACGGCAGCACCTTCGCGCGCTTCGCGGGGTCCATGTGCTCCATGTCCGCGAGCGAGCGAGCGCGCAGGAACAGGTCGAGCCCGTCCATCATGGGCTCGGTCGCGAACGGCGAGATCTCCTCGACCTCCGCGCCCGCGTCGGAGAGCATCGCGACGACGGCGCGCACCGTGTCCGCGACCTCGGGGTCCACGGGCAGTCCCCAGCCTGCGTCGACGTGCCACGCGACGCGCAGTCCCCTGGGCTCGGTGGACGCGCCATGGACGATGCTCATCCAGTCGAGCTCGACGGGCACCTGGGTGTGGTCGCGGGGGTCGGCGCCGGTCGCGATCGCCATGAACAGGGCGGTGTCGGCGACGGTGCGGGTGAGGGGGCCGATCGTGCGTCCCATGTAGGCCGAGTCGACGGGCACGAGCCCGTACGTGGGCTTGAGGCCCACGAGGCCGAGCCATGAGGCGGGCAGACGGACCGAGCCGCCGATGTCGCTTCCGGAATGGAGCGGTCCGAGCTGTGCGGCCGCCGCCGCGCTCGCGCCCGCGGACGAGCCGCCGACGGTCCACGCCTGGTTCCAGGGGCTGCGCGTGATGCCGTGCAGGCTGGAGACGCCCGACGAGAGCATTCCGAGGTCGGGCATCGTGGTCTTGCCGAAGCGGACCGCTCCCGCGCGCTCCATGAGCGCGGCGACGGGGCCGTCCTCTGCGGCGGGCGGGTTGTCCTCGCCACTCGCGGAGCCGCCCGGAAGCGGGGTGCCCTGGGTCGCGACGTTCTCCTTGAGCGTGAGCGGCACGCCGTCGATGACGCTGAGCGGCTCGCCCGCGCGCCACCGCGCGGCGCTCGCCTCGGCCGAGGCGCGGGCGTGCTCGGGCTCGAGCCGGTAGAAGGCGTTGATCCGCGGCTCCCAGGACTCGGTGCGCGCAAGCGTCTCCTCGATCGCCTCGACGGGGTCGAGCGTCCCCGCGCGGAAGGCCTCGACGAGGCCGACGGCGGTGAGCTGGGTGGGATCCGTCATGGGTGACGCCTCCAATTCATGCACTGGTCTGACCAGCATACTGACGCATTGTTTCGTTCTCGATTCGCGTGGGTCGGGCCGCGATCAGCGTCGCCGCGAGGCCAGGGAGAGCGACCGCGCTGAGGAACACCAGGGGTGCTGTCCAGGTGCCCGTGTGCTCGTAGAGGACGCCCACGACGAGCGGCCCAGCGAGGCCGAGCACGTAGCCGACGCTCTGGGAGAAGCCTGACAGCGCCGCGGCGCCGTGCTCGGTGCGCGAGCGCAGGTGGAACATCGTCAGGCAGGCCGGGAAGAGCATCGGTCCGAGGCCCGCGATGGCCACCCACAGCGCGGGCGCGGCGCTCGGTGCGAGCGCGAGTCCCGCGTTGCCGACGATGGTCGCGAGCATCCCGAGCGACAGCAGCCAGGCGGCGCCGTCGGTGCGCTCGGTGAGCATCGGCATGAGCAGCGCGAGCGGGATCCCGAGCGCCGCGTAGAGCGACAGGAGCGCGCCCGCCTGGGTCGCATTGAGGTCTGCGGTCTCGGTGAGCAGGGTGGGGAGCCACGCGAACATCGCGTAGCCGTTCATGGCGGAGACCGAGAAGATCACGCCGAGCGACCATGCGAGCGGTGACCGCCACATCGCGTTCTGCAGGCGCTTGATAGCCGCTTTATCAGGCTCGATGTCCTCGTTGACATTGCGTCCCGAACGGACCAGGGCGAGCCATGGGGTCGCGGCGATCGCGCTCAGCAGCGCCCAGGAGCCGAGCGACACCCGCCAGCCGGCGGCGTCGGCGACCGGTGCGGCGACGAGGGGAGGCACCGCGGTGCTCACCGCGATGAGCGTCGCGTAGAGAGAGGTGATCGCGCCCGCGCGATCGGGGAAGTACCGCTTCACGATCGGTGGCAGCAGGACGTTTCCGATGGCCATCCCCGCGAGTCCCAGGAGCGTTCCGACGATGAGCACCGCGATCGTGGGCGCGAGCGCGCGCACGAGGTGGCCGACGATCGTGACCGCCATCGCGACGACGAGCGTCGCCTCGAGGCCGAGCCGGGCCGCGAGGCGTGAGCCGGCCATGCCGAACAGCGCGAAGCACGCGGGTGGCAGCACCCCGAGGGTCGCGAGCGTCGCGACGTCGAGCTCGAGGTCCGCCCTGATCGCGTCGACGATCGGCGACAGCGAGGCGATCGAGGTGCGGAGGGTGAGCGCGACCAGCACGACGCCCGCAAGAGCCAGCGACTTGCCTGCCAGCTGCGACGGCGAACCGGTTTTACTCAATTGATGACCTCGTGAAATCGGGGGGAAACAATGTGTGGGTAGTATGCCACATAGTTTACTGGTCTTACCACTAGGACCGGCGAGCTACCGCACCAGCTCCTTCCACCGAGAGGTCCCGAAGAGATGTCCCGCAGCCCACGTAAGATCGCGATGGCCCTCACGGCCGTCGCGGCCAGCCTGACCCTGGCGGCCTGCAGCGCAGGCGCCGCCTCCACCTCGACCTCCTCGTCGTCCTCGACCGACGCGGAGACCCCCACCGAGGTCACCATCGGCTTCGGCGCCGAACCCGCCTCGCTCGACTTCACCACGACCGACGGAGCCGCCATCCCCCAGGCGCTCCTCGACAACGTGTACGAGGGCCTCGTCACGATGGACGACAACGGCGACATCCAGCCGCTGCTCGCCGAGAGCTGGGAGGTGTCGGACGACAACCTCACCTACACCTTCACCCTGGCCTCCGACGTCGCCTTCTCCAACGGCGACGCCTTCACCGCCGAGACCGTGAAGTGGAACATCGAGAACGTCCAGAGCGACAACTGGACCATCTCCCTCAAGAGCTACATGGACGTCGTGGACTCCGTCGAGGTCATCGACGACACGACCGTCGCGGTGACGCTGTCGAGCCCGTCGAACGACTGGCTGTTCCGCATGACCACCCGCGTGGGCGCGATGTTCGACCCGGACGCCGTCGACGACCTCGCCACCACCGCGGTCGGCACCGGCCCGTACGTCGTCTCCTCCTTCAACCTCGGCGACTCGCTCGTGCTCGAGAAGAACGACGGCTACTGGGGCGACGAGCCCGAGATGGACACCGTCACCTTCAAGTACATCGAGGACGCCAACGCGATGAACAGCGCGCTGCTGTCGGGCTCGATCGACGCGATCCCCGGCTTCGCCTCGCTCGACACGCTCGACCAGTTCTCCGACGAGTCCGAGTACCAGATCCTCGAGGGCGGCACGTCGGCCGAGATGGTCCTGTCGCTCAACAACGCGTCGGGCATCTTCACCGACGTCACCGCCCGCCAGGCCGTGAACTACGCGATCGACCGTCAGACCATCATCGACTCGGTCGCGGGCGGCTACGGCCAGCTCATCGGCTCGATGGTCCCGACCACCGACCCGTGGTTCGACGAGTCGCTCGTCGACGCGTACCCCTACGACCCCGAGAAGGCCAAGGAGCTCATCGCCGAGGCCGGCATCGAGGGCGAGACCATCCGCTTCCAGGTGCCCTCCAACTCGGACACCCAGCAGGTCGCGCAGCTCGTCGCCTCGAACCTCGAGCAGGTCGGCCTGAACGTCGAGATCGAGATCCTCGAGTTCCCCGCGCAGTGGCTCGAGCAGGTCTTCACCGGCCACGACTTCGACATGTCGGTCATCAACCACGTCGAGGCGCGTGACCTCGCGACCTACGCCAACCCCGACTACTACTGGGGCTACGACAGCGAGGAGTTCCAGGAGCTCATCGCCGCCGCGGACGCCGGCACCGCCGAGGAGCAGGTCGAGTACCTGACCGAGGCCGCCGCCCTCCTGTCCGAGGAGGCCGTCAGCGACTGGCTCTACCTCCAGGCGAACATCACCATCGCGGTGACCGGACTCGAGGGGCTTCCGATGAACTCCACCTCCGAGTCGTTCAACGTGACCGACCTCAGCTGGTCCTGACCCGCTGATCAGCCGGGGCCGCCTCCTCCCTCCAGGAGGCGGCCCCGGCCCACCCCGGAACCTCGCGAAGGACAGCCATGCTCCTGAAGCTCCTCTCCCGCACCGGCATCCTGCTGGCCAGCACCCTGGTCGGCTCGATGATCGTGTTCGGACTCCTCGCCGTGCTCCCCGGCGACCCTGCCACCGTCGCGCTCGGCGTCAACGCCACCCCCGAGGCCGTCGCCCAGCTCCAGCAGGAGTTCGGCACCGACCGTCCCCTGGTCGTGCAGTATCTCGACTGGCTCGGGGGCATCCTCCAGGGCGACTTCGGCACCAGCTACGTCACGGGCGCCGACATCGCCCAACAGATCGGTCAGCGCATCGCGGTCACCGGATGGCTCGTGGGCACCTCGCTCGTGCTCACGATCCTGATCGCCGTGCCGCTCGGCGTCCTCGCCGCGGTCCGGCAGCGCAAGGCGAGCGGCACCGTGCTCGCCGCCATGAGCCAGTTCGGCGTCGCGGTGCCCAGCTTCATCGCCGCGCTGCTGCTCATCAACATCTTCGCCGTCCGGCTCGGCTGGGTGCCCTCCGGCGGCTGGACCGCCCCCGTCGAGGATCCCGCCGAGTTCCTGCGCAAGCTCATCCTGCCGGTCGTGTCGATCGGCCTGGTCCAGGGCGCCGTCCTGAGCCGCTACGTGCGATCGGCGGCCCTCGAGATCATGCGCGAGGACTTCATCCGCACCGCGCGTGCCAAGGGCCTCACCCCGCTGCGCGCGTTCATCAAGCACGGCAGCCGCAACGCGGCCGTCCCCGTCGTGACCGTGATCGGTCTCCAGGTCGCGGGCCTGCTCGTCGACACGATTGTCGTCGAGAGGGTCTTCGTGATCCCCGGCCTCGGCTCGCTGCTGTTCGATGGGCTGGCGAACCGCGACCTCCTGCTCGTGCAGGGCATCGCGCTGATCATCGTGTGCCTGATCCTGGTGCTCAACTACATCGTCGACCTCTTGTACATCGTGATCGATCCCCGGCTCAGGAGGCAGCTCGCATGACCACCGCATCTGTTCCCGCGCCCGCACCCGCGCGGCGTCGAGGCTCCGGCCGCCGGCTGTCGGGCAGCCTGATCACGGGCATGGTGCTCGTCGGGCTCGTCATCCTCATGGCGCTCATGTCCTTCATCTGGACGCCGTACGACCCCACGGTCACCACGCCGGACCGCTACCTCACCCCGTCGCTCAGCCACCTGCTCGGCACGGACGCGCTCGGCCGCGACGTGTTCAGCCAGCTCCTGTACGGCGCCCGCACCACGCTCTACGTCGGCATCATCGCCGTCGGCGTCGCCGCGCTGCTGGGCGTGCCGTTCGGCATCCTCGCGGCGGCGGGCCCCCGGTGGGCGAACGAGCTCATCATGCGCGGCATCGACCTGATGCTCGCGTTCCCCGCGCTTCTGCTCGCGATCATCCTCGGCGCCGCCCTCGGCGTCAGCACCTTCTCCGCGATGGTCGCGATCGGCATCGCGACCGCGCCCGCCTTCGCGAGGCTCGCCCGCTCGGGCACCCTCCAGGTGCTGTCCACCGAGTACGTCACCGCCGCGCGCATCAGCCGCCGCGGGCCGTTCGCCATCGCGTGGCGGCACGTGCTGCCGAACATCGCCCCCGTGCTGATCGTCCAGGCGTCGGTCAGCTACGGCGTCGCGGTGCTCGCCGAGTCCGGCCTGTCCTACCTGGGGTACGGCACGCCGCCGCCGACGCCCACCTGGGGTCGCATGCTCCAGGAGGCACAGACCGCCATGTTCAGCCAGCCTCTGCTCGTCGTGTGGCCGTCGGTCGCGATCATCGTCGCGGTGCTCGGCTTCAACCTGCTCGGCGACGGGCTGCGCGATCGCTTCGACCCGAAGATGGAGGACCGCTGATGTCCGCCCCCGTGCTTGCAGTCGAGCAGCTCAGCATCGACACCCCGCGCACCTCGCTCGTGCGCGACGTCTCCTTCTCGATCGGCCCCGGTGAGCGCGTCGGCCTCATCGGCGAGTCGGGATCCGGCAAGTCCGTGACGTCGATGGCCGTCTTCGGTCTCCTCGCCGAGGGGCTCAAGGCGTCCGGCTCGATCCGCCTCATGGGCGTCGACGACGACCTCGTCGAGGCCAACGAGGCGCGCGTCGCCTCCCTGCGGGGCAACCGCATGGCGATGGTGTTCCAGGAGCCCATGACGGCGCTCAACCCGACCATGAAGATCGGCAAGCAGGTCGCCGAGGCCTTCACGGTGCACGGCGAGCTGCGCCGCAAGGCCCGCGCCCGCGCGCTCGAGATGCTCGAGACCGTCGAGCTGCCGGACGCCGCCCGCGCGATGAACGCCTACCCGCACGAGCTGTCCGGCGGTCAGCGCCAGCGCGTCGCGCTCGCGATCGCCATGGCGAACTCGCCGTCGCTGCTGATCTGCGACGAGCCGACCACCGCGCTCGACGTGACCGTGCAGGCCCGCATGCTCGCGCTCATCGACGCCCAGGTCGCGGAGAGCCGGTCGGCGCTGCTGTTCATCACGCACGACCTCGCGGTCGTCGCGACGATCTGCCAGAAGGTGCTCGTGATGTTCGGGGGCGAGCTCCTCGAGTCCGGCCCCGTCGAAGAGGTGTTCCGCAACCCGCGGCACCCCTACACCAAGGCCCTTCTCGCATCGTCCGAGCTGGACGTCGACCCGGCCACGGGCCGGCTCGCGACCATCCCCGACGACCTGTTCGCGTACAAGGACCGGCGGGGCGAGTGCCCGCGCTGCAAGGACAGGGACGATGCGCCCGGCACCGCCTCCAGCGCCTGGATCGAGACCGAGGTCGGCGGCTACGCGTGCTGGCACGAGGCGGCGGCTTCCACGGAGGCCGCCGGGTCAAGCGAGGACACCGGGTCCACCGAGACCGCCGGGTCAAGCGAGAACACCGAGACCCAGGGAGGCGACCGATGACCGAGCGGGAGACCCTCATCGAGGTGGACGGCGTGAGCCGCACCTTCGGCACCGCGCCCTCGCGGATGCGCCCGAACGCGCGCCAGGTGCACGCTCTCAAGGACGTCAACCTCGAGATCAAGCGAGGCGAGCGCTTCGGGATCGTCGGCGAGTCCGGCTCCGGCAAGTCCACCCTCATCAAGCTCATCGCAGGCCTCGACGACCCGACCGAGGGCGTCGTCCGCTTCGAGGGGAAGCAGGTCTCGGGCACGCCGGAGCGCAGGCTCGGCTTCCTGCGCGAGAAGCTCCAGTTCGTCTTCCAGGACCCGATGGCGTCGCTCGACCCGCGCATGCGTGTGCGCGAGATCATCGCCGAGCCGCTCATCGCAACCAAGCACCCTGACCCGAGCGCCCGCGTGCTCGAGCTGCTCGATGCTGTCGGCATGCCCCCCGAGACCGCGGACAGGTTCCCGCACCAGTTCTCGGGCGGACAGCGTCAGCGCATCTCGATCGCGCGGGCGCTCGCCCCCGAGCCGACCGTGCTCATCGCCGACGAGCCGGTCAGCGCGCTCGACGTGTCCGTGCGCGCGCAGATCCTCAACCTGCTGCATGAGCTGGTCGAGCGGTTCGACCTCACGCTCGTGTTCGTCTCGCACGACCTGTCCGTGGTCCGCTACCTGTGCGATCGGGTGTCCGTGCTCTATCACGGGGACCTGGTCGAGGTCGGGGACACCGAGGAGATCTACGCGAGCACCGCGGAGCCCTACACCCGCAGCCTCATCGCCGCGGTGCCGACGCTCACCGACGCGCTCGCGGGCGTCGATGCGGCACAGCTCGCGACCCGGATGGACGCGCCGAGCGCTTAGGAGAAGCCATGGTTCTGTACAGCCCGTCGGCCTCACAGGTTGTCGCCGCGGCGGCTCGCCGCGGTCTGAGTCTCACCGAGGCGGAGGGCGCGATGCTCGCCGAGATGGGCGAGGGGCTCCTGCGGTCCTTCGAGCGCATCGACGGAGCCGAGCGCGCGACGCTTCCCACGTCGGTGCCCCGCTCGCCGGGGCGCGTGCCGACCACCGAGGAGAACCCGCACAACGGGTGGGTGTGGCGCTGCGAGATCGCGTCGGACACGACGACCGGTCCACTCGCCGGGCGCAGCGTCGTCGTCAAGGACATCGTCCCCGTCGCGGGACAGCCGATGACCGGCGGCTCCGCGATCCTCCAGGGGTACACCGCGACGTTCGACGCGACCGTCGTCACGCGCGTGCTCGACGCGGGCGGCACGATCGCCGGCATCGCCACGACCGAGGACCTGTGCATGTCGGCGGCCTCGGTGTCGGCGGCCTCGGGTCAGGTGCGCAACCCTCGGGATCCGTCGCGGTCCGCGGGAGGCTCGTCGAGCGGCGTGGCCGCGCTCGTGGCCAGCGGCGCGGTCGACGTCGGGATCGGTGCCGATCAGGGCGGCAGCATCCGCATCCCCTCGAGCCTCACCGGCATCTTCGGCATGAAGCCCACCTACGGCCTCGTGCCCTACACGGGCGCCGCGCCCATCGATGTCAGCGCCGATCACCTGGGGCCGATGGCGCGCACCTCCGCCGACCTCGCCGCGCTCCTGCAGGCCATCGCCGGCTTCGACGCCGGGCGGGATCCCCGCCAGCGTGCCGACTTCACCGTCGGCGACTATGTCGGCGCGGCCGAGCGCCGCGACCTCACCGGGCTGCGCGTCGGAGTCCTCAAGGAGGGCTTCGACCTCGAGGGCGAGCCCGCGCCCGTCGACGTCGCCGTGCGAGAGGGCATTGAGGCGATGCGCGCGCTCGGCGCCGAGATCGTCGAGGTCAGCGTCCCGCGCCAGGAGCTCGCGATCGACCTGCAGGCCGCCATCCTGATCCAGGGCGCGAGCGAGTTCATGATGCGCGGCGCGGGGACCGGGCTGCCGGGCAAGGGCTTCTTCGACGAGCAGATCGGGCAGCTCGCCGCGGGCGGGCTCTCGCTCCACGGCGATCAGCTCTTCGCCGCGATCAAGTACTGCATGGGGATGGGCGGCTACCTCTGGGACGCGTACGGCGGCTCGTACTACGCGAAGGCGCAGAACCTCGCGCTCGCGCTGCGCGCCGACTACGACGCGGTGCTCGAGAACGTCGACGTGCTCGTTCTGCCGACCACGCGATCCCAGGCCAAGCCGCTGCCCGACGAGGATGCGCCGGGGCTCGCCGCGGTCGAGCTCGCGCAGGACGCGAGCCTCATCCGGAACACGTGTGCCTTCAACCACACGGGCCATCCCGCGCTCAGCGTGCCGGTCGGGCCGGTCGACGGGCTTCCCGTCGGGATGATGCTCGTCGGCTCCTGGTACGCGGAGGAGACGCTGATCGGCGTGGCCGCGGCCCTCGAGGCCGCGGGCGCGACCCAGGCCCAGCTCGCGTGAGGGGGGCTTCGGCCTAGCGGCGGTGCCTAGCCGGCGACCGCATCGTCCTGACCGCCGTGTCCACCTGGCGACCGCGTCGTCCTGGCGACCGCGTCGTCCTCGCGACCGCATCGTCCCTGGACCCCTGCATCGTCCCGTGGCCGAGGCCCCGCGCGACTACAGCGTGCGCTCGAACTCCTCCATGAAGGCGATCATCTGCGCCGCCTCGACCAGGAAGCCGTCGTGGCCGACGGGGGAGTGGACCACCTTGATGCCGTCCGAGCCCGACAGCGCCGCGTCGAGCCGCTGCGAGTTCTGCATCGGGTAGAGGCGGTCCGAGTCGATCGCGATCACGAGCGCGGGGTCCTGGTAGCGGGCGAGCGCGGTCTCGACGCCGCCGCGGCCCCGGCCCACGTCGTGCGACTGGATCGCGCGCGCGAGGGCGACGTACGTGTTCGCGTCGAAGCGTCGCGCGAGCTTGCGCGCGTGGTGCTCGAGGTACGACTGCACCGAGAACAGGCCGCCCTTGCCCAGCGGGTCCGTGTCGCCCTGGTAGCTGCGGTCGAAGCGGTCGTTGAGCTCGCCCGCGCTGCGGTAGGTCGTGTGCGCGATCATGCGCGCGATGCCGATGCCCACGTGCGGCCCGTCGCCATCCGCCGCGCCGTAGTAGTCGCCGTCGCGGAACCTCGGGTCGGCGAGGATCGCGGCGATCTGCGAGGTCGACCACGCGATCTGGTCCGCGGTCGTCGCCCCCGTCGAGCCCACGGGCGAGATCGCGCCGACGCGCTCGGGCACCATCGCGGCCCACTCGAGCGCGCGCATGCCGCCCATCGACGGGCCGGCCATGAGGCGCCACTTGTCGATGCCGAGGTGGTCAGCCAGGAGGATCTCGGCGCTCACCATGTCGCGCATCGTCACGTACGGGAAGCGCGAGCCCCACGGCAGCCCGTCCTCGGGGTGCGGGGACGCGGGGCCGGTGCTGCCCTGGCAGCCGCCGATGACGTTCGCAGAGACGATGTAGTGGCGCGCCGGGTCGATCGGGCGCCCCGGGCCGACCATCGCGTTCCACCAGCCGCCCGTGTGGTGGCCGGGCTCGGCGGGGCCGAACACGTGGCTGTCGCCCGTGAGCGCGTGCGCGATGTAGACGGCGTTGTCCTTGGCGGCGTTCAGCTCGCCCCAGGTCTCGTACGCGAGGACCGCTCCCGGGAGGATGCCCATGGGGTCGGCCTCGAGCGGGAGGTCGCCGAGCGGCAGGAACTGCCTGCGCCCGGGGTGGTCGCCCTCGCGCCACGCGGCGGTCGCGGGGATGGGCGCGCCGGGCCCGGGGCCCTTGTCGGCGGCCCAGGCGTCAGTCTCGATGCCGTCGTCGTCCATAGCGGTCCAAGCCTAGGGCACAGGGGTTCGGGGACATGGACGATGCGGTGGGGTCGCGGGCTGGATCCCACCCTTGGCGGCAGGGGTGCGGGCCCGATCCCACCTTCGCCGAGACGTTTGTCACATCTGTCACATGAGCCTCTAGCGCCTCGTGAGTAATGCGGGTAGTTTGGGACCGTTCGCACCCGGTCCGGGGGTCGCGGACGGGGTCTTGCGGGTCCGGCCATCGGGTCCGCGCAGGTCCGCCGCACGAGGGTCAGCGCACGCGCGCGAGGAGAACGTGGAAGCTACGCACCACATGGCATGGGCCGTCGCCGCTGGTCGGCGCACCGCCGCCGCGCTCGCGCTCACGCTCGCGGCCTCCGTGCTCGCGGTCGTCAACTCGCCCCTCGCCGAGGCCTACCCAGGCGCCGACGACATCGCCGCCGCGCAGGCCGCCGCCGAGGACCAGGCCGCCACCGTCGCCCAGCTCGACGCCGCGATCGCGCAGCTCGAGGGCGCCGCGCAGGAGGCCAACATCGCCGCCCTGAGCGCGGCCGAGGACTACAACGTCGCGCAGGAGGCCAACATCTCGGCCCAGCGCGACCTCTTCTCCGCCAACGCCCGCGCCGACGAGGCAGACGAGGCTCTCGACGAGGCCACGTCCGCGCTCGCCGCTGTCGCGCTCGCGGACTACCGCAACGGCGGCGACCTCGCCTCGTTCGAGGCGATCATGACCGCCGACGGCTTCGACGAGGTCATCACCCGGACCGAGTCGCTCGACCGCGCGTCGAGCCAGGTCGAGGCCGCGCTCCAGCAGGTCAAGGCTGCCGAGCTCGTCTCGGAGACGATGCGCGGTTTCGCCGAGGACGCCGCAGACGTCGCCGTCGAGGCCGAGCAGGCCGCGCTCGACACCCTCGACGCCGCCCAGGAGGCGCAGGCGAACGCGAACGCCGCGGTCGACCAGGCCGCAGTCGTCCAGACCGAGGCCATCGCGAGGCTCGCGGAGCTCAACGACACGACCGTCGCGCTCGAGCAGCAGCGGCAGGACGGACTCGCCGCCGAGCGTGCCGCCGCCGAGGCAGCAGCCGCGCAGGCCGCAGCCCAGAAGCAGGCGGAGGCCCAGGCCGCCGCCGATGCTGCGGCCGCCAAGGAGGCCGAGGAGAAGGCCGCGGCGAAGAAGGCCGCCGAGGAGGCAGCCGCGAAGAACGAGTCGAGCAACTCGGGCTCGTCGAACTCCGGCTCCTCCAACTCGGGCTCGTCGAGCTCGTCCGACAAGGACTCGAGCTCCGGCTCCTCGAACTCGGGTTCGTCCAACTCCGGCTCCTCGAGCAGCGGGTCCAACTCCGGCTCGAGCTCCAGCTCCGACAAGGACGACGACTCGAGCTCGGGTTCGTCGGGCTCCAGCTCGGGCAGCTCGTCGGGGTCGAGCTCGGGCTCCAGCTCGGGATCGTCCGGCTCCTCCGGCTCAAGCTCGTCGAACTCGTGGAAGTCCTCCGCCTCGCAGGGCCAGTCGGCCGCGAGCTATGCGATCAGCCTCACCGGCGCGACCTACCAGTACGGCGGCAGCGGCCCTGCGTATGACTGCTCGGGCCTGACCCAGGCCGCGTGGGGCTCCGTGGGCTACTACATCCCCCACAGCTCGCGCCTGCAGTACTCGTACACGACGCACGTGTCGTTCTCGCAGCTGCGCGTCGGAGACCTCATCTTCTGGGGCACCGGCCAGAACGCCTCGGCGATCTATCACGTGGCGATCTACATCGGCAACGGCAAGGTCATGGAGGCCTCGAGCCCCGGCCACCTCGCGGGCACCCGCGTCTACAACAACTGGGCGGTGTCGGACATCATGCCGTACGCCGGCCGCGTCTAGCCGAGCGCCTAGCCGAGCGCGCACGCCCCACGTTCGCGAGTGAGCCGTGCAGTTCTGCACGCACCTGTGACCCGTGTGCTTGGGGAGGCGGGTGCGAAACCCCTCCAGGCTCTCGCGCCTCGTCTGTCACAGCCGCGTGCAGAATTGCACGCGATGCCCTCCCGCAACGCGGGCGGCTCGCGACGAGGGGGTGTTTCGGTGCCCGCTGTGGCTGCGCCGGACACGACGAAGGCCCCCGGCGAGCGCCGAGGGCCTTCGTGAAGCCTGAACCGAGGAGTCAGTGCTCCTGCGGCGGGAACAGCGGGTTCATGTGCGCGAACGGCGTGCCGGCGGCGCGGTCGAAGGACTCCTGGATCTCCTCCTCGGCCTCGGAGCGGCCCACCCAGGTCGCGCCCTCGACCGACTTGCCGGGCTCGAGGTCCTTGTAGACCTCGAAGAAGTGCTGGACCTCGAGGCGGTGGAAGTCCGACACGTCGGTCAGCTCCTGGCGCCAGGTCTGGCGCTGGTCGCCCACGGGCACGCACAGCACCTTGTCGTCACCGCCGGCCTCGTCGCGCATGCGGAACATGCCGAGCGCGCGGCAGCGGATCTGGCAGCCGGGGAACGTCGGCTCCTCGAGCAGCACGAGCGCGTCGAGCGGGTCGCCGTCCTCGCCGAGCGTGCCGTCGATGAACCCGTAGTCGTCGGGGTAGCGGGTCGAGGTGAACAGCATCCGGTCCAGCTTGATGCGGCCCGTGTGGTGGTCCACCTCATACTTGTTGCGCGACCCCTTGGGGATCTCGATCGTGACGTCGAACTCCATGACATTCCTCACGTGACGGGGACACGACCGGTGCAGGCCGCTGAGACAGATAACTGGATACTAGTGTGACGCATCGACACGGAGAGGCTGGGATGGGAAAGAGAGTGGTGGCCGCGATCGCGGTTCCGGCCGTCCTGGCGCTCGGCTACGTCGGCGCGGACATCGCCGACGTCGTGCCCGGATTCCTCACGACCGAGCCCGAGCCGCTCATCGCCGCGCCGTTCCTCACGGCCTCGCCGGCCCCGTCGTCGTCCTCGGACGATGCGGTCCTCACCGGGGTCGGGGACGATGCGCCGGTTCCCTCGGCCGGGATCCTCCAGTCCTACGCCCAGGAGCTGCGCGACGACTCGCGCACCGGCACCTCGACGAATGTCTCGGTGGTCGACCTGCTGACGGGCGAGCAGCTCGTCGACCTCGACGCCGACGACCCCCAGGTGCCCGCGTCGACCACCAAGGTGCTCACCGCGGTGGCCGCGACGACGACGCTCGGCGAGGACTACCGCCTCAGCACGGACGTCGCGTGGGACGCGGACACGCGGACGCTCACGCTCATTGCGGGCGGCGACATCCTGCTCGCCGAGGGCTATGGGCACGCCGGCGACCTGAGCGAGTACACCGCCGAGGAGATCGCCGAGACGGGCGGGCCGTCGGTCGCCAACGGCTACGCGGGCCTCGCGGACCTGGCCGACGCCGTGGTCGACGCGCTCGGCACCGACCTGGGCAAGGTCACGGTCGCGGTCGACACCTCCGACTTCCCCGGCCCCGCGTACCCGCAAGCGTGGCCCGACTACGCACTTCAGTACGGCTACGCGGGCCGGGTCACGGGCCTCGCGATCGACGAGGGCCGCCTCACCGACTACGAGTACGCGCAGCGGTCCGACGACCCGGTCGGCGACACCGTCGACACGCTCGCCTCGCTGCTGTCCGAGCGCGGCGTGAACGTGACCGACGTGCTCGAGGACCCTGACGCATCGTCCGCGTCCCTCACGAACGTCGTCGCGAGCGTCGAGTCCGCGCCGCTGTCCGACATCGTCACCTACCTCCTGCGCGACTCCGACAACACGGTCGCCGAGCAGGTGGGGCGCGTCCTCGCGCTCGAGACCGGGCGGCGCGCGACGCCGACCGGCGCGGCCGCGGCCGTCACCGAGGCGCTCGAGAACCTCGGCGTCGACACGACCGGGCTCGAGCTGTACGACGGCGCGGGCTTCTCCGACCGCAACCAGATCACGCCGAACCAGCTCGTCTCCGCGCTGCGGCTCGCCGCGCTCGCGGACGAGGGCGACACCGGGGTCTTCGACTGGCTGGCCGTCATGGGAGTCGAGGGGACCGTCGCCGCGCGCGCGGGCACCGACGAGGTCATCGGCCGCGGCTACGCGAAGACCGGATCGCTCACCGGGGTCACGGCGCTCACCGGGATCATCGAGACCGCTGACGGCCGCTGGCTCGTGTTCGCGACGCTGCTCGACGGCATGCCCCAGGGTCAGACCTATCCACGCGCGGCGATCGACGAGTTCGTCGCGGCGCTGGCAGGATGTGGCTGTGAGGGATGACGTACTGAGGGTCGGCGTGCGATGAGCGCGCCGCACCCCTCCGTCGCCGCCTGCCGCTCCGCGGTGAGGCAGGCCCTCGACGGCCTGTCGATCGGGACGCGCGTGTGGGTCGCCCTGTCGGGAGGCCCCGACTCGCTGGCCCTCGCCGCCGCCACGGCGTACGTGGGCCGCAAGGAGGGCTACCTCACGGGCGCGATCATCGTGGACCACGGCCTCCAGGAGGGCTCCGCCGAGGTCGCGAAGCACGCGGCCGAGCAGGCGAGGCTCGCGGGCATCTTCCACGTGTTCGTCGAGAAGGTGACCGTGGGGCGCGAGGGAGGGCTCGAGGCCGCCGCGCGCAAGGCCAGGTATGACGCGATCAACGCGCGCGTCGACGCCGAGGGCGGCCACGACCCGCAGATCCTCACCGGCCACACGATGGACGACCAGGCCGAGACGGTGCTGCTCGCGCTCGCTCGCGGCTCGGGCGCCCGCGCGCTGTCGGGCATCCCGCCCAGGCGTGGGCGCATCGCGCGACCGTTCCTGTCGGTGCGGCGCTCCGACACCGTGACCGCGTGCGCGGCCCAGGGCCTCGACCCGTGGCACGACCCGACCAACACCGATCCCGACGGCCCGCGCCGCTCCGCCCTCCGGGCCACCGTCATGCCCGCGCTGACCGAGGTGCTCGGCCCGGGCGTCGTCTCGGGCCTCGCGCGCTCCGCGGCGCTGCTCCAGGCCGACGCCGACGAGCTCGACCGCCAGGCCCGCTCCGCGATGAGCACCTCCGCGTCGACCGTGCGCTCCGACGAGTGGCGCTGCGACATGCTCGCCGCGCTGCCCGACGCGATCCGCTCGCGCATGCTCAAGATGCTCGCCGAGGCCAAGGGCGCCGGCCCGCTCGCGACCGTGCACGTCAACGCGCTCGACGCACTGGTGACCCAGTACAAAGGTCAGGGCGCGGTCTCGTTGCCAGGTGGCTACGAGGCGCGGCGCGAGTATGGCAGGCTGGTCATCAGCCACCCCCTCGAGCGTCCGGCCTAGTCGGCGCTCACCGCGGGCCGCCCCCTGGCCCGCATCGCCACCGGGCCGCCCCTGGCCCGCATCGCAGGAACATCTCCGAGGAGCATCCCGTGGACCAGACGTTCGACATGGACGACTTCACCAAGATCATCGTCAGCGAGAACGACATCGGCCGGAAGCTCGACGAGATGTCCGCCGCGATCCGCCGCGACTACGAGGGCAAGGACCTGCTGCTGCTCGGCGTGCTCAAGGGCGCCGTCATGGTGATGGCCGACCTCGCGCGCCGCATGCCGCCGACGGTGCAGATGGACTGGATGGCGATCTCGTCGTACGGCTCGGGCACCAAGTCCTCCGGCGTCGTGCGCATCCTCAAGGACCTCGACACGGACCTCACCGGCAAGCACGTGCTGATCGTCGAGGACATCATCGACTCCGGGCTCACCCTGTCGTGGCTGCTGGGCAACCTCCAGTCGCGTGGCGCCGAGTCCGTCGAGGTCGCGACGCTGCTGCGCAAGCCCGACGCCGTCAAGGTCGACGTGCCGGTCAAGTACCTCGGCTTCGACATCCCGAACGACTTCGTCGTCGGCTACGGGCTGGACTTCGCGGAGAAGTACCGCACCCTGCCGTTCGTGGCGATCCTCAACCCGAGCGTGTACGGGGAGCAGTAGGAGGCCGCGCCCGGCGCGGAAGCATCCTGGACCTGGCTTCCGGGGTGCGAGTCTGCGTTTGCGCACGATCGCGTGCACTTCTGCACGCACCTGTGACGCAAGCTGCTGGTGGTGCGGCAGTGCATGCACGTGGGCCACATAGTTCTCACGCTTCCCAGGTGCGTGCACAACTGTCCGGTGCCGTCGTCGCCGATGTCCACAAGAGGCCGACAGGCAGCGCGAGTCCACAGCGGCAGGTGCCGCGGTGGTGGCCACGGTCGGCAGCGACGACCGTGTCGTCCGTGGATGTTCAGCGATGGATGCGGGACCGAGGCGGCGCTGCTCGTCTTTCGGAGCTGATGCGGGCAGGCGCGCGCCGGCGGGACCTGCAGATGCTTGTCGAGTCTGGCCGCGTGCTGCGCGCGTATCGAGGCTGCTACTCGTTGCCGGGTGCGACGAAGGAGGCAACGCTCGCGTGCTACTTCGATGGTGCGCTGACCTGCGTGACCGCGGCGACGGCAAGGGGGCTTCGGACCTTGGAGCAACCGCGCCGCATCCATCTTGAAGTCGGGATCGACCGGGGCGGGCACCACGGGGCATCTCCACCACATCGCGAGGTGACGCTCCACCGTTCCCGTTCGGCACACGAGCCAGGGGCCGTCGTCGGTCCCGAGCGCGCGATCGACATCGCAGCGGGGTGCGTCACGCCTCTCGCGCAGCTGGTGATGCTCGACCACGCTCTCTCTGCGGGCATGATGCGCCTACGAGACGTGGCTTCCTTCACGCATACGCGAGCTGAGAGAAGGGCCTGGCTGCTGCGGCACGCCTCGCCGCTCTCAGGGTCCGTGTCAGAGACCTGTGCGCGTGTGGCGCTGACGGGTGCGGGACTCGAGGTGGTGTGCCAGCCGAGCATCGGCGGCCTTCAACGCGCAGACTTCCTCGTCGAGGGGCTCGTCTACGTGGAGATCGACGGCTATGCCCACCACTCCGACCGCTATCAGTTCGAGGTCGACCGTGCGCGCGACCGGACCCTCCTGGCACAGGGACGTCCGGTGCTCCGGTTCACCTATCGGGACGCGGTGATGGACCCCGACAGGCTGGTGGCCGACGTCCTCAAAGCGCTCGCGGCGGTTCGCAGCTAGCGGCCTCCGTGCAGTTCTGCACGCGGCTGTGACGCAAGCTGCTGGTGGTGCGGCAGTGCATGTACTCGGGCCCCTCGAGTCTCTTCAATCACAGGTGCGTGCAGAACTGCACGGCAACCGCCGGGGTGTCGCAACTGAGATTGGTTCACACTGTCGGGAGAGCGTGAGGCGACGCGCTGGCGTGTCGCCCGCGAATCCGTGCGGAGTGCATGAGGGGGCGCGAGCGCGTCTGCCTGGGGCGAAACCGTCTCCACCATGTCCGGGCCCTCGCGTAGAGTCATAGGCACGATGAAGAATCTCCCCCGCCTTCTGCTCCTCGTGCTGCTCGTCGTAGCGCTCGGCTGGATCGTCTCCGGCTTCTTCAGCCCGCGCACGGACCGCGTGGACACCTCGGAGGGGTTCGACCTGCTCAAGTCGGACGTCGTCGAGCAGGCGAAGATCGTCGACGGCGATCAGCGAGTCGAGCTCACCCTCATCGAGAACCTCGCCGACAACCTTCCCGACGGCGCGCCCGAGGACTGGGCGGAGCTGTCCGACGTCGTCTACTTCACGTACGCGGAGCCGCAGGGCGAGTCCGTCGTCGAGGCCGTCGAGGCCTCGAGCGCGACCAGCTACGACGCCGAGCTCGCGACCACGTCCATCTGGACCAGCCTGCTCATCACCTTCATCCCGCTGCTGCTCATCGTGGTGGTGTTCTGGTTCCTGCTGTCGAGCATGCAGGGCGGCGGGGGCCGCCTCATGCAGTTCGGCAAGTCGAAGGCCTCGATGGTCAGCCCGGACATGCCCAAGGTGAAGTTCGACGACGTCGCGGGCGTGGACGAGGCCGTGGACGAGCTGCGCGAGATCGAGGAGTTCCTCGAGCACCCGGCCAAGTTCCAGGCCGTCGGCGCGAAGATCCCCAAGGGCGTCCTGCTCTACGGTCCTCCCGGCACCGGCAAGACGCTGCTCGCGCGCGCCGTCGCGGGCGAGGCGGGCGTGCCGTTCTTCTCGATCTCCGGATCGGACTTCGTCGAGATGTTCGTCGGCGTCGGCGCGAGCCGCGTGCGCGACCTGTTCGAGCAGGCCAAGAAGAACGCGCCGGCCATCATCTTCGTCGACGAGATCGACGCCGTCGGTCGCCACCGCGGCGCCGGCATGGGCGGCGGTCACGACGAGCGCGAGCAGACGCTCAACCAGATGCTCGTCGAGATGGACGGCTTCGACATCAACACGAACATCATCATGATCGCGGCGACCAACCGCCCCGACATCCTGGACCCCGCGCTCCTGCGTCCCGGCCGCTTCGACCGCCAGGTGGGCGTCGATGCGCCGGACCTCAAGGGACGACGCAAGGTGCTCGAGGTGCACGCGAAGGGCAAGCCGATCGCGCCCGAGGTGGACCTCGAGTCCGTCGCGCGCCGCACGCCGGGCTTCACCGGCGCGGACCTCGCGAACGTGCTCAACGAGGCGGCGCTGCTCACGGCCCGCCGCGACGAGAAGCGCATCGGCCCCGGCGAGATGGACGAGGCGATCGACCGCGTCATCGCGGGCCCGCAGAAGCGCACGCGCGTGATGAACGACCACGACAAGCGCGTCACGGCGTACCACGAGGGCGGTCACGCGCTCGTGGCGGCGGCGATGAACCACACGGACCCCGTCACGAAGGTGACGATCCTGCCGCGCGGCCGCGCCCTCGGCTACACGATGGTGATGCCGTCCGAGGACCGCTACTCGAAGACCCGCAACCAGCTGCTCGACAACCTCGCGTACGCGATGGGCGGCCGCGTGGCAGAGGAGCTCGTCTTCGGCGACCCGAGCACGGGCGCGAGCAACGACATCTCGCAGGCGACGGAGATCGCCAAGCAGATGGTCACCGAGTACGGCATGAGCACCGAGGTCGGCTCGGTCCGGCTCACGGGCAGCTCGGGCGAGGTGTTCCTGGGCCGCGACATGGGCCACGGCCGCGAGTACTCCGAGCGGATGGCCGCGATCATCGACGACGAGATGCGCAAGCTGCTCGACAACGCGATGGCCGAGGCGACCTGGTCGCTCCAGAACAACCGCGCCGTGCTCGACCGTCTCGCCGCCGAGCTCCTCGAGAAGGAGACGCTCGGCGAGAACGAGCTCGCGGAGATCTTCGCGGACATCGTCCACATCGATCGCCGCTCCCACTGGGTGAGCGGGGAGTGGGCGCCCACGGAGGCCCCCGAGCCGCTGCCCGAGGAGGTCGCGCCCGCCACGGCCCCGGTCGACGAGGTCGCCGAGCACACCTCGGACGCCCCGGACGATGCGACGGGGACCGGCGGGACCGAGTCCTTCGGGCCGGCCTGATGCAGACGATGCGCCACGCCGTCATGGAGCAGCGCTAGCCATGGCGGTCGACCAGCCTCGCATCGAGGCCGCGGTGAGGGAGATCCTCGCGGCGATCGGCGACGACCCCGACCGCGACGGGCTCCGCGAGACGCCCGCGCGGGTCGCGCGGGCGTATGAGGAGTTCTTCTCCGGGCTCGACCAGGACCCGGCCGAGGTGCTGTCCACGGTCTTCGAGCTCGGCCACGAGGAGATGATCCTCGTCAAGGACATCGAGCTGTACTCGATGTGCGAGCACCACCTGGTGCCGTTCCACGGCGTCGCGCACGTCGCGTACATCCCGGGCGTCGACGGCCGCATCACGGGGCTGTCGAAGCTCGCGCGGCTCGTCGAGCTCTACGCGCGCCGCCCGCAGGTCCAGGAGCGGCTGACCACGCAGGTCGCCGACGCGCTTGTCGACGAGCTCGGTGCGCGCGGCGTGATCGTCGTGGTCGAGGCCGAGCATCTGTGCATGTCGATGCGCGGCGTCCGCAAGCCCGGCTCGCGCACCGTGACCTCGGCCGTGCGGGGCATCATGCGCCACGCGGCCACGCGCGCGGAGGCGATGAGCCTCATCGCGGGCAGGTGAGGTCGACGTGAGCACGCTCGTCATGGGCATCCTCAACGTCACCCCCGACTCGTTCTCCGACGGCGGCCGCTGGGACACCGTCGACGCCGCGATCGCGCGCGGCCTCGAGCTGCGCGACCAGGGCGCGAGCATCGTCGACGTGGGCGGCGAGTCCACGCGCCCCGGCGCCGCCCGCATCGAGCCGGCCGAGGAGCAGGAGCGCGTCGTCCCCGTGATCCGTGCGCTCGCGGCCGAAGGCGTGACGCTCAGCATCGACACGATGCACGCCTCCACCGCTCGCGCGGCGGTCGAGGCCGGCGCGGCGATCGTCAACGACGTCTCGGGAGGCCTCGCCGACCCGGACATGGCGAAGACCGCCGCGGACCTCGCGTGCGACTTCATCGCGATGCACTGGCGCGCGCACTCCGCGGAGATGGACAAGGCCGACCGCTACGAGGATGTCGTCGCCGAGGTCGGCCGCGAGCTCGAGGCGCGCGTCGACGCCCTGGTGGGGGCTGGCGTCGCGAGCGACCGCATCGTCCTGGACCCGGGCCTGGGCTTCGCGAAGGTGACCGACTCGAACTGGCCGCTCATCGCCCGCTGGCGCGAGTGGGCGGGCGACCACCGCGTGCTCATCGGCGCGTCCCGCAAGCGGTTCCTGGGCGCCGCGATCGCGAGCGGCGGGGGAGACGGGGCGGACCCGTCCAATCGCGAGGCGGCGACGACCGCGGTCACGACCGTCTGCGCGCTCGAGGGCGTGTGGGCCGTGCGCGTGCACGACGCCGCCGCGTCACGTGACGCGATCTCCGTGGTGTCTCGATTGACAACAGCCGGGTACAAGGCACGATGAGGTTATGACGATGGATGCGCTTCCCTATGTGAAGAACGGCCGGGAGTTGGACCAGATCGCGGTGCACGGCATCCGCGTGACGGGGTTCCACGGCGTCAACGCCAACGAGAAGGAGACGGGGCAGCTCTTCTTCGCCGACGTCGTCGCGCACACGTCGACGCGCGCTGCCGCGGCGTCCGACGACCTCAGGAAGACGCTCAACTACTCCGACATCGCCGACAAGGCCGCGGAGATCCTCGCGGGCGACCCGTCGAACCTCCTCGAGACCGTCGCCGAGCAGATTGCGCGCGCGGTGCTCGAGATGGACGGCGTGTTCTGCGTCGACGTCGTCGTGCACAAGCCGCAGGCACCGCTGCACGTCGAGTTCGGCGACGTCACGGTCCGGATCCGGCGCGACGTCCGCACGGGCGGGCTGTGGTCGGACAAGCGCATCGGCTCGTCGGCGGGCAAGGGCGACGACCCGCTCTCGGCCGACGGCATCGGCCCCGCGCACGACCTCTTCGACAAGCGCCCGTTCCAGCCGGTCGACGCGTACCTCGCGCTCGGCGCGAACCTCGGCGACATGGCGACGACGCTGTCCAACGCGGTCTCCGACCTGCACCGCATCAGCGGCATCACCGTCACGGGTGCCTCGCCGCTCGTGCAGACGACCCCCGTCGGCGGCCCGCCGCAGCCCGACTATCTCAACGCCGTGATCCGCGTCGAGACGTCGCTCGCGCCGCGCGAGCTGCTGGCTGCGTGCCAGGGCATCGAGATGGTCTACGGCGGCCGCGACCGCGCCGAGGAGAACGGGCCGCGCACGCTCGACATCGACGTCCTCCAGTACGACGACCTCGCCGAGGTGACCGAGGACCTCGTGATCCCGCACCCGCGCGCGCACGAGCGCGGCTTCGTGCTCGTGCCGTGGGCGGCATTCGCGCCCAACGCGGTGCTCGCAGGGGAGAACGGCGGTCGCGTCGGCGACCTCGTGAACAGCATCGACACCTCCGGGGTGACCACCGTCGCCGAGCCGCAGCAGGGCGAGAGCCCTCAGCCCTGACGTGTCCCCACTGACCTGGCGTCGGCTCGCCGGATGGGCGGGCCTGTCCCTCGTGCTCGCCTGGGCACTCGGCGCGCTCCTGCTCGGCCGCGGCAACCCGCCCGTGGCCGTGCCCTTGTCCGTGCCGATCGGCTGCCTGATCGCGGGCGGCATCGCGCTCGCGACCGGCTGGACCGTGCGCTCGTACCAGCGTGGGGACCGGCGGCACCTCGAACCGATGCGCGCCCTGCGGACCGCGGCCTTCGCGCAGGCGTGCGCATACACGGGGGCCGTGCTCGGAGGGGTGTTCGGCGGCTACGCGCTGTCGCTGCTCGCCTACTGGGGCCACGCGCCACGCAGGCAGGTCGCGATCGAGGCGTTCGTCGCCGCGGGCGCCGCCGTGCTCATGCTCATCGCGGGGGTGATCGCGGAGCGCTGGTGCCGGATCGACGAGGACTCGGACGACTCCTCGGGCACCGACGCCGGAGCGGCGCCGGCCTGAGGCAGCGCGGCCCGGCCCGCGCCCTCGCAGGCTCAGCCAGGCCCGGCCGACGTCTGGCCCGGCCTGCATCGCCCGCGCCCCTGAGCGCGCGCCCGCCCCGCATCGTCCCTGGGACGGATCCCCTTCGTCGGCCCCCTTTGGCACACTGGTCCCATGACGTGGTTCGAGCCCGAAGGTGCCTCCTGGACGTACGTGGATCGCAAGCTGATCCCCGCCCGACTGATCTCCTTCGCGATCCCCGCGGGGCTCGCACTCGCGGCGACGGTCGCGCTCGCGGTGGCCTTGGGCGGTGCGGTGTGGATCGTGCCCGCGGTCGTGCTCGTGGTCGTCGTGTGGGCGGCGTGGGTGATCGTGCGTCAGGTCGGCGCGCACGCGTGGGCCGAGCGCGACGACGACCTGCTGGTCAAGCGCGGCCGCATGTTCCGCCGCGTGACCGTGGTGCCGTACGGCCGCATGCAGTTCGTCGAGGTCGAGGCGGGCCCGATCGCGCGCTCGTTCGGGCTCGCGCGCGTGCAGCTCCACACCGCGGCGCCGGGCACCGACGCCTCGATCTCGGGCGTGCCGACCGACGAAGCCGCACGCCTGCGCGACAGGCTCACGGCGCGCGGCGAGGCGACGCTGGCGGGGCTGTGACCGGGATGCTCAACACGGCGCCACGCGAGTGGACCCGCGTCCATCCCGTCTCGCCCTTCCTGGGTGCCTGGTCAGTCTTCGGCGCGATCGGCGGGTACTGGTTCTTCAACAACGCGCCCGAGTGGGCCGGCGGCGGTGGCGACGGGTGGCGCCCAGCGATCGTCACCCTCGCGCTCATCGGTCTCGGGATCGCGGTGTTCGTGGTCGCGGGCGGCCTGCTGTCGTGGCGCATGACGACCTACCGCATCACCGACGACTCCGTCGAGCTGCGCAAGGGCATCCTGTTCAAGCAGAACAAGCAGGCGCGGCTCGACCGGCTCCAGGCCGTCGACGTGGTCCAGCCCCTGCTCGCGCGCATCTTCGGCTTCGCGGGCGTGAAGATCGAGGTCGCGGGCGGCGAGGGCTCGACCGTCGCGCTCGAGTACCTCCGCCTTGGCGACGCCGAGGCGCTGCGCAACGAGATCCTCGCGCTCGCCGCGGGCGTCAAGCAGGCACGCAGAGGGACGATGCCGGATGCACGGGCCGCGGGCTCGGGCGCCGAGGGCGCGGGGGTTCTGGGTGACGGGTCCGCAGGTCCCGAGGGTGACGGGCTGGCCGGCGCCGGGGCCACGGGCACCGACGGCCAGCCCGCGCACGCCGCGCTGCGCGACTTCATCCCCGGCGCCGACCAGGGCACCCCGGCGATCGCCGCCGCCGCCGAGCGCGACCTGCTCGCCGTCCCGCTCGGCCGGCTGATCGGCTCGATCGCGCTGTCCGGTCCGGTCGTCACGGTCGCGGTCTTCCCCGTCATCCTGCTGATCGTCACGCTCGTCGTGGGCAACGAGGTCGAGCACATGCTGCTCGCGATCGTCAGCGGCTCGTTCGCGAGCATCCTGCCGATCCTGCTCGCGGGAGCAGGCTTCGTGTGGAGCCGCCTCAACAGCGGCTTCGGCTTCGTCGCGGGGATCTCCGCCGACGGTGTGCGGCTGCGGCACGGCATGCTCGACACGCGCCGCCAGACCGTCCCGCCGGGCCGCGTCCAGGCGGTCAAGATGCGCCAGACGCTGCTGTGGAGGCGCCGCGGCTGGTGGCGGATCACGGTCAACGTCGCTGGTTATCAGCAGAGCGAGGCGAACGTCTCGACGCTGCTGCCCGTCGGCACGCAGGCCGACGCCCTCACCGCGCTGTGGCTCGTCCTGCCCGACCTGGGTGACCCCGACCCCGAGGGCACGATCGCGCGCGCGATGACCGGAACGGGCACCGACGGAGGGTTCACCGCGTCGCCTCGCAGCGCCCGCTGGTTCGACCCGCTCCAGTGGCGCCACCGCGGAGTGCGCGCGACCGACACCGCGCTGCTCATCCGGCAGGGCCGCTGGGTGCGCGAGCTCGTCGTCGTCCCGCACGAGCGGACGCAGTCGCTCGGCCTCACGCAGGGCCCGTTCGCGCGCGCGGCCGGCGTCGCGAACGTCGTGGTCCACTCGACGCCCGGTCCCGTCTCCGCGATCGCGCAGCACCTCGCGATCGAGGACGCCTTCGCGCTGCTCGAGGAGCAGGCCGTGCGGGCCGCGACGTCCCGGCGTCGGCAGACCCCCGAGCAGTGGCTCGCGACCGTCGCGCCCGCGGTGGACGACGTGCTCGCCGCCGCCGACGTGTCGGTCGCGGACGATGCGGGGGTCGCCTCCGAGGTCGGCCCGGACCATGCGGCCCAGGGAGGCGAGCGATGACCGAGCCGTCCCAGCGCCCGGGACGCCTCGCGATCGGCGTCGTCGGCGCGGGCAAGGTCGGTGCCGTGCTCGGCGCCCTCCTGCGCGAGGCCGGCCACGAGGTCGTCGCCGCCTCCGGCTCGTCCGAGGCATCGATCGACCGCATGGAGGCCCTCCTGCCCGGAGTGCCGCGAAAGGACCCCGACGAGGTCGTGCGCGCGAGCGACCTCGTGCTCCTCACCGTCCCCGACGACGCGATCGAGCAGCTCGTCGCGGGCCTCGCGACGCTCGGCGCGTGGCGCGCGGGACAGCTCGTGGTCCACTGCGCCGGCCGCCACGGCACCGGAATCCTCGCCGACGCCGCCGCCGCCGGGGCGATCCCGCTCGCGATCCACCCCGCGATGACCTTCACGGGCACGAGCCTCGACCGTGCGCGGCTGCGCGACGCGGCCTTCGCCGTCACCGCCTCGGCACCCGTCCTGCCCATCGCGCAGGCCCTCGCGGTCGAGATGGGTGGCGAGCCCGTCGTCGTCGCCGCGAGCGACCGCGCCGCCTATCATGCCGCGCTCGTGCACGGCGCGAACCACGTCGTCACCGCGGTCGCGCAGGCGAGCGCGGTGCTCGCGAGGATCGGCTTCGAGAACCCCGGGCGCGTGCTCGGGCCGCTCACCCATGCGTCGGTGGACGGTGCGCTCGGCGACGCCCCCGGCGCCGTCACCACCCTCACCGGTCCCGTGGTGCGCGGCGACTCCGGTACCGTGGCGGCGCACCTCGCGGCGCTCGCGGGCACGCCCGAGACCCTCGTCGCGTACCGCGCGATGGCGCAGGCCACCGCGGACCTCGCGTTCGCGGGAGGACGCCTCGGCCCCGACGGCTATGCCGCCGTCATCGCGGCGCTCGGCCTCGATCCCGAGGACCTGGGGGGTGCGCCCGACGAGGGCTCCGACCGCGGGCCCGCCCAGGAGGACCGATGAGGATCATCACGTCGCTCGCCGAGCTGCGCGCGCTTGAGCGGCCGCGCCACGGCGACGGTCCGGGCCGGCGCGCCGTCGTGATGACGATGGGCGCCCTCCACGCGGGGCACATGGCGCTCATGCGCACCGCGCGGACGTCCGCCGACCAGGTGGTCGCGACGATCTTCGTCAACCCCCTCCAGTTCAACGACGCGGGCGACCTCGACAACTACCCGCGCACGCTCGAGGCCGACGCCGCGATGCTCGAGGAGGCCGGCGTCGACGTGCTCTTCGCCCCCGACCTCGCCACGATGTACCCGCACGGCGACCCCACCGTGACCGTGAGCGCGGGAGCGATCGGCGACGTCCTCGAGGGCGCGCATCGTCCCGGGCACTTCGACGGCATGCTGACCGTCGTCCTCAAGCTCATGCACCTGGTCCAGCCGGACGTCGCGTTCTTCGGGCAGAAGGACGCGCAGCAGCTCATCGCGATCCGCGCGATGGTGAGGGACCTCGACCTGCCCGTCAGCATCGTCTCCGTGCCCACCGTGCGCGACGTCGATGGCCTTGCACTGTCCTCGCGCAACGTGCACCTCACGGACGACGAGCGGGAGCGCGCGCTGTCGCTATCGCGCGCCCTCAACGCCGCCCGCTCCGCCGCCGACGGGGGCGCCTCCAAGGACGAGTCGCTCGCGGCCGGGCGCGAGATCCTCGCCGCCGCGTCGGGCGTCGACGTCGACTACCTCGAGGCGCTCGACCCCGGCGACGCCCAGCCCGTCACCGACGACTACCGGGGCGACGTCGTGATCGCGGTCGCGGCGCACGTCGGACAGACGCGGCTGATCGACAACGTCCTCACGCACCTGAGGTAGGCGAGACCCGGCCCGGGGAACACGGGCGGCATCGAGGCGTCCCGCGCGGGCATAGTCTGTGGCGCATGACCCGTTTCGTGCAGCGCCTTCGCGCCCCCGAGCCCGGGTGGACCGCCCAGGCGGACGTCATCGTCGTCGGCTCGGGGATCGCGGGGCTGACCGCCGCGCTTGAGCTGCGGCAGAAGGTCGACCGCGTGCTCGTCGTCACCAAGGGCGAGCTCAGCTCCGGCTCCACCATCTGGGCGCAGGGCGGCATCGCCGCGGCGCTCGACCCCGAGGACACCCCCGACGAGCACCTCGAGGACACGCTCGTCGCGGGAGCCGGCACGTGCTCGCCCGCGGCCGTGCGGACGCTCGTGACCGAGGGCCCCGACCGCGTGCGCGAGCTCGTCGCGCGCGGCGCCAACTTCGACACCCAGGCCGACGGCTCGATCACCCTCACCCGCGAGGGCGGCCACCACCGCGACCGGATCGCCCACGCGGGAGGCGATGCGACCGGCGCCGAGATCTCGCGCGCGCTCATCGCGCAGCTCGAGGCGGTCCGCAACGACCCCGGCATCGAGGTCATCGAGCACGCGATGGTCGTCGACCTGCTCACCGCGGCCCCCGATGCCGACGGCTTCCCCGGTCCCGTGTGCGGCGTCACGCTCCACGTCATCGGCGAGGGCTCGCGCGACGGCGTGGGCGCGGCGCTCGCGAAGGCCGTCGTCCTCGCGACAGGCGGCATCGGCCAGGTGTTCCTGTCCTCGACCAACCCCGCCTCGGCCACGGCCGACGGGCTCGGCGCGGCCCTGCGCGCGGGCGCGGCGATCGCGGACGTCGAGTTCGTGCAGTTCCACCCGACCGTGCTGTGGGAGGGGTCGTCTGCGCTGGGACAGCTGCCGCTGATCTCCGAGGCCGTGCGCGGGGAGGGCGCCTACCTGCTCAACGCCGAGGGCGAGCGCTTCATGGTCGGCCAGCACGAGCTCGCGGAGCTCGCGCCGCGCGACGTCGTGTCGAAGGCGATCGTGCGGATGATGGCCGAGGAGGAGTCCGACAACGTGTTCCTCGACTGCCGTCATCTGGGCCCCTCGTTCCTGCGCGAGAGGTTCCCCACCATCCACGCGCGCCTGGCCGAGCGCGGCATCGACATGGGCACGGACCTCATCCCGGTCGCGCCCGCGCAGCACTTCCACTCGGGCGGCGTGCTCACCGACCTGCGCGGACGGTCGACCCGGCAGGGGCTCTACGCCGTCGGCGAGGCCGCGTGCTCGGGCGTGCACGGCGCGAACCGGCTTGCCTCGAACTCGCTGCTCGAGGGGCTCGTGTTCGCGACCCGCGCCGCGAAGGACGCTGCGGAGGTCGTCGCCGAGGGCGTCGTCCAGCAGCACGAGCCGGTGACGCGGCCCGGGCCGGACGCGCTCGTTCCCGCGACCCAGCGCCCGCGCATCCAGAAGCTCGCGCACCACGGCGCGGGCCCGGTGCGCGACGCCGCTGGCCTCCAGCGCTCCGACATCAAGCTCGAGAGGCTGCGAGAGCAGTTCCACTCGGAGGAGGCCGTGGGCGGCGCCCCGCAGGTCGCCGAGTGGGAGACGTCGAACGTGCTCCAGGCCGCGTCCGTGCTGGTACGGACCGCCCTCGCGCGCGAGGAGACCCGCGGTGGGCACCTGCGCACCGATTTCCCGCACCGGGACACCAGGTGGGAGGTCCGCCAGGCCGCGACGCTCGATCCGGACGGCGCGCTGTCGATGATGAAGGTCCCGCTCGACCTCAGCTGACCCGGGAGCCGTCGTCTCTGCCCGGCACCGCCGCATCGTCCAGGGGCGCGGGCCCCGCATCGGATCTGCCCGGCACCGCATCGGATCTGCCCGGCACCCCCGCACCGTCCCCGCCCGACAGTGTGAATCAATCTCGGCCGCGACACCCCGGTGACGCGGCCCGTTCAGCGCCGTCGGGCGGCGTGTCGGTTTGAGAGTGGTTCAAAGTGTCTGCGGGAATCCGCCCCTGCCAGGACGCAAGAACGCCGGTCGGGACGGCACCCCGGAAAAGGCCGCCCCGACCGGCGATCGGCCCGGTCGTCTCACGAGGACAGCGCTTGACGACCGGAGTCTGAGATCGGACCCGCGCGGGGCCCGGTCGGTGGAAGCGATCGGGTCGACCGATCGCGGATGAGGATCATGAGTGAACCGGCGCCCGGGCCCTCACGACGCCCGCGCCGCTTGTGGCGGGTCGGACGGAATGGGGGCCCGGGACGGTTCGGTGCGAGCGCGGCAAATACGGCGGACGATGCGGCCGGCTCGTAGGCGAGGCGGGTCAGGAAGGCCCGTGCTCACCGCATGCATTCCGCACGGATCTGGTTGCGACACCCCGGCGACGCGCCGACGTGGAGCGCGACACGCTGGCGTGTCGCCCGTGGATCCGTGCGGAGTGCATGGACGGAAGGTGTCAGGCGCTCGCGGGCTCCGCGACACCGGTGACGAGGTCGAGCTCGGGCAGGGCGGTGTTCATGGTGAGCATGCCGCCGTCGAAGTTTGCGGAGTCGAAGCCCTCCTGGTCGAGGATGCGGTGCGCGAGGTAGGACCGGAAGCCCGACGCGCAGTGCACGCGCACCGGCCGCCCGTCCGCAAGCGACCGGATGCGGTCGAGGTTCTCGCGGATCTCGTCGTGCGGGATGTTCACGGCCTCGGGCAGGTGCCCGCGGGTGAACTCGCCGGCCGACCGGACGTCGAGGATGAGCGCGTTCTCGCGCGCCCACTCCACGTCGGACGCGTGCCACAGCTTGAGCGTGCCGAGGACCGTGTTCTGCATCATGAAGCCGAGCATGTTCACGGGGTCCTTCGCGGAGCCGAACGGCGGCGCGTAGGCGAGCTCGAGCTCGGCCAGGTCGTCAGCGTCGAACTCGGCGCGCAGCGAGGTCGCGAGCACGTCGATGCGCTTGTCCACGCCGGCACGGCCGACGCCCTGGGCGCCGAGTAGCTTGCCCTCGGGGGAGAAGACGGCCATGAGGTGCACCTGGTCCGCGCCGGGGTAGTAGCCCGCGTGGTTGAGGTGGTGCGTGTGGTGCACGACGTACTCGATGCCCGCCTGATCCAGCATGCGGGGGCTGGCGCCGGTCATCGCGGCGGTGAGGCCGAAGACCTTGACGATCGCGGTGCCGAGCACGGGCTTGGCCGGCTTGGCGACGCCCATGATCGACTCGGCCGCGCGGCGGCCCTGGCGGTTGGCCGGGCCCGCGAGCGGGACGGGGCCGGTCGCGCCGGTCACAGCGTTGCGAACGGCGATCGCGTCGCCGACGGCCCAGATGCTCGGGTCGGCGGTGCGCTGGTGCTCGTCCACGACGATCGCGCCGCGCTCGTCGACCTCAAGGCCCGCGTCGGCCGCGAGCGAGGAGTTCGGGCGCACGCCCACGGAGACGACGACGATGTCGACGTCGGCCGCGGCGCCGTTGGACAGCGTGACCGTCACGCCGGAGCCGGACGCGGTGGGCTCGACGGCGGAGGCCGCGAGGCCCGTGACAACGTCGACGCCGTTCGCGCGCAGCTCGAGCTCGACGAGGCGAGCCATCTCGGGGGCGAGCGGGGGCAGCACCTGCGGCGCCATCTCGATCAGGGCGACGTTGAGGCCGCGCTCGCGCAGGGCCTCGGCAGTCTCGAGGCCGATGAAGCCCGCGCCGAGCACCGCGGCGGTCTTGGCGCCGTCCACGCGGGCCGCGAGGGCGGTCGCGTCGTCGACGGTGCGCAGGTGCGTGACCTCGGGAAGGTCCATGCCGGGGATCGGCGGGGTGAAGGCGGTCGCGCCGGGGGAGAGCACGAGCGCGTCGTACGAGACGACCTCGCTGCCCTCGGCGCCGACGACCGTGACGGTCTTGGCCGTGCGGTCGATCGCGGTGACCTCGGTGTTCACGCGCACGTCCAGGCCGAGCGAGGCGCCCAGCGTCTTGGGGGTGTGCAGGAGGAGGGCGTCGCGGGACTCGATGTCCCCGCCCACGTGGTACGGCAGGCCGCAGTTCGCGAACGAGACGTCCGGGCCCTTCTCGAAGACGATGATCTCGGCGGACTCGTTGAGGCGACGGGCTCGCGCGGCGGCGCTCATGCCGCCTGCGACACCTCCGACGATGACGATGCGCATGGGTGCTCCTTCCAAAGAGTGATGACCCCACGGTAACAGATACCCCAGGGGGTATGCGAGACCTTGGTCCCTCGATGCCCTCGGCGACGCGCGAAGTCCTGTTTTCACAAACGTAATAGCAGGGACGATGCGACGTCGGGTGGGTGAGGCGTCAACCTCGGCGGAGCGCTGGGGAACAGGGACGATGCGGTGACTGGGGCATCGTCCCCGCGCCTTTCGGCCCGGTGGGGGCCGCGCCGTCCTTAGGACAGCGCCATGAACATCTTCTCGAGGCGCACCTTGGCGTCCGCGGCGTCCTCGCCCTCGAGGATGCACTGCTGCAGGCCCGAGGCGATCATCGTGAAGCCGGCGCGGTCGATCGCCTTCGACACGGCGGCGAGCTGGGTGACGATGTCGCCGCACTCGCGGCCTTCCTCGACCATGCGCAGGACGCCGGCGAGCTGGCCGTGCGCACGGCGCAGTCGCTTGACGACGGGCTCCAGCTCCGCCTCGGAGAGGTGAACCTCGGACATGGGGGCCTCCACAGCACTAGATGACAGTCAAGGATACCCCTCCCCGTACCCCCTGCCCAGGGACATGCGCCCTTTTCGTGCCACGATGTCCCCATGAGCGCTCCCACGGACACTCTCGCCGGTCAGATCGCCGGCCCCGCGCACCCCGAGCAGCAGGCTCAGGACCGACCCCTGCCCGCCGCCTGGCTCGCCGACGTCGTGCGCCGGACGCTGAGCGAGGACCTCGGCGGCTTCCCCGGTCGCGACGTGACCACCCAGGCCACCATCCCCGACACGATCCAGGTCAGCGCGCGCATCGTCATGCGCGAGGACGGGGTGATGGCGGGCGCCGACGTGATCCCGGTCGCGCTGAGCGAGGTCGCGGTCCGCCTGGGCCTGCCCCGCCCCACGGTCGAGCTCCACGTCGCCGACGGCGACGCGCTCGCCGCGGGCACGACGATCGCGACGATCGAGGGCGCCGGGCATGTGGTGCTCATCGCCGAGCGGACGATGCTGAACCTCGTGTCGCGCGCGTGCGGCGTCGCGACCCACACCGCGCGCTGGGCGACCGCCCTCAAGGGCACCGGCGCGAAGGTGCTGGACACCCGCAAGACCACGCCCATGCTGCGCGAGCTCGAGAAGTACGCGGTCCGCTGCGGCGGCGGGGTCAACAAGCGCGTCGGGCTCTACGACTGCGCGATGATCAAGGACAACCACATCGTCGCGGCCGGGTCCATCACCGCGGCGATCGAGGCGATCCGCGAGGTCTTCCCCGACGTGCCCGTGCAGGTCGAGGTCGAGGACGCGGCCGGCGCGCGAGAGGCGCTCAAGGCCGGCGCACGGTTCCTCATGCTCGACAACATGCCGCCCGAGGAGATGGCCGCGCTCGTCGCTGACATCCGTGCGCGCGAGAAGAAGACGGGGCGCGTGCTCATCGAGGCGACGGGCGGGCTGACGCTGGACAACGCGGCCGACGTCGCGGCGACCGGGGTCGACTACATGTCGGTCGGCGCGCTCACGCACAGCTCGCCGATCGTCGACCTGGGGCTCGACCTGGACTGAGCCGGCTCGCCGGGGCGGCCGGACCGCGAAGGCGACTGCCGCATCGTCCCTGTGCCTGCCGCCGCCCTGCGCCCTTCCCGCCCCGGTGCGAGACTCGACGGGTGACCGCGCTCAGCGACTCCGTCGCCTACCGATGGCTCAAGGCCGGGGACGAGGGCGACCTCGACGCGCTCGATGATCTCCTGCACCCCGACGTGGTGATCCACGCGCCCGGCGGCCTTTCCACGACGAGCGCCGAGGGCGAGAAGGCCGTGTGGCGCGATGCGCTCGCGGCCATGCCGGACCTGCGTCACGAGGTGCAGGAGGTGCTCGTCGATGGCGACACCGAGCTCGCATGGGTTGTGGTCACGGGCACGATGGCGGCGTCGTTCGGCGGGGTCGAGGGCACCGGCGGGTCCTTCCGGATGGACCAGGCGCTGCGCGTGCATCTGCGCGATGGGAAGGTCGCCGAGGCGTGGGAGGTCGCGGACGTCGACGCTCTGCGCGCGCAGGTGGGAGCACCGGAGTGAGCGTCGGCCCGTGCGCCGGCCCGAGCGCCGTGCTCCGGTCCGGGACCCTCGGTTCGTGAGGCAGTGGGTGCCGCCGGTACCCTAGTGGGCGTGACTGACCAGCCTGCTCTCCCCGCTGACGACGACCTCCCCGACCAGATGCGTGTGCGGCGCGCCAAGCGCGACCGCCTCATCGCGGACGGCGGCGAGGCGTACCCCGTGGTCGTCGACCGCACGCACGAGATCGCGGACGTCAAGGAGAAGTACGACGGTCTCGAGGCGGGAGAGGAGACCGAGGACGTCGTGGGCGTCGCCGGTCGCGTCGTCTTCATCCGCAACACCGGCAAGCTGTGCTTCGCGTCCATCCAGGACGGCGCGGGCGAGCGCCTGCAGATCATGCTGAGCCTCGCCGAGGTCGGCGAGGACTCGCTCTCGGCGTTCAAGGCTGACGTCGACCTGGGCGACCACCTGTTCGCCAAGGGCCGCGCGATCAAGTCCAAGCGCGGCGAGGTCTCCGTGTTCGCGTCCGAGTGGGCCATCGCCTCGAAGGCGCTGCGTCCGCTGCCCGTCCTGCACAAGGACCTGGCCGAGGACACCCGCGTGCGCCAGCGCTACGTGGACCTCATCGCGCGCCCGCTCGCGCGCGACACCGTCCGCCAGCGCGCGACGCTCAACCGCAGCCTCCGCGAGAGCCTTCACAGCCGCGGCTACATCGAGGTCGAGACCCCGATGCTCCAGACGCAGCCCGGTGGCGCCGCGGCGCGCCCGTTCGTCACGCACATGAACGCGTACGACATCGACCTCTACATGCGCATCGCGCCCGAGCTGTTCCTCAAGCGCGCGGCCGTCGGCGGCGTCGAGCGCGTCTTCGAGATCAACCGCAACTTCCGCAACGAGGGTGCCGACAGCTCGCACAGCCCCGAGTTCTCGATGCTCGAGGCCTACGAGGCGTACGGCAGCTACGACACGATGGCGACGCTCACGCGCGAGATCGTGCAGGCCGCGGCAGACGACATCTTCGGCACGCAGGTCGTGACGCTCGTCGACGGCGAGGAGTACGACCTCTCCGGCGACTGGACTACGCTCGACATGTACGGCTCGCTGTCCGAGGCGATCGGCGAGGAGATCACGCACGCGACCTCCGTGGCCGACCTCGAGATGCTGTGCGACCGCTTCGAGATCACGGTGGACCCCAAGCGCGTCAACCACGGCAAGCTCGTCGAGGAGCTGTGGGAGCACCACGTGGGCTCGACCCTCAGCGCGCCGACCTTCGTGCGCGACTTCCCCGTCGAGACCAGCCCGCTGACCCGCGACCACCGCACCAAGCCGGGCATCGTCGAGAAGTGGGACCTGTACGTGCGCGGCTTCGAGCTCGCGACCGCGTACTCCGAGCTCGTCGACCCCGTCATCCAGCGCGAGCGCTTCGAGCAGCAGGCCCGCATGGCCGCGCAGGGCGACGACGAGGCGATGCGCCTCGACGAGGACTTCCTCACCGCGATGGAGTACGCGATGCCCCCGAGCGGCGGCATGGGCATGGGCATCGACCGCCTGCTCATGGCGCTCACCGGCCTCGGCATCCGCGAGACCATCACGTTCCCGCTCGTGAAGCCGAGCGAGGGCTGACATGGACTCGACCCTCATCGCCATCGCGCTCGGGGTCATCCCGAGCATCGGAGTCGGGCTGCTGTTCTGGTTCGTGATGCGGACGATCATCCGTGCGGACCGCAACGAGCGCGCAGCGATCGCCGAGCAGGAGGCTGCTGCCGCGCGGGCCGCCGAGGCGGACGCGCCTGCCGACTCGTCGAGTGCGCCGGCCGATTCCGTCGAGCCGGAGCAGCCCGCCGCGTCCTAGTCGGCCGCTCAGTCCTCAGGGACGATGCGGTGGGCGCCTCCTCGGTGGGTGTCGCCTTCCCGCTTGGACGATGCTCTTGGCGCCTCCTTGGTGGACGTCGCCTTCCCCTGGACGATGCTGTTGCCGCGCTCGCTCATCCGCTCGCGTGGGCACGTTTCCATGCTCGCTGGTATGTGCCCGCGCGCCCTCGTGCGCCTGCCTCCTCCGAGCTCGTACGCGTTCGCCGACGGGGGTTCCCACGCTCGCCGCGGACGGCCCTCAGGAACCCCATTTCCGTGTCGATTCCCGCAATGCAGGTAATCGCCCGCTGGAGGAATTCCACTAACGCAAAAGCAATCCGAGTCGACAATGACGTTCTCGGATTTGATGGAGGAATTCCTCCCATTGGAGGTTCTCCACAGAATTTGCGGGGCGCGGTCTGAATTAGGCGAGTTTGTGTCTATGCTGGGGCGCGAGGGGACAAGATTGGCGGTTCTCCCGATATCGGGAATGCCGCCGCGATATCGCGAAAGGAGCCACGATGGCTCAGAAGGTCCAGGTAGTCCTCATCGATGACCTCGACGGCGGAGATGCTGTCGAGACTGTCTCCTTCGCTGTGGACGGCACCAAGTACGAAATCGACTTGAATGCCGAGAATGCCTCCCAGCTCCGTGAGGACATCGCCAAGTGGACGGACAAGGCGCGCAAGGTTTCCACTGTCTCGCGCGGCCGCCGCTCGCTTTCCAGCCGCAAGTCGGGCACGGATGCGCACGACATTCGCGAATGGGCCCGCAGCCAGGGCATGGAGGTTCCCGAGCGGGGCCGCGTCTCGCGTGAGCTGCGCGACGCCTACGACGCTGCGCACTGATGCCGCACCTGTGGTGGGGCACCTACCCCGCCGAGGGCCTCGGCACTCCCGTCGGCAAGGGCGAGGGGCTGTGGCGACAGGACGATGACGAGGCCGCCGCGCAGCTCCTCGAGCTGCCGGCGCCTTCGTTCCTCGTCGCCCACCCGACCCAGCCGCTGCTGTACGCGGTGTCCGAGTCGCCCGCGTCCGAGGTGCACGCGATCGACGTGTCCGACCCGGATGCGCCGAAGGTCGTCGGCTCGGTCAAGACCGGCGGCACCGACGCGTGCCATCTGCTGCTCTCGCCCGAGGGGGACGAACTCTACGTGAGCCACTACGGCTCGGGCGACCTGGCCGTGGTCCCGCTGTTCCCCACGGGCCTGCCCGCGTTCGACACCCCGATCCAGTCGCACGAGCACAAGGGTCACGGCCCGAACAAGGACCGCCAGGAGAGCTCGCACGCCCACTCGGCGGCGTTCGCGCCCGACGGCAAGCACGTGCTCGTCGCCGACCTCGGCACGGACGAGCTCAGGCGCTACCGGCTCGGCCCCGGCGGCGTGCTCGAGCCCGACGGCGTCGCCGCGACCCTGCCCGGCGGGGCGGGACCGCGCCACATGGCGGTCAAGGGCGAGATGATCTACGTCGCGTGCGAGCTCGACGGCATGCTGCGGACCCTGCGCTGGGACCCCACCGCGCGCGAGGCCGTGCTGGTCGAGGAGCAGCCCATCACCCACGTCGCGCCGCGTTCGGCCGACGAGGTCGCGGCCTCCCACGTGCTCGTCACGGACACGATGCTGCTGGTCGGCGTCCGCGGCCCGGACGTGATCGCGATCTTCGACCTCAGCCCCGAGGGCTGGCCGCGCTACCGGGCCTCGCTCGACGCGGGCCACTGGCCCCGCTACTTCGCGGTGATCGACGAGCGGCTGCACGTGGGCTGCGAGCGCGGGCACGAGGTGCGGTCGTACTCGCTCGCGCACGTGCGCAGGCTCCCGCCGGAGCAGGAGACCGGCGCGATCGCCGAGCTCCCGTATCGGGCCGCCGAGGTGACCAGCCCGGCCTGCATCGTGCAGCGCTAGGGCGCAGCCCAGCGCCAGGGCACAGCTCGCACTGACAGACAGCCCAGCGCCGAGGTGCGTGCCGCATCGTCCCTGGCCCCTCGCATCGTCCCTTCTCCGCCGGGTGACGATGCGGTGAAGGGGCCAACCGTCCCGGTCGCACTGTCACCGCATCCCGCTAGGCTGAGGACATGACCTACACACTGATCCTGCTCCGCCACGGCGAGAGCGAGTGGAACGAGAAGAACCTGTTCACCGGCTGGGTCGACGTCCCCCTCAACGAGAAGGGCTGGGGCGAGGCCAAGCGCGGAGGCGAGCTGCTCAAGGAGGAGGGCATCCTGCCCGACGTCCTGCACACCTCGCTGCTGCGTCGCGCGATCATGACCGCGAACCTCGCGCTCGACGCCGCCGACCGCCACTGGATCCCCGTGAAGCGCAGCTGGCGCCTCAACGAGCGTCACTACGGTGACCTCCAGGGCAAGAACAAGGCCGAGACCCTCGAGCAGTTCGGCGAGGAGAAGTTCATGATCTGGCGCCGTTCGTACGACGTGCCGCCGCCCGTCATCTCGGACGACAACCCGTACACGCAGGAGGGCGACCCCCGCTACGCGGGCGAGCCGACCCCGAAGACCGAGTGCCTCAAGGACGTGCTCGAGCGCGCCCTGCCGTACTGGGAGTCGGACGTCGTCCCGGACCTCAAGGCCGGCAAGACCGTCATGGTCGCCGCGCACGGCAACTCGCTCCGCGCGATCGTCAAGCACCTCGACGAGATCGCGGACGACGAGATCGTCGGTGTGAACATCCCGACCGGCATCCCGCTCGTCTACCACCTGGACGAGGAGACGCTGAAGCCGACCAACCCGCGCGGCACCTACCTGGACGCCGACGCCGCCGCGGCCGCGATCCAGGCGGTCGCGAACCAGGGCAAGAAGAAGTAGCCTGAATGTGAAGCGTTCGGTCGGCCTCTCATAGCCCGGCCAGACAACGAAGGGCCCTCACCGTGCGGTGGGGGCCCTTCGCTGTGTCCGGGGTGGTCAGGGTCGCCCCGGTATTCGCCATGCACTCCGCACGGATTTCCGCGCGACACGCCAGCGTGTCGCCGCCCAGTGCAGGCGTGTCGCCGGGGTGTCGTTCCCGAATCCGTGCGGAGTGCATGGCGTCGGGAGGATGCGGGCCCGGACGCACGAAGGCCCCCGCCCGACGGCGGGGGCCTTCGAGACAGGCTCGCGTCAGATGGCCGCGCGCTCGCCCTTGTGGTCGCCGGTGACCAAGTAGACGATGCGGCGCGAGATGCCCACGGCGTGGTCGCCGAAGCGCTCGTAGTAGCGGGCGGCCAGCGCGATGTCGAGGCTCTCCTGCTGGGAGCCGTCGAACGACTCGGCGAGGAGCGCGGCGTAGGCCTGGCCGTGCAGCTCGTCGATGACGTCGTCGTCGGAGACGATCGCGGCGGCGAGGTTGAGGTCGCGCTGCTCGAGGAGGCTCGTCACGGCGGCGGCGGTCTCACCGGCGGCCGCGGCGAACTTCTCGAAGATCTCGCGGTGCGTCTCCGGGATGGCCTTCTCCGGGTAGACGCGGCGTGCGATGCCCGCGACGTGCTCGGCGAGGTCGCCCATGCGCTCGAGAGCGGCCGAGATGCGCAGCCCGGAGATGATGGTGCGCAGATCGAGGCCGACCGGCTGCTGCTGTGCGATGAGCAGCACGCAGCGCTCATCGACGGTCTCCTCGAGATCGTCGAGCTTCTCGTCGTCGGCGATGACCGACTGCGCGAGCTCCACGTTCGCGGTGAGGAGGGCCTCGCTGGCCCGGTTGATCGAGTCTTCGACGAGGCGACTCATCGAGACGAGGTCGTCGGCGAGCTCCGAAAGCTCGGCGGTGAACAGCGTGCGCATGTTGCTCCTTGTGAATCCAGGTTCGGCACCCAGTCTTGCATCACTTGCAGGGGTCTCGCCCGGCGAGGTATGAACAATCGGTGACGGCGGTGAACATTCGGTGAACTCCTTCGGCGCTGGGTACGGTGTGGCCATGACCGGCCTCGACGTGGTGTGGATCCTGCTCGGCCTCCTGGTCGGCTTCGCCCTCGGCGTCCTCGCCTTCCGCGGCCGCCGCAAGCAGGAGGCGATCGCGCGCACCCTCGTCCCGCATCGGACCCGTGAGGTGCTCAGCGCGATGCAGTCCGGGGCGGTGATCGTGCGCCGCGACCGGCGCGCGGCCTTCGCCAACACGGGCGCGGCGGCGCTCGGCATCGCGCGGCTCGACGGCAAGCTCCAGACCGAAGTCGCCGACCTGGCCGAGGAGGCCTGGGCTCGGGAGGAGGCCGTCGAGCGCGAGGTCGTGGTGCGCCGCGGCGTGCTCGGCTCGGTGAGTCACGTCCACGTCCGCGTGACGCCGCTCGGAGACGAGCTCGCGTTCGCGGTCGCGAACGACAACACCGAGCTGCGCGCGGCCGAGCAGTCGCGCCGCGAGTTCGCGACCAACGTGTCGCACGAGCTCAAGACCCCGGTCGGGGCGCTGTCGCTGCTCGCCGAGGCCATCGAGGAGGGCGCCGACGATCCGGAGATGGTCCGCGACTTCGCGCGCAAGATCCGCAAGGAGTCCCGTCGGCTCACCAAGCTGATCCAGGAGATCATCGAGATCTCGCGGCTCCAGGGCGACGACACCGTCCGCGACCATCAGCCGGTCGAGCTCGAGTCGGTCACGCAGGAGGCACTCGAGGGAGCCCGGCTCAACGCCGAGCAGCGCGACATCACCCTCGCGCACGCCGTCAACGCCGCGCCCGTCGTGATGGGCGACCGAGACCTGCTCGTCATGGCGGTGCGCAACCTCGTCGACAACGCGGTCGCGTACTCCGAGGAGGGCGCCAAGGTCACGGTGACGGTCGGCGAGACCGAGGGCATCGCCTCCGTCTCGGTGATCGACCGCGGCATGGGCATCGACAAGGCGGATCAGGAGCGCATCTTCGAGCGCTTCTACCGGACCGACCCCGCCCGGTCGCGCTCGACCGGCGGCACCGGGCTCGGACTGAGCATCGTCAAGCACATCGCGCTCCAGCACGCGGGCAAGGTGGAGCTGTGGTCGCAGCCGGGGGTCGGCTCGACGTTCACGCTCCAGTTCCAGGCGGAGCACGGCACCAATGAGGAGGGCACGGACGCATGAGCGAGGCTCATATCCTGATCGTCGAGGACGAGGAGTCGTATCGCGACACCCTCAAGTACCTCCTGAGCCGCGAGGGGTTCACGGTCTCGACGGCCGACACCGGCACGCGCGGCGTCGAGGTCTTCGAGCGCGAGGGCGCCGACCTGGTGCTCCTGGACCTCATGCTGCCCGGCATGAGCGGCACCGAGGTGTTCCGCACCATCCGTGAGCGCTCCGACGTGCCGATCATCATGGTCACCGCGAAGGACGAGCAGGTCGACAAGATCATCGGCCTCGAGCTCGGCGCCGACGACTACGTCACGAAGCCGTACAGCGGTCGCGAGCTCGTCGCCCGGGTGCGGTCGGTGCTGCGCCGTTCGGCCGCGGCGTACGACGCGCTGTCGGACGAGCCAGAGCGGGTCACGGTGGCCGGCATCACGATCGACCCCGAGCGGCTCACGATCGTGCGCGACGGCGAGACGACGTCCCTGCCGCCCAAGGAGTTCGGCCTCCTGCTGCTCCTCGCCCAGAACGCGGGCCGCGTGCTCCCGCGCCAGATGATCATCGACCGGGTCTGGGGCGCCGACTACTACGGCGACACCAAGACGCTCGACGTCCACATCAAGCGCCTGCGGGCTCGCATCGAGGCGAACCCGCACAAGCCGCAACTCATCCAGACGGTCCGCGGCGTCGGCTACACGCTCGAGCCGCCCGCCTGACCTGCCGCGGCCCCGCGGCAACGGCGAGAACCGGGCCCAAGGCCCCGCATCTTCAGTGCGAGACCGCACCCGCACCGTCCGCGCGAACCGGGCCCCGCATCGTCCCCGAGGGAACGAGGCGGGGCCCTTTCGCATCGTCCGCATCGTCCCCTCGACCCCGTGGACACCTTCTCGTCACGTGCGCGTGACCGCATCGTGATAGACCGGAGACGAGTTCACCTGATGTTCACCCACTGTTCAGGTTTGCCCCTCCGGCCCGTCACCTTGCGTGCCTAGCGTTCTAGTCATCCGGCAAGGGGCCGGTTCATCAGCATGTGAGGAAGACGAACGTGAAGATTGCCACTCGCACCGGAGCCGTCGCTGCGGCCGCTGTGCTTGCGCTGTCGCTGGCCGCCTGCTCGGCCGCCAACGAGGACACGACCGAGTCCGAGACCGCTGACTCCACCGCGACCGCCGCCGCTGAGGGCGACGACGCGATGGAGCTGTCCGGCAACCTCCAGGGTGCCGGTGCCTCGTCGCAGGAGTCCGCCATGGACGCCTGGCGCGCGGGCTTCCAGGCCGAGTACGCCGACGTGACCGTCGGCTACGACCCCGTCGGTTCCGGCGGCGGCATCGAGCAGTTCCTCGCGGGCGCGGTTCCCTTCGCGGGCTCGGACGGCCTCCTCGAGGCCGAGGAGTACGACGCCGCTGTCGACCGTTGCGACGGCGACGCCGGTGCCATCCACCTCCCGATGTACATCTCGCCCGTCGCGGTGATCTTCAACCTCGAGGGTATCGACTCGATCAACCTCGACGCCGCCACGATCGCCGACATCTTCGACGGAAACATCACCACGTGGGACGACGACGCGATCGCCTCGCAGAACGAGGGCGTTGACCTCCCGGGCGACACCATCACCGTCGTGTACCGCTCGGACTCGTCCGGCACCTCGGAGAACTTCACCGACTACCTCGAGCAGGCGTCGGAGGGCGTGTGGCCCTACGAGGCCACCAAGGAGTTCTCGACCGCCGCTGACCAGTCGGTCGGCGCGGACGGCACCTCCGCGGTCGTCGACACCGTCTCCACCACGTCGGGTGCGATCGGCTACGCCGACGCCTCGCGTGCCGGTGACCTCGGCACCGTCGCCCTCCTCGTGGGCGAGGAGTACGTCCCCTACTCGGCCGAGGCCGCTGCGAACATCGTCGCCGCGTCGCCGCTGTCCGAGGACGCCAACGGTGAGAACGACCTCGCGTACGCGATCGACCGCACCACGACCGACTCCACCGCGTACCCGCTGACGCTGGTCTCGTACCACATCGTCTGCCAGCAGTACGACGACGAGACCGAGCGTGACCTGGTCATCGCCTTCGAGAAGTACGTCGCCTCGGCCGAGGGCCAGGCTGCTGCCGCCGAGGCCGCCGGCTCCGCGCCGCTGACCGACGCTCTCACCGAGCAGATCACCGCGATCCTCGACGAGATCGCGGCCGCGTAATCTAGTCACCGGTGGGTGGGTCCGCTCCTGGTGAGCGGGCCCACCTTCCGTGCGGTTAGCATGGGATTCGACTCGAGGGAGACCCACCTGTGACCACCACTCAAGGCTCGCAGAAGGAAGATTCTGCCAGCGACTACGGCACTCATCCCGGTGCCTTCGCCAACGGTCTGTTCAAGAATCTGTCCACCGCGGCCGGCATCCTCATCCTGGTCACCCTCGCCGCCGTCGCCGCCTTCCTCCTCGAGGAGGCGTGGCCCGCGATCTCGGCCGCAGGCGCCGATCTCGGCGACAAGGTCTCCTTCATCAAGCCGGAGGACGGCCAGAGCCTGATCGAGATCATCGGCTACCTGGTCTACGGCACGCTGCTGATCTCCGTGGTCGCGCTGCTCATCGCAACGCCGATCGCGATCGGCATCGCCCTCTTCATCTCCCACTTCGCGCCGCGCCGCCTGGCCGCCGGCCTGGGATACCTCATCGATCTTCTGGCCGCGGTGCCCTCGGTCATCTACGGCCTCTGGGGCATCGGCGTGCTCGTGCCGTTCCTCCAGCCCTTCTATCAGTTCCTTGCCGACTACTTCGGCTGGATCCCGATCTTCGCGCCGCCCGAGTCCGGTGAGATCTTCACCGGCAAGGTCGCGCTGTCCGCGAGCATCGTCCTCGCGATCATGGTCCTGCCGATCATCTCCGCAGTGTCGCGCGAGGTCTTCCTCCAGACCCCCAAGCTGCATGAGGAGGCCGCCCTCGCGATGGGGGCCACCCGCTGGGAGATGATCCGGATGGCCGTCTTCCCGTTCGGCCGCTCCGGCATGATCGGCGCGACGATGCTCGGCCTCGGTCGCGCGCTCGGAGAGACGATGGCCGTGCTGATGATCATCGGTCCCGGACTCACGTACTCGCCGTACATGCTGCAGGCGACGCAGCACAACACGATCGCCGGCTACATCGCGCTGCAGTTCCCCGAGTCCAACGCGCTCGGCGTGAACGCGCTCATCACGATGGGCCTCGCGCTGTTCCTCATCACCCTGGCCGTCAACATGCTCGCGCGCTGGATCGTGTCCCGCCGCAGCGAATTCTCGGGAGCGAACTGATGACCGCCACCACCACGTCCTCGACGGCCACGTCGAACCCGTTCGCGGGCAGCATCTCCCCGGCCCGCAAGTTCAAGAACGCCGGCATGACGGCTCTCATCTGGCTCGCGTTCCTGGCCGCCGTCGCCCCGCTCGTCTGGCTCGCGGTCACGGTCGTCATCAACGGCTCGCAGCGCTTCTTCATCTCGGATGAGCTGGGCCTTGACGCGGGCTTCAACATCGAGTTCCTGCAGAACAGCATGCGCGGGATCTTCGGCTCGGAGCCCGGGTTCGGCGGCATCCTGCACGCGATCTGGGGCACGCTCCTCATGACGATCGCGGCGACCGTCATCTCGGTGCCGATCGGCCTGCTCACCGCGATCTACCTGGTCGAGTACGGCAACGGTCGACTCAAGAAGGCCATCACCTTCTTCGTCGATGTCATGACGGGCATCCCGTCGATCGTCGCGGGTCTGTTCGCCTACTCGCTGTTCGCGATCATCGTCGGGCCGGGGACCAAGATGGGCATCGTCGGCGCGATCGCGCTGTCGGTGCTCATGATCCCGGTGGTCGTGCGCTCGTCCGAGGAGATGCTGCGCCTCGTGCCCAACGAGCTGCGCGAGGCCTCGTACGCGCTCGGCGTGCCGAAGTGGCTCACGATCCTCAAGGTCGTGCTGCGCACCTCGATCGCGGGCGTCACGACAGGCATCACGCTCGCGATCGCGCGCGTCATCGGTGAGACCGCCCCGCTGCTCGTCGCGGTCGGCGTGACCGACTCGATGAACTTCAACCTCTTCGACGGCCGCATGGCCTCGCTGCCCGTGTACATCATCTCGGAGTACGAGAAGGGCACCCTGCCCTGCAACACGGACACCTGCATCGGCGAGATCACGACCTACAACGCGTGGGGCGCCGCGCTGGTCCTCATCCTCATCGTCATGGCGCTGAACCTCATCGCGCGCCTCATCGCCCGCTACTTCTCGCCCAAGACCGGCCGCTGAGCCAGAACCGGAGACACCGTGTCCAAGCGCATCGACGTCAACAACCTCAACGTCTACTACGGCAACTTCCTGGCCGTCGAGGACGTGTCGCTTCAGATCGAGGCGAAGTCGGTCACCGCCTTCATCGGCCCGTCCGGCTGCGGCAAGTCGACCTTCCTCCGCACGCTCAACCGCATGCATGAGGTCATCCCCGGCGCCCGCGTCGAGGGCGAGGTCCTCATGGACGGCGTGAACCTCTACGACCCCAAGGTCGACCCGGTGACCGTCCGCCGCCACGTCGGCATGGTCTTCCAGCGTCCGAACCCGTTCCCCACGATGTCGATCGCCGAGAACGTGCTCGCGGGCTCGAAGCTCAACAACAAGCGCCTGTCGAAGAGCGACTCCGAGGACCTCGTCGAGTCGTCCCTCAAGGGCGCGAACCTGTGGGAGGAGGTCAAGGACCGCCTCGACAAGCCCGGCTCCTCGCTCTCCGGTGGTCAGCAGCAGCGCCTGTGCATCGCGCGTGCGATCGCGATCAAGCCCGAGGTCATCCTCATGGACGAGCCCTGCTCGGCCCTCGACCCGATCTCGACCCTCGCGATCGAGGACCTCATCCAGGAGCTCAAGTCCGAGTACACGGTCGTGATCGTGACCCACAACATGCAGCAGGCCGCGCGCGTGTCCGAGAAGACCGCGTTCTTCAACATCGCGGGCACCGGCAAGCCGGGCAAGCTCATCGAGATGGACGACACCACGACCATCTTCTCCGCGCCCGCCGAGAAGGCCACCGAGGACTACATCTCGGGCCGTTTCGGTTGATCCGCATCTCTGCGTGAAGGCCCCCGGGTGATCCCGGGGGCCTTTCGCGTGGGTGGGGTGGGGTGCGCGCTGGGTCTGCGGCTGGGTCTGCGGCGCGCCAGTGGACACTCCTTGTCGCTTTCGGGCCCGGGCTGCGCGCCAGTGGACGTACTCGTACCAGGACGGCTTTCGCCGGGGGCGAGGCGGGACGATGCGGGACGATGCGGGATCTCGAGTTGCGGTCGCCGGGACGATGCGGTCGTCGGGTGGGTTCCCGCGCCGGGCGCGCGCCACGGGCGCGGTACAGAAACGTCCACTAGGACGCAGCAGAGCGCCGGAAACGACACTGAGCGTCCAGTGGGGCGCTTGGGGGTGGGTTCCCGGGTGCGCGCGGCGCCGGGGTGGGTTCCCGGGTGCGGTCGCCGGGTGGGTTCCCGGGTGCGGTCGCCGGGTGGGTTCACAGGCCCCGGGTCAGGCCAGGAGAGAGCGGGTGGGGTGAGGCGCAGGCGCCTCCGCGTCAGCCGATCGCGTCGAGCGTGCTCGCGTACTCCTCGAGCGTGCCGTCCAGCACGGGCACGTCGACCTCGGTCGTGCCGGAGCCCGGCGTCGTCACCGTGATGGTGCCGATCAGGCCCGGGTCCGCGGGGCTCGTGCCCACGACCTCGGTCTCGCCGGTCCCGGTGCCCAGCGTGGTCACGCCGTCGGCGGGGACCTCGAAGCTCGCCTCGCCCGCGCCGAGCACCACGGTCACCTCGATGTCCTCCGAGGTGACGTTCTCGAACGAGCCGATCAGCGCGGCAGGCTCGTCGGCCGCGGTCGACACGATGAGCAGGTTGAGGCCGGTGGCGTCCTCGAGCTCGACGCGGACACCATCGGAGGCCGAGTACTGCTTGGCGGTGGTGATGTTCGCGGCGAACGAGCAGCCGGTCATGGACAGCGCGATCAGGGCGGCCGCAGCGATGCGGGCGGGAGCGTGCAGCTTCACGGAGGGGACCTTTCCAGGGACAGTTGCAGGTTCAGGATAGTGGGTGCGCGGACCCGGGGAACCCGGCGTGTCGGGTTCGCGTGGAATATGGGCCTCTGTTAGTGCACGGGGTGCGAATGATAGACTGGGGCTCCGCGACGAAGGGGCTATCTCCACAATGAACTTTGCAGTCGGCGAGACCGTCGTCTACCCGCACCATGGTGCGGCCACCATCCAGGACATCTTCAAGAGGACCATCAAGGGCGAAGAGAAGACGTATCTGGAGCTCCGCGTCGCACAGGGCGACCTGACCATCAAGGTCCCCGCGGAGAACGTTGACCTCGTGGGCGTCCGCGATGTCGTCGATGAGGCCGGACTCGAGAAGGTGTTCGCCGTGCTGCGCGAGCCCTACGTCGAGGAGCCGACCAACTGGTCGCGCCGCTTCAAGGCCAATGGCGAGAAGCTCGCGTCTGGCGATGTCATCCGTGTGGCCGAGGTCGTCCGCGACCTGAGCCGCCGCGACACCGACAAGGGCCTGTCCGCCGGTGAGAAGCGCATGCTCCACAAGGCGCGTCAGATCCTGGTCTCCGAGCTCGCGCTCGCCGAGAAGTGCGACGAGGACGCTGCCGAGGCTCGTCTCGACGAGGTCCTCGCCTCGTGACCGTCGCGGCCGTCGTGACGGCCGCTGGGTCCGGGACCCGACTGGGCCGGGACCTTCCCAAGGCGCTCGTGCCGATCGGTGGCACGCCGCTCGTGGCGTGGGCCGCATCGTCCCTCGCCGCCGTGTGCGAGCAGGTCGTCGTGACCGCGCCCGCCGAGCATCTCGACGCGTTCCGTGATGCCGTCGCGCGTGTCGCGGCCGATGTCACGGTCGTCGCAGGGGGAGACACACGACAGGAGTCCGTCGCGCTCGGCATCGCCGCGGTCAGGGACGATGCCGAGCACATCCTTGTCCACGACGCCGCCCGCGCCTTCATGCCGGTCGCTGTCGCCGGTCGCGCGCTCGCGGCCCTCGAGGGCGGACCGGGCGGCCAGGACGATGCGGCAGTCGTCGAGGGCGCGGACGGGTGCATCCCCGTCCTACCCGTCGTGGACACGATCGTCTCGACGGCCGGCGGGACGCTCGCGTACCTGCAGCGCCCCGACCTCGGCGCGGTGCAGACCCCGCAGGCCTTCACCGCATCGTCCCTGAGGGACGCGCACGCGCGCGCCGTGGCCGACGGCTTCGAGGGCACCGACGACGGCAGTCTCCTGGCCGCGTACGGCTATCGCGTCGTCACGTGCGAGGGCGATGTCGAGGGCCGCAAGATCACGTACCCCGAGGACGTCGACCACTTCGAGAGGAAGCTGGCGCGGGCATGAGCAGCACGGGTGAGAGCGGCACAGGCATCAGTCGCGCGGGCATGATCCGCACTGGAATCGGCACCGACGTGCACGCCTTCGGCGACGACGCCGGCCTGTCCGTCGCGGGCCTCACCTGGCCCGACGAGCGCGCCCTGTCCGGCCACTCCGACGGCGACGTCGCGGCGCACGCGATCTGCGACGCCCTGCTGTCCGCGTCCGGGCTGGGCGACCTCGGCAGCAACTACGGCACCGACCGCCCCGAGTGGAAGGGTGCCTCGGGCGCCACGTTGCTCTCCGAGACCGCGCGCCGCGTGCGCGAGGCGGGCTTCGAGATCGGCAACGCCGCGGTGCAGGTCATCGGCAACCGCCCCAAGATCGGCCCGCGCCGGGCCGAGGCGGAGAAGGCTCTGACGGTCGCGATGGGCGCGCCCGTCACGGTCTCCGCGACCACGACCGACGGGCTCGGGCTCACGGGCCGCGGCGAGGGCGTCGCCGCGATCGCGACGGCGCTCGTCGTCGCGCGCGACCACTGAGCCGGCCCGCCGCATCCGCCCGGCCCACGAATCGTCCCGGTCCCTCCCGACTGACGCGGGCCCGCATCCCGCCAGGTAGCCTTGAGGGCGTGACTCTGCACCTGTTCGACACCGCCGCCCGCGAGGCGCGTCCCCTGACGCCCGTGACCCCCGGCAAGGTCGGCATCTACCTGTGCGGCCCGACCGTGCAGTCGAGCCCCCACATCGGACACCTGCGCGCGGCCGTCGCCTTCGACGTCCTGCAGCGCTGGCTGATGCGCAAGGGACTCAACGTGACGATGGTGCGCAACGTCACCGACATCGACGACAAGACGCTCGCGAAGTCCGCCGAGGCGGGCGTCGAGTGGTGGGCGTGGGCGCTGCGCCACGAGCGTGAGTTCCAGGCGGCCTATGAGGCGGTCGGCGTGCTCCAGCCCGACTCCGAGCCCCGCGCGACGGGTCACATGCCCGAGATCATCGCGCTCATCGCGCTGCTGATCGAGCGCGGTCATGCGTACGAGCACGAGGGCTCGGTGTACTTCGACGTGCAGTCGTACCCCGAGTACGGCTCGCTCACGCGCCAGGCACTTGAGGACCTTGAGCCCGCGGCCGACGCCCCGACGGACGCCAAGCGCGACCCGCGCGACTTCGCGCTGTGGAAGGCGACCAAGGCCGGCGAGCCCGACACCGCCGCGTGGGCCTCCCCGTGGGGCCCCGGCCGACCCGGCTGGCACATCGAGTGCTCCGCGATGGCGAGGCGCTACCTGGGCGAGACGTTCGACATCCACGGCGGCGGCCTGGACCTGCGCTTCCCGCACCACGAGAACGAGCAGGCGCAGTCGCGTGCGGCCGGCTACGGCTTCGCGCAGATGTGGCTGCACTCCGCGTGGGTGACCCAGTCCGGCGAGAAGATGTCGAAGTCGCTCGGCAACGGCATGGGCGTCGACGAGGTGCTCGCCGACCACAGCGCCGCCGCGCTGCGCCTCGCGCTCGGCCAGGTCCACTACCGCTCGATGATCGAGTGGTCGGACAAGACCATGGACGATGCGGAGACCACCTGGTCGCGCCTGTCCGGCTTCGTGGCGCGCGCCTCGGAGCGGGTCGGCGCGCCCACGCCCTCCGAGGTCGCGGCCGCCGAGCTGCCCGCGCCCTTCGTCGAGGCGATGGACGACGACCTGTCCGTCCCGCGCGCGATGGCGCACATCCACGACACCGTGCGCGGCGGCAACGCGGCGCTCACCGCGGGGGACGACGCCGCGGTCAGGACGAGCCTGCTCGCCGTGCGCGCGATGCTCGACACGCTGGGACTGGACCCCGCATCGTCCCTGTGGGCGTCCGGGGCGAAGGATGCGGAGCCCGCGCTCAAGGCGCTCGAGGTGCTCGTCGGCGCGGACCTGGCCAAGCGCGCGCAGGCGCGGGCCGAGAAGGACTGGAGCGCCGCGGACGAGATCCGCGACCGGCTGCAGGCCGCAGGAATCATCATCGAGGACGGCGCCGACGGCGCCCGCTGGTCGCTGGCCGAGGAGGGCTGACATGGCAGGGAACTCACAGCGTCGAGGCGCGACCCGCAACGCGGGATCCAAGAAGGGCGCACAGGTCGGCACCGGCGGCCATGGCCGCAAGGCTCTCGAGGGCAAGGGCCCCACGCCCAAGGCCGAGGAGCGGCCGTATCACAAGAAGTACAAGGACAAGCAGCGGGCCGAGCGCGAGGCCGCCAAGAAGCCCGCGCCGCGCGGCAAGCAGGCGCCCCGTCACCGCACGTCCGGCTCCGACGAGCTCGCGATCGGCCGCAACAGCGTGCTCGAGGCGATGCGCATGGGGATCCCCGCGACCGCGCTGTACGTGTTCAACCGCATCGACGCCGACGACCGCATCACCGAGATCGTCGGGCTCGCGGTGGACGCCGGCATCGAGGTGCGCGAGGTCACCAAGGCGACGCTCGACGGGCTCGCCGGCGGCAGCCCGCACCAGGGCGTCGCGCTCGAGGTGCCGCCGTACTCCTACGCGGACCCGCAGGACCTGCTCGAGGGCGAGTCGCCCGTCCGCATCGTCGTGCTCGACCACATCCAGGACCCGAGGAATCTGGGCGCGATCCTGCGCTCGGCGGGGGCGTTCGGCGCGACCGGTGTCGTCATCCCCGAGCGCCGCTCCGCGTCGGTGACTGTCGCGGCGTGGAAGGTGTCCGCCGGTGCGGCGGCGCGTGTGCCCGTGGCCCGCGCGACCAACATCGCCCGCACGCTCGAGGACTACAAGAAGGCCGGGGTCTTCGCGATCGGCCTCGACGGCGGCGGCGACGTGGACCTCCACGAGTCGAACCTGCTCGACGGACCGCTCGCGATCGTCGTCGGCTCCGAGGGCGACGGGCTGTCGCGCCTCGTGTCCGAGAAGTGCGACCAGATCGTGTCGATCCCGATCGCCGCGACGACCGAGAGCCTCAACGCCTCGGTCGCGACGTCGATCGCTCTGTACGAGGCCGCGCGCGCGATCGCCTAGCGGGTCGCGGGGCGATCGCGCCGGCGGCTACTCGCGCGCGGCGGCCCCGGCGGTGCCGCGACGCCTCGTCGGCGCCTACTCCTCGTCGGCGGTCTCGACCGTGCCGAGGTCGTCCTCGAGCGCCTCGGCGGCTCGCTCCGCCTGCGTGCGAGGCCGCTCGGGCGCAGGCCTGAGCGTCGACACGCGGGTGACCGATGCGGGCTCCTCCTCGGCGGGCTCGGGCACGCCGCCCCACGCGTGGGTGTTGTCGTTCGCGTACGGGTCGCGCACCGCGTAGCTCGAGCCGACCTCAGCGGTGAGCGCGGGCAGCTCGGCCGTCATCTCCGCGATCGACAGGCCCAGCACGGCATGCTCATCGGCCTTCGTGGGGAGCACGTTCTTGAGGTACGAGGCGGTCGCCACCGGCATCGGCACGTCCTTGCCCGCGGCCTGCGCGAGGTACCACCGGTGGTCGAGCACCTCGTGGAAGACCTGCGCGGGCTCGAGCTTGCCCCGCAGCTTGCGCGGCACCGCGCGAACGGTCGGCTCGAAGATGTGGGTCAGCCACTCGTGCGCCGCGAAGGTCTCGTCGGCCTTGTGCCCGCGCTCGGTCTCATGGACCACGCGGTACTCCTCCATGTCGTTGAGGAGCCGGCGGGCCTGGTTCTCCTGGACGTCGAGGCCCGTGAGGCGCATGAGGCGGCGCGAGTGGAAGCCCGCGTCGACGACCTTGGGGCGCAGCGTGACCGCCGTGCCGTCCTCGGTCTGCTGCATGTCGATCTCGCCCAGGTCGAAGCCCAGGGCGTTGAGCGCGCGCACGCGCTCCGCGACCTGGAACGGGACGTTCGAGGTGATGGTCTCGGTCGAGGTCAGCGCGGTCCACAGCTCGCGGTAGCGGGACTCGAGGCGCGTGCCGATGTCGAACGGATCGACGGACTCGTCGAGGTCCTCGGACTCCTGGAGGTCGAGCAGCTCGCCCACGATGTTGGTGGTTGCCGTGTCGAGGTCGTAGGCGCGCTGGCCGTCCGTGAGCTTGGGGTGCATGTCGCCGGTCTCCGCGTCCACGAGGTACGCGGAGAACGCCGAGGCGTCGCGACGGAACAGCGCGTTCGACAGTGAGACGTCGCCCCAGTAGAAGCCCGCGAGGTGCAGCCGCACCACGAGGATCGACAGCGCGTCGATGAGGCGAGTGAGGGTGCCGGTGCGCAGCGCCGAGGAGAAGATCGCGCGGTACGGCAGCGAGTACGCGAGGTGCTCGGTCACGAGCGCGGCCGACAGCTCCTGGCCTGACGCGCTCTGGCGACCGGTGACGACCGCGACGGGCTTCACGCACGGGGCCTCCATGCGCTCGAGCTCGCGCAGCATGTGGAACTCGCGGTGCGCGATCTCGGGGTTGGTCTCCTTGACGGCGAGCACGCCGTCCCCGTGGCGGACGAATCGCACGACGTGCCGCGAGAGGCCGCGAGGCAGCGCGGCGATGCGCTCCTCGGGCCAGGCGCTCAGCGGGACGTCCCAGGGCAGTTCCATGAGGCCCGCGTCGGCGGCCCCCGTGATCAGCAGCGGCATGGCCACAGCCTACGCGGGGGAGGCGACAGCGACGCGCGACCTTGAGCCCGCATCGTCCCTGGACCACGGGAAGGGAGCCGGACGATGCGGAAGGTGCCGTCCCCATCGTCCCCGTCGCCGCATCGTCCCTGGACACAGCAGAAGGGGCGGCCCGGGGAGCTGGATCTCTCCAGTCCCGGACCGCCCCTTCAGGCGCTAGCGGTGTGCCTTACGCGGAAGGCATCGCGGCCGACGACGCGGCCGACGGGCTGATGCGCTTGCCGGTCGAGGCCGAGAACGCGTGCTGCTCGCCCTCGCGGATGGTGACCCACATCGTGGAGCCCTTCTCCGGGACGTCGCGCGGGTCGACGCGGACGATGACCTCGCCCGTGCCGCCGAACTTCGGCTCCGCGAGCGTGGTCGCAAGGGCCGGAAGCTGGCCGTAGACGAACGCGTCGGAGCCGAGCTCCTCGACGACGACGACCTCGATGGGCAGCGCGCCCTCCGTGTTCGGCGCGACGCGGTCCATGGACTCAGGACGCCAGCCGAGGACGATCTCGCCCTTGTCGTCGTCCGTGAGGTTCGCGACGGTCTCGCGCTTGAGCGGGACGCGGGCGGGGCCGACGATGGCCTTGCCGTCCTCGATCGCGAAGGTCGAGATGTTCATGGCCGGCGAGCCGATGAAGCCGGCGACGAAGACGTTCGCCGGGGCGTCGTACATGTCGCGCGGGGTGCCGACCTGCTGCAGCACGCCGTCCTTGAGGACCGCGATGCGGTCACCCATCGTGAGGGCCTCGACCTGGTCGTGGGTCACGTAGACGGTGGTGGTGCCGAGGCGACGCTGGAGCGCGGCGATCTGCGTACGGGTCTGGACGCGGAGCTTGGCGTCGAGGTTCGACAGCGGCTCGTCCATGAGGAACACCTGCGGCTGACGCACGATCGCGCGACCCATGGCGACACGCTGGCGCTGACCACCCGAGAGGGCCTTCGGCTTGCGGTCCAGGTACTCGGTGAGGTCGAGGATCTTCGCGGCCTCCTCGACGCGCTTGCGGATCTCCGACTTGTCGACCTTGGCGATCTTGAGCGCGAAGCCCATGTTGTCGGCCACGGTCATGTGCGGGTAGAGCGCGTAGGACTGGAACACCATCGCGATGTCGCGGTCCTTGGGCTGCACGTGCGTGACGTCGCGGTCGCCGACCCAGATCGAGCCCTTGTCCACGTCCTCGAGGCCTGCGAGCATGCGCAGCGAGGTGGACTTACCGCAACCAGACGGTCCAACGAGGACGAGGAACTCGCCATCGGCGATGTCCAGGTCGAGCGAGTCGACCGCGGGACGCTCGGTGCCCGGGTAGATACGCGAGGCCTTGTCGTAAGTGACAGTTGCCATTTCAAATGGTCCCTTCACCGGCAGGTACGTGCCGGACGATCCGTAGTGAAGAGTGCCCTGTGGTGTCCACATTGACACTTCGCGCACGACAGGGATGCCGTGAGCGAGGCCCATTGTGTCATAGGTTCGCGGCACCCGTACAGCAGGACCTTCGTCCCTTCTGGCCCGTCTGTCCGGGTCGGTCGACGGGACGATGCGGCGGTGGGCGCGCGGGACGATGCGGCGGTGGGCGCGCGGGACGATGCGGCCCGGGCTGGCGGGAGGCGCGGCCCCGGCTGGCGGGCGCTCCCGCGCGGAGCCAGGGACGATGCGGCCCGGACCACGGGGTGACGGGTGCCGGTACCGTGGGCGCATGGCGGGACTGCGACGCGAGGTCGGCGATGAGATCGGCGGGTACGTCGTGCGAGAGACCCTGGGGAGGGGCGGCTCGGGCGCCGTCTACCTGGTGGAGGACGGCGGTGGGCAGCGCGCGGCGCTCAAGCTCGTCGACGCGGCGGAGGACCCGATCGCGGGCGAGCGGCTCGCCCGCGAGGTCCGCGCCCTGCAGTCGCTGCGGCACCCCGCGGTCCCGCATGTGCTCGACGCCGAGCTCGACGGCGACGAGACCTTCGTCGTCTCGGAGTACATCCCCGGGCTGTCGCTGTTCGATCACGTGCAGAAGAACGGCCCGCTCGCAGGAGCCGCGCTCGCCGACATGGCCGAGAGCATCGCCTCCGCGCTCGAGGCCGCGCACGCCGCGGGGGTCGTGCACCGCGATGTGACGCCCGCCAACGTGATGATGGGGCCGCGCGGACCCGTGCTGATCGACTTCGGCCTCGCGCACCGCGAGGACGACGCGCGGCTCACCCGCGAGGGCCTCGTGAGCGGCACCGCGGGGTACGTCGCGCCCGAGGTGATCGACGGGGTCGAGCCCGGTCCGGTCGCCGACCTCTGGGCCTGGGCCGCCACCGTCGCGTACGCGATGACGGGGCGCGCGCCGTTCGGCACCGGTGCCGGAGCGATCTCCCGGACGCTCGACGGCCAGGTGGACCTGCCGCATCGTCCGGGTGCCGAGGCCCTCGAGGCCGCGCTCGGCAAGGACATCGACTCCCGTCCGTCGCCCGCCCAGGTCGTCGCCGCGCTGCGTGGCAGCACGCAGGTGCTGGACCGCGGCGCTGGTGCCGCGGCGCTCGCGAGCACGACCGTGATGCCCGCCCGGGAGGACGCCTGGGGCCCGTCGGACGGCGACACGACGGTCCTCGAGCCGTACCGCGAGGACGACACCGTGACGCTCGAGCCGTACGACGACCAGGACGACGAGGGCGCCGGGGACGACGACGGCGACTGGGCCGGGGGCGAGGGCGCCGACTGGGAGGACGAGGACGCCGACGCGGCGGACGGCGAGGCCCGCTGGGACGAGGTGATCTCCGGCGAGATCGACCAGCACGGCGAGGCCTCGGAGCTCGTCGAGGAGTCCGCTCCGGTGCCCGGCCGCCCGATCATGCTCGGCGCAATGACGATCGCGGTGTCGGCCTTGGCCGCGCTGGCTCCGGTGGTCGTGCTCCTTGGCGTGATCGTGGCGGCGATCGTCGCGCGCGGCGTGCATCGGCGCGCAGCCTCGCTCGCGGCCTCGCGCGCTCGCCGCGGCAAGCGCAGGGGAGACGCGGTCGTCCACACCATCGGGATGCCCTGGCACCTGCTGCGCGGGATGCTTGAGCTCGTGCCCTCGGTGCTGCTCGGCGCGCTCGTCGGGGTGGGTGCGGGTGCGCTCATGTGGTGGCTCGTCTCGTCGGAGCTGATCGCGTCCGCCACCGAGGCAGGGCAGACGTGGGGTCATGCCGGCGCGCTCGCCTTCGGCGCGCTGGCCGTCGCCGCGACGATGTGGGTCGGGCCGTGGTCGGGGGGCACGAGGGACGGCAGCCGTCGCCTCGCGTACGCCGTCGCGCCGACCACCGGGGTCGCCGCCGCGTGGGTCGTGGTCGCGATCGTGGCGGTCGGAGTCGTCGCCGTCGCCGTGTACACGCAGGCCGAGCCGTGGTGGTGGCCGATCTCCGACGTCTCGGGGTGGACCTGGGCGGCGCCCGAGGCGCTCGCCTGGGGGTGACGTGCGTGACACTCCTCGCGCGACCTGAGAGACTTGAATAGTTGTGGGAACAACCATGTGTGACGGGTCGTTGCGTGAGCGAAGGAGTCGGCGGGCGGTGCGCACGCGCGGTGTACCGTCGAGCATGGTTCCCGCCGAGAGTGCGCGCCTTCGGCCGCAGGGACATCACCTCCAGGAGGGGCAATGACTTTCCGAGACCGGTTCACGGTCGCGCAGCCATGGATCAGCCTGCTCGTCAGGCTCGGCATGGCCGGCATCCTGATCGCCGCGGCGATCCCCAAGCTCATGGACATCCCGCAGTCCATCCGCGCCGTCCGTGCGTACCAGCTGCTGCCCGAGGCGATCGTGCCGCTGTTCGGGACGATGCTGCCGATCTTCGAGCTGCTGCTCGCCGCCTTCCTCCTCGCCGGCCTCTTCACCCGGTGGGCCGCGATCGCCTGGCTGATCATGATCACGGGCTTCATGGTCGGGCTCATCTGGGCATGGGCCCACGGGCTCAGCATCGATTGCGGCTGCTTCGGCGGCGGCGGCGAAGTGGCCGAGGGGACCACCAACTATCCGCTCCACATGCTCGAACGCACAGGATTCCTGATCCTCGGCTTCTGGCTGGCATTCTTCCCCCGCACACCGTTCTCACTCGACAGGTGGATGGCCGGCGACCCCGAGCCAGCCGACGCCTAGACTGTCCCGGACAGACGGAAGGAACCACTCCCTCATGGCATCCAGCGACAAGGCCGCCAAGGCGCGCGCCCAGGCCAAGGCCAATATGAAGGCGCAAGAGCGCCGCACCACGCTGCTGATCGTGGCCGGCATCGTCGTCGCGCTCGCGGTCTTCGGTGGACTGGTCGCGTTCATCCTCAACCAGAACAGCGCGCTCGAGGAGATCGGCGACGGCGCGGACGGCTCGCCCGCCAACTCGCTCGCGAGCGGCGGCATCCCGGTCGGCTCCTCCGGCGTGGCGGGTGAGGTCGACAGCAACGACCCGATCGTGGTCGACGTCTACTTCGACTTCCTGTGCCCGTACTGCTACTACTTCGAGACCATGAACTCGGACGACCTCGACGCGCTGCGCGAGGAGGGCACGATCCAGGTGAACTACCACCCGATCTCGATCCTCGACTCGTACTCGAGCGGCACCGCGTACTCGACTCGTGCGGCCAACGCCGCCGCGACCGTCGCGAACTCGGCTCCCGAGTACTTCGTCGCCTTCACCGCTGCGCTCTTCGACAACCAGCCCGAGGAGGGCTCCGAGGGCCTCACCGACGAGGAGATCGCTGCGATCGCCGTCACGGTAGGGGTCCCGGCGGACGTCGCGGAGTCGTTCTCCGACTACACGTACCGCTCGTGGGTCTCCGCGGCGACGGACACGGCGTCGCAGGACGGCGTATCCGGCACCCCGACGATCTTCATCGATGGCACGGTGCTCGACGGCTCCGAGGTCAACTACCTCAGCGAGGGCGAGCTGGCCGCGTACCTCACGGAGCTCGCCGCTTCCTGACCGGCTCCGCTCTCGCACAGCGCCGCATCCCTTCGGGGGTGCGGCGCTGTCGCATGTCCGGGGGCGTTCCTGCCGGCTTGCGCGCGCCCGGTATCCTTGAGCGTCCCCTCGGGACGTGCTGGCATGGCGCAATTGGTAGCGCACCCGACTTGTAATCGGGCGGTTGCGGGTTCAAGTCCCGCTGCCAGCTCCACCGCTCGGCGCGGGGTACCGGGGCCGCCGGGACGATGCTCCCACCGGGTCAGGCCACCGGGGTCCCCCACACGATCGGGTCCGCGCCCTGCTTCGCGAGCAGCTCGTTGACGTGGGAGAACGGGCGAGAGCCGAAGAAGCCGCGCGACGCGCTCAGCGGGCTCGGGTGCGCGGACTGCACGCGCGGCGTCGCACCCAGCAGATCGCCGGCCGCCTGTGCGTCGCGGCCCCAAAGGATCGCCACAAGCGGTCCCCCACGCGCGGCAAGCGCGCGCAGCGCCGCCTCGGTCACCTGCTCCCATCCCTTCCTGCGATGCGAGCCGGGCAGGCCGGGGCGCACCGTGAGCACCCTGTTGAGAAGGAGCACGCCCTGAGCCTCCCAGTGGCTCAGGTCGCCGCCGACGAGCACCTCGCCGGTGTCGTCCTTCAGCTCCGCGGCGATGTTGCGCAGGCTGCGCGGCTGCGGATGCCCCGGCGGCACGGAGAACGACAGCCCGACGGCGTCACCCGGCGTCGGGTACGGGTCCTGGCCCACGACGACCACGTGCACGTCCGCGAGCGGAGACTCGAAGGCCCGAAGGATCGCGTCCGCGGGCGGAAGGTAGCCGTGCCCCGCGTCGATCTCCTCGCGGAGGAAGGCACCCAGCCCGGTCAGCGTCGGCTCGACCTCGGCCAGCACCGGCACCCAGTCGGGAGCCACCTGCTCTCTCCACATCGTCGGCATGGGCCCAGGCTAGCGACGCACCGGGTGACGGGACCATGGGCGGGGCAAATGACATCGACGTGATTCACGGATACCCTGGGTGTCAGGATGAAGGAGGGGAACATGAGCGGATCCGTGGTGCGCCTTGAGCGCCAGGAGGTTCCTCCGAGCGGCCTGTCCGAGCGGGACACGGCGATCCTGGACTTCGAGCGCCAGTGGTGGCGCTATGCCGGGGCCAAGGAGGACGCCGTGCGCGAGCTGTTCTCGCTGTCCGGCACGGAGTACTACCAGATCCTCAACGCGCTTATCGACGATGAGCGCGCGCTCGCGCACGACCCGATGCTCGTGAAGCGTCTGCGTCGCATGCGAGCCGCGCGCCAGCGCGGCAGGGGCCGCTCGGCTCACGCCTGAGCACGGGGTAGCATCGGCGCGTGGCACAGTACGAAGAGGACGAGTTCGACGCGCTCGCCCGTGAGGCGGGTCCGGTCGGCGTGCACCGCGCGCCTCGTCCGTGGGTGATGGGCCTGATCGCGCCCCTCGTCGTCTTTCTGCTTGCCGGCCTTCTCGCGTTCATCATCGTGTGGTGGAACTGGAACCAGGACATCACGAGCAGCGACGACGCCACTGCGACGGCGACAGCCACCACCTCCTCCACGTCGAGCGCCTCGCCCTCCGCGTCCGCGACGCCGTCGGCGTCCGCCGCCGCGTCGGCCTCGCCGAGCGCATCGCCCTCCGCGAGCGAGACCGCCGAGCCCGTGATCGAGTACGACACCGCGGTCGCCGTGCGCAACGGCTCGGGCATCGCGGGCCTCGCGGGCACGCAGCAGACGCTGCTCGAGGGCGAGGGCTTCACGAGCGTCGAGGCGAACAACATCAACCTGTCCCTCATCCCCGACGGCCAGAACACCGTCGTCTACGCGGATGAGGCGCTCGCGGACACCGCCGCGGAGATCGCCGATGTGCTCGGCATCGACTCCGTGCTGCAGCAGTCCACGCCGGGCGGCACCGCCATCGAGGTGCTGCTCGCCTCGGACCCCGCCGCGTAGCAGGCGTCGCGCGGGACCGCGCGGGGGCCGTCAGCCTTCACCCTCCCGTCATTTGCACTCGAAGGGTGAGAGTGCCAGAATCGGCGTTAGCACTCGACCCTTTCGAGTGCTAACTAGACCTCGGCTTCCGGTCGAGGCGCCTCTCGCGGGATGACAGGAATCTCTCGAGGAGCGCCGTCCGTCGCGGGCGACACGGGAGCCACCACCCATCGGAAGAGGAACACACTCATGGCAAAGCTCATTGCCTTCGATGAGGAGGCCCGCCGCGGCATGGAGCGGGGCATGAACGCCCTCGCCGACGCCGTCAAGGTCACCCTCGGCCCCAAGGGCCGCAACGTCGTGCTCGAGAAGAAGTGGGGCGCGCCGACCATCACCAACGACGGTGTCTCCATCGCCAAGGAGATCGAGCTCGAGGAGCCCTTCGAGAAGATCGGCGCGGAGCTCGTCAAGGAGGTCGCCAAGAAGACCGACGACGTCGCTGGTGACGGCACCACCACCGCGACCGTCCTCGCTCAGGCGCTCGTGACGCAGGGTCTGCGCAACGTCGCGGCCGGCGCGAACCCGATCGCCCTCAAGAAGGGCATCGAGAAGGCCGTCGAGGCCGTCACCGCGGAGCTGCTCAAGGCCGCTCGGGAGGTCGAGACCAAGGACCAGATCGCCGCGACCGCGGGCATCTCGGCCGGCGACTCCACGATCGGCGAGCTCATCGCCGAGGCGATGGACAAGGTCGGCAAGGAGGGCGTCATCACGGTCGAGGAGTCGAACGCTCTCGGCCTCGAGCTCGAGCTCACCGAGGGCATGCGCTTCGACAAGGGCTTCCTGTCGGCGTACTTCGTCACCGACCCCGAGCGCCAGGAGGCCATCCTGGAGGACGCGTACGTCCTGCTCGTCGAGTCGAAGATCAACAACGTCAAGGACCTCGTCCCGGTTCTCGAGAAGGTCATGCAGACCGGCAAGCCGCTGCTGATCGTCGCCGAGGACGTCGAGTCCGAGGCCCTCGCGACCCTCGTCGTGAACAAGATCCGCGGCACCTTCAAGGCCGTCGCCGTCAAGGCGCCGGGCTTCGGTGACCGTCGCAAGGCGATGCTGCAGGACATGGCGATCCTGACCGGCGGTACCGTCATCTCCGAGTCGGTCGGCCTGTCGCTCGACGGTGCCGACCTCAGCTCGCTGGGCCAGGCGCGCAAGGTCGTCGTCACCAAGGACGAGACCACGATCGTCGAGGGCGCTGGCGCCGAGGAGCAGATCGAGGGCCGCGTGCGTCAGATCCGCGCCGAGATCGACAACTCGGACTCGGACTACGACCGCGAGAAGCTCCAGGAGCGCCTCGCCAAGCTCGCCGGCGGCGTCGCCGTCATCAAGGCGGGCGCGGCCACCGAGGTCGAGCTCAAGGAGCGCAAGCACCGCATCGAGGACGCCGTCCGCAACGCGAAGGCTGCCGTCGAGGAGGGCATCGTCGCCGGTGGTGGCGTCGCGCTCATCCAGGCGGGCAACCTCGCCTTCGCCGACCTCGCGCTCGAGGGTGACGAGGCCACCGGTGCCTCGATCGTCGCCGCGGCCGTCTCGGCCCCGCTGCGTCAGATCGCCGTCAACGCCGGCCTCGAGGGTGGCGTCGTCGTGGAGAAGGTCAAGGACCTCCCGATCGGCCACGGCCTCAACGCCGCGACCGGTGTCTACGAGGACCTGCTCGCCGCGGGCGTCAACGACCCGGTCAAGGTGACCCGCTCGGCGCTGCAGAACGCCGCGTCGATCGCCGGCCTGTTCCTCACGACCGAGGCGGTCGTGGCGGACAAGCCCGAGCCCGAGCCGGCCATGCCGGCCGGTGCGCCCGACATGGGCGGCATGGGCTTCTAAGCCCACCCTCGCACCGCGAGACTCAGCACGAAGGCCCCCGGGGAAACCCGGGGGCCTTCGTCGTGCCGGGGCGACTGCCGCATCGTCCTTGCCTCATGCACTCCGCACGGATCTGAGCGCGACACCCGGGCGACACGCCGGCGTGGGAAGCGACACGCTCGCGTGTCGGCCGGGGATCCGTGCGGAGCGCATGGGCGGCAGGCGGGCGCCGCTGCTAGCGGTGCGCAGGGTGCGACGCGTCGTCGCCCTGCAGCCGCGCAGCCGCGGCGTCGGTCTCCGCCTCGGTGTCCATCAGCGCGACCACGCGACCGCGGGCCTTGCCCTGGTGGAGCTGCTCGATGCCTTCTGCGATCTCGTCGAAGTCGATCGCCGAGATCTGCGGCGTCACCTGGCCCGAGGCGAACAGCTCGTAGACCTCCGCGACGTCCTGCGCGGTGCCGCCGACCGAGCCCAGCAGGCTCACCTGGTGGGTGATGAGGATGCGGGTGTCGATGGTCGCCTCGAGGCGGCCCATGCCGACCTGGACCACGCGGCCGCCGAAGCGCACCGCCTTGATCGCGCCGGCCGTCGTGGTGCCGAAGCCCGCGTAGTCGACGATGAGGTCGAAGTCCTCGCCCTCGAGCTCCGACACGTCCTTGACGATGCGCGACGCGCCGATTTGGCGGGCCATGGGCCACGCCGCCTCGTTGGGCTCGGCGACGGTGACGTCAGCGCCCTTGACCTTGGCGACCTGCGCGCCGATCTGGCCGAGGCCGCCGATGCCGATCACGGCCACCTTCTCGCCGGCCTGGACCGCGCCGATCGCGGCCATCGCGTGGTACGAGGTCATGCCGGCGTCGGTGCCTGCGGCCGCGAGCGGGAAGGACAGGCCCTCGGGCATGCGGACCAGGTCGACCGCCGCGGCGCGGTGCTTCGGGGCGAAGCCGCCGTCGCGACCGTATCCCGGGGCGATGCCGGTGGGGCCGGTGGGGCACACCCCGACGCGGTCGCCGACGGCGTAGTCCTCGACGTCCTCGCCGACCGCGGAGACGACACCCGAGATCTCGTGGCCCATCGTCACCGGGAGGTTCGGGATCAGGGCCATCCAGCCCTCGTCCTCGAGGACGCCGACGTCGGAGTGGCACAGACCCGCTGCCTTGACGTCGATGATGACCTCGCCCGGGCCGGGGGTGGGCTCGGGCACCTCGTTCAGGACGAGCGGCTGATGGGTGCCGGTGAACTGCCATGCCTTCATGTGGGGACTCCTCGTGCTTCTTCGCACGCGTGGCGGAGGGCGCCGGTGGCGCCGCGTCGCGCGTTAGTTGGCATGCCAACTAAAACACGATCAGCGGAAGATCGCCAGGTGTCGGACAGATGCCCCAGGGTTTTCCCTCTCGGCGAAGCCCGCGTTTCCCGGGCGCCGGAGGCGTCAGGAGCGCCCGTGCCGCGCCGCCGCGGTCACACGCAGTCCCGAGGCGCGCAGCCGGCGGACGAGCTCCCGCGTCGACACGAGCATGGCGCCCTGAGCGAGCAGCTGCTCCTGGCGTTCGACCGGGTAGTCGTAGTGGTCGCGGTCGAACCCTCGCTCGGGTATGCCCGCCTCCCGCGCGAAGGCGTGGAGCTCGGCAAGCGACTCGTCGGAGACGAGGTGGCCCCACACCGTGCCGTGGTTGGGCCACAGCGGGGGATCGATCAGGACCGTCATTCCTCGAGGGTAGGGGTGCGCGGCCCGATCGAGCGCGCCGCGCGGGCCTGTGGTGCGCGCCTGGTGTGACCGTGCGGGTCGCACCGCGCGGACGCGCCCCGCCCGACTGCAACGGCGTCGGTGAGGACCGTTAGACTTGCCCTGGCCGTGAACGCGGCGCCAACGAGACCAGCGAGGTAGATGTGCCCACCGGGAAAGTGAAGTGGTTCGACTCCGACAAGGGGTTCGGCTTCATCGCGAGCGAGGACGGCAGCGAGGTGTTCCTGCACGCCTCCGCGCTGCCTGACGGCGCCGCCAACCCGAAGCCGGGCACCAAGGTCGAGTTCTCGATCGCCGACGGCCGCCGCGGCCCGTCCGCGCTGTCCGTCACGCTCCAGGAGCCGGTCGCCTCGGTGTCGCAGAACATGCGCAAGAAGCCCGAGGAGATGACGGTCATCGTCGAGGACCTCATCAAGATGCTCGACGGCGTCTCCAACACCCTGCGCCGGGGGCGCTACCCCGAGGGCGCCAAGGGCACGCAGGTCGCGGCTGTGCTGCGCGCCGTCGCGGAGCAGTTGGACGCCTGATGGCCGTCGACGCAGTCCTGGAGTCCGCAGTCGAGGCGGCGCGTGACGCCGCCATCGAGGTCGCCGAGGACGCGACCGCGGTCGGCGAGCACCTGTCCGCGCATGACGAGGGCGACAAGCTCGTCACCCATCTGTTCGCCTGCACCCTGCCCGGATACCGCGGCTGGGTGTGGTCGGTCACCCTGTCCCGCACGCCGCGGCTCAAGACCGCCAACGTCTGCGAGGCGCACCTGGTGCCCGCGGACGATGCGCTGCTGGCACCGGCCTGGATCCCGTGGGCCGACCGTGTGCAGCCGGGTGACATCAAGCCCGGCATGGCCGTCCCGCGCATCGACCAGGACCCGCGTCTCATGCCCGGCTACACGGCCACGGATGACGAGGAATCCGACGCCGTCGCCATCTGGGAGCTCGGCCTTGGGCGTGAGCGGGTGCTCGCCCCCGCAGGCCGCGACGAGGCCGCCGCGCGGTGGACCGAGCGGGCGCAGGAGGTGCCGACCGACCCGCCCAGCGCCTCGGCAGCGGCAGGAGCCATCGGCGAGTTCGTCATCCCGCTCTCGGGGTCGATGCGCCTTCACTTCGGCGTCTGCGCCAACAAGTGGTGCCCGTTCGACGGCACGGTGGTCCCTGTGAATCACGCGTGCGGAGGCGGTGCCCAGAGCGCCCCGGAGCGGTCGAGCACGCAGTGGCCCGCGAACGACCCCGTCTACGTGGACGAGTCGAACGACGTGTTCGACCTCACGCCCGAGCCGGAGCCGGAGCCCGAGGTTGTCGCAGATGTCGAGCCCGAGGGTGCTGTCGACGAGTCCTCTGCCACGGACACCGAGCCGACCGCGGAGACCGCCGAGGGCGAGTCCCCGGCCGAGGCCGCGGACGTCGCAGCGATGGACGATGCTGTCGCGACGGACGACCCGGCGGTTCAGTCGGTGGAGGGGTCCACCGAGGACGCAGCGCCGGAGGCTGAGGCTTCCGAGCCCGAGGCAGCTCCGGAGCCCGCCGCGGAGGCCGATGCCGTCACGGATGCCGTCGCTGCCGACGAGGCCGTGACCGACGCTCCCGTCGAGGATGCACCCGCCGCCGAGGTCACCGAGGAGGCGGAGCCCGTTGAGGAGACCGTCGCCGAGGTCGCGACTGACGAGGTCGAGCCCGAGGTCGTCGCCGACGAGGCACCCGCCGACGAGGTCGTGGTGGACGGGCCCGCGGACGAGGACAAGACCGCCGAGTAGGGCCTCTACCCGCCGAATCCGAGGTTCGCCCTGCGCCGTCGGGCGAGCGGCGCGCGGTCGGGTCCGGCGCTCAGTTGAAGTTCTGCGTCGCGTAGACCGCGGTGCCATCGCCGGTGAGCGCGACGCCCGCGCCCATCACCGTGTACCCGGGGTACATGATGTTCGTGCAGTGCCCGTACGACTGCATCCACGCCTTCTCGATGATCGTGAGACCGGACGCGACGCTGAGACCGCCGCTGTTGTAGGTGTAGCCGACGTTCTCCTGGCCCATGCTGCTGTGCTCGAGCACGTTGCGCGCGGCCATGCTCTCGGACCAGCTCTGCGCCGCGGTCGCGAGCGAGCTCGACCAGCCGAGCGAGTGCAGCCCCAGGCGCGCCCTCTCCTTGTTCACCGCGGTCAGGAGCGACTTCGCAGTCGAGCCGGCGCCGTAGGGCGAGGACGGGTTCGCGCAGTAGTCGGCGGGGGACACGGACGATGCGGCAGCCGAGGAGGACTCGCTCGTCGCCGAGGAGCCGGTGGAGGAACCCGAGCCTGACGAGGCCGCGGCGGACGCGCCCGACGCTGCGGCGTCGGCATCCTCCGTGGTCTGCTCGACGACGGGCTCCGGAGCGCGGCTCACCTCCACCGCGGGGATCGCGGCCTCGACGGTCGTGCTCTCGAGCGACCCCTCGGCAGTGACCGGGGCGACGGACGGGACCGCTGCGGTGGAGGTCGATGCGAGGCCGTCGTCTGCCAGCGCGAGCCCGGACTCCCACGTGGCGGCGGCGCCGGCGGACGTGCCGACGACGGCGAGGGGGAGGACGACCGCGAGGGCGGCCCAGTACCAGCGTCGTCGGGGCTCGGGCCGCGTCGTGACGGGGGTGTGCTCCATGGTTCCTTCGCGTCGGGGGCGTGCGGGAGCGACGCGGGCACCGGGGAGGAGGTGCGGACTCTTCTGGTCGGACGGGTCGTCCGTCGTCCGCATCGCTGTGACAGCGACGCTAGGCGCGCAGGACGCGCAAGGGAACGCGTTGTGAGATTGCCCTCAGCGGGGAACTGGTGCGGCGCTGAGCGGCCGTCAGTCGATGCGGCTCGGTCAGTCGACCAGGCGCTCGAGCACCCAGTCCACGGACGCGGTCAGGCGCGACACGTCCTCGGGGTCGACCGCGGGGAACATGCCGACGCGCATCTGGTTGCGGCCGAGCTTGCGGTAGGGGTCGATGTCGACCACGCCGTTGTTGCGCAGCACGGCGCGCACCGCGTTCGAGTCCACCGAGGGGTCGAAGTCGATCGTGCCGACCACGGGGGAGCGGTACGACTCGTGCTGGACGAACGGGTGCGCGACCGGCGACGCCTCGGCCCAGGAGTAGAGGCGCGAGGCCGAGTCGGCGGTGCGCGACGCGGCGAAGGCCATGCCGCCGTTCGACATGAGCCACTCGAGCTGCGCGCGCATCATCACGAGCGTCGCGATCGCGGGGGTGTTGAGCGTCTGGTTCTGGCGCGAGTTCTTCACGGCGTCCTGCAGCGACAGGATCGCGGGGATGTAGCGGTCCCCAGCAGCGATCCGGTCGATGCGCTCGAGCGCGGCGGGCGACATCAGCGCGAACCACAGGCCGCCGTCCGAGGCGAAGTTCTTCTGGGGCGCGAAGTAGTAGACGTCGGTCTGGGTCACGTCGAGCTCGGTGCCTCCGGCGGCCGACGTGCCGTCGACGACCATGAGCGCGTCGGCCGCGCCACGCACGCGCGTGACGGGCGAGATCGCGCCGGTCGACGTCTCGTTGTGGGCCCACGCGTACACGTCGACGCCGTCCTCGAGCTCGGGAACCGCGACGGAGCCCGCGTCGGCCTGGCGCACGCTCGAGGGGTCGAGGTGCGGTGCGCCGAGCGTCGCGGCGGCGAACTTGGAGCCGAACTCGCCCTGCACGCAGTGCTGTGCCTTGCGCTGGACAAGCGCGTATGCGGCGGCGTCCCAGACGAGCGTCGAGCCGCCGTTGCCGAGGACCACCTCGTAGCCGTCGGGAAGCGAGAAGAACGAGCCGAGCATCTCGCGGATGTCGCCCACAAGGCCGCGCACGGGCGCCTGCCGGTGCGAGGTGCCCAGCAGCGTGCGCTCGGCGGCCTGCAGCGCCTCGATCTGGAAGGGCGAGACCTTGGACGGGCCTGAGCCGAACCTTCCGTCGTGCGGCAGCAGGTCGGCGGGGATCGTCAGCGTGTCGGGCATGCGGCAAGCCTAGTGGCGCAGAGGTACCCCCACGGGACCGCCCGGCGTGTCAGGATAGGGCGGTGCGCGCGCTGACTCCCGCCCTCCAGAACTATGACTGGGGCGACACCGAGATGATCCCCCTGATGCTGGGGACCCCCGCGACGGGTGAGCCCGTGGCCGAGGCATGGTGGGGCGCGCACCCGAACTCGCCGGCGATGGCGAGCGACGACGAGGGCCCGAAGGGGCTCGACGCGGTCATCGCCGCCGACCCCGTGGCCGCGCTAGGACCCGAGGTCGCCGAGGCCTTCGACGGCCGGCTGCCATACCTGCTCAAGGTGCTCGCGATCGCCAAGCCGCTGTCGCTCCAGGTCCACCCGAACCCCGCACAGGCCGCCGCGGGCTTCGAGCGCGAGGAGCGCCTCGGGATCGCCCGCAACGTGCCCGAGCGCACCTTCAAGGACGCGAGCGCGAAGCCCGAGCTCGTCGTCGCGCTCACCCCGATGGTCGTCCTCACCGGCTTCCGCCCGGTCGACGAGCTGCGCGCCGACCTCGCGCTCCTCGACGACGGCGGCGCACGCGTGCTCGAGGGAGTGCTCGACGACGCAGACGACGACGAGGACGCGATCTCCGAGTACGTCGACACGTGCCTGCGCGGCCTGCACGCGATGCCGGTCCTCGTCTCCCTCAAGGCCGCGGTCGCCGCGGGGCGCGGCTCCGACGCGATGCACGCGGCCGCCGACGCGCTGGACGCGCACCCCGGCGACGCGGGTGCGCTCGTGGCCCTCGCGATGAACGTCGTCCGGCTCCAGCCCGGCGAGGCGTCCTTCACCGGCGCCGGCATCGTCCACTCGTATCAGAGCGGCCTCGGCCTCGAGATCATGGCCAACTCGGACAACGTCGTGCGCGCGGGCCTCACGAGCAAGCCGATCGACCTCGGCCAGCTCCTCTATCTCGCGCACACGGAGCCGTCGGCGCCGGACCTGCCCGAGGTGGACATCGAGGGGCCGGTGACGCACTTCGCGACCCTCACCGAGGACTTCTCCCTGTCCTTCCTGAGGAAGGGCGCGATCGTCGCCCAGCCCGGCCCCCGCATCGTCCTGGCGCTCGAGGGGACGACGACGGTGGTCGCCGCGGGACGCACCGCGATCCTGGGCGCGGGGGAGTCGGTGTTCATCGCGCACTCCGAGGGCTCCGCGGCGATCGAGACCGCGGGACTCGCGGCCGTCGCCTCCGTCCCTCGTAGATGACACCCTCCTGAACTTGGGACCGTGAGTAGCCGCAACCGGGAGCCACGACTACTACGCTGATCCACATGTCTCTTACCGTTTCTGTCTTTGGCACCGGGTACCTCGGCGCCACCCACGCGGCCGGTATGGCGGAGCTTGGTCACACGGTCATCGGCGTCGATGTCGACGAGGCCAAGATCGAGCGTCTCGCGCGCGGCGAGGTCCCGTTCTACGAGCCCGGGCTGCCCGAGCTGCTGCGCAAGCACGTCGAGTCCGGCCGGCTGCGCTTCACGACCGATGCGTCGCTCGCGGCCGCCGAGGCCGAAGTGCACTTCATCGGTGTCGGCACCCCTCAGAAGAAGGGCGAGAACGCCGCGGACATGCGGTTCGTCGACGCGGTGATCGACACGCTCGCGCCGCAGCTGACGCGTCCCGCGGTGATCTTCGGCAAGTCGACCGTGCCGGTGGGCACCGCGGCCCGCCTTGCCGCGAAGGTGCGCGAGCTGGCTCCCGTGGGCGACCAGGCCGAGCTGGCGTGGAACCCCGAGTTCCTGCGCGAGGGCTTCGCGGTCGAGGACACGCTGCGTCCCGACCGCCTGGTCCTGGGTGTCGAGAAGGGCCGTGAGGGCCGCGCGGAGGCTGTGGCCCGCGAGGTCTACGCCGAGATCCTCGAGCGCGACACCCCGTTCCTGGTGACGGACCTGGCGACCTCGGAGCTCGTGAAGGTGTCCGCCAACGCGTTCCTCGCCACCAAGATCTCCTTCATCAACGCGATCGCGGAGATCTGCGAGGTCACGGGCGCCGACGTCGCGCAGCTGGCCGACGCGATCGGCTACGACGCGCGCATCGGCCGCAAGTTCCTGGGCGCGGGCCTGGGCTTCGGCGGCGGCTGCCTGCCCAAGGACATCCGTGCCTTCCAGGCGCGTGCGGGCGAGCTCGGCGTCGGTCAGGCGCTGAGCTTCCTGCGTGAGGTCGACGAGATCAACCTGCGTCGTCGCGAGCATGTCGTGAACCTGGTCGAGACGTGCGCGGGGGGCTCGATGAAGGGCGCCAAGGTCGCAGTCCTGGGGGCGGCGTTCAAGCCCAACAGCGACGACGTGCGCGACTCGCCCGCGCTGGACGCCGCCGGCCGCCTGCACCTCGCGGGCGCGGATGTGAAGGTGTACGACCCGCAGGCGCGTCACAACGCGGAGGCGGTGTGGCCGACGATCGCGTTCGTCGACTCGCTCGCCGAGGCGTGCGAGGGCGCTCAGGTGGTGCTGGTCGCGACCGAGTGGACCGAGTTCCGCGAGGCCGATCCCGACGCGCTGGCCGCCATGGTGGGCGCGAAGAAGATCATCGACGGCCGCAACTGCCTCCCCGCGGAGAAGTGGATCGAGGCGGGTTGGGAGTACCACGGGCTCGGGCGCTTCGCGTGAACGACCTCGTCGACACCACGGAGATGTATCTCCGGACGATCTATGAGCTCGTCGAGGACGGGGTGGTGCCCATGCGGGCTCGGATCGTCGAGCAGCTCGGCCACTCCGGCCCCACGGTGTCGCAGACCGTCGCGCGGATGGAGCGCGACGGTCTGGTCGTCGTCACGGACGATCGCCACCTCGAGCTGACGGAGGAGGGCGAGCGGGCAGCGGTCCGCGTGATGCGCAAGCACAGGCTCTCCGAGCGGCTGCTCACGGACATCATCGGGCTCGACCTCGCCCACGCGCACGACGAGGCGTGCCGGTGGGAGCACGTGATGAGCGAGCGGGTCGAGAAGCGCGTCCTCGCGATGCTCGACGACGCGCACGTCTCCCCGTACGGCAATCCGGTGCCGGGGCTCGAGGAGCTCGGCGAGTCCACGCGCGACACGCCGGGGGGTATCTCGCTCCTCGATGCGAGTGCTCAGAAAGTGACGCGGGCCACACTGATCCGCATCGGCGAGCACCCCCAGGCCCACCCTGACGTGCTCGAGCCGATGCTCGAGTGCGGCCTTCTTCCAGGGACTTCCTTCGACCTCCGACCCGAAGACGATGGTGTCGCAGTGACCTGCGAGGGGGGTGAGGTCCACCTCCCCAGGGCGGTCGCGAGGCACGTCTTCGTAACCATTTCGTGACCTGAAACGTGCATATGCGCCACTTGGCAGTTACAGTGGTCGCAGTTCATAGACCGAATCACAGGCGTGGTAAGCCCCCACAAAGAGGAAACGTACGGCAAGGGTCGTTCGTTGGGGTCACGTCGACAACGCGCTCCCCCGCGCGGAAGGAAACGGGAATTTGAGGTACGGATACAAGCGCGCTCGAGCGCGTGCCATCGCGGTCTCCGCTGGTGGCGCCCTCGTGGTCGCACCGCTGACGGGCGTCGCCGCTGTGGCGCTCATGACGCCAACCCCCGAGGAGTCGCCCACGACTCCTGACGCCGAGATCGTCGCCGAGGTCAACTCGAACCTCGCACAGGACATCGCCGACGCGTCGACCGTCGTCATCGCCGAGGGCGACGCCGACTACGACTTCAACGAGCCGTCGATCGACGTCTCGCAGGACCCCGAGCCCGAGCCTGAGCCGGTGCCGGTCCAGACCACCTCCGGCACGACCGTGAGCAACAGCACGTCGACCACGGGCACCACGAGCAGCGGCACGACGAGCTCCAGCTCCGCCGCGGCCTCCAGCGCCGTGACCGCCGCGATCTCCGGATCCGCCGTCATCGCCGAGGCCTCCAAGTACGTGGGCACGCCCTACGTCTCCGGCGGCTCCTCGCCGTCGACCGGCTTCGACTGCTCCGGCTTCGTGTCCTACGTCTTCAAGCAGTTCGGCTTCAACCTCCCGCACCAGTCGGGTGCGTACTACAGCGTCGGCACGCGCGTGTCCTCCCCGCAGCCCGGCGACATCATCGTGAGCCCGGGTCACGTGGCGATCTACGCCGGCCCGAACCTGCAGATCGACGCGCCCCGTCCGGGCAAGTCGGTGCAGTTCCGCTCGATCTGGCAGTCCAGCCCGGTCTACGTCCGCGTGACCGGCTGACCTCAGCTGATCCTCACGAAGGCCGCTCCCGGCGACGGGGGCGGCCTTCGTCGTTCCCTGGCGGCGTGAGCCCGGCCCACGTGCGCCTTCTCAGACAGTTCGCACCAATCTGAGCCGCGACACTCTGGCGACACGCCGCATCGTCCCGCGACGCGCTCGCATGGCGAGCTTGGGATTGGTTCAAACTGTCGGGGAGGCGTGGCAGGCGGTGGGGTGGTGCGACTCGCTTTGCGCGGGAGCGGGACGATGCGGCCGCAGGGGGCCGGGACGATGCGGTCGCTGGGTGCGCGACACGTGCGTCGGGCATCGGCGAAACGTGCAGGTTCTGGGCGAGTCGCGCGACGAGTTGATATTGTCAACAATATTGTTGGCGGCAAGGTGGCACCGGGTGAGGCCAATCTCCCCGGGGTCGGCGCGAGGCAGGAGGCGGCGATGGCGGGCGACAGCGGTGTGTATGAGGAGCTGAAGGCGGCCATCCTGCGCGGTGACTTCGCCCCCCGTCAGCGGCTCGTCGAGGCAGAGCTCAGCGAGGACTTCGGCGCGAGCCGGTTCCAGGTGCGGCGCGCGCTGCACACCCTCGAGGCTGAGGGCATCGTCGAGCACGTCCCGAACAAGGGGGCGCGGATCCGTGAGATCGGGATCGACGAGGCGGTCGAGATCACCGAGGTGCGCATGGTCGTCGAAGGGCTCGTGGCCGCTCGCGCGGCGGAACGGGTCGACGACGGTCAGGCCGACGCGCTGCGCGACATCGGCACGCGGATGCGCGCCGCCGTCGAGGCGGGCGACGTGGCGACCTACTCCGAGCTCAACGGCACCCTGCACTCGACGCTGCGCGACATCGCTCACCACGACAAGGCCAACGGCATCATCGCGCGGCTTCACGGCCAGATGGTGCGCCACCAGTTCGCACTGTCGCGCGTCCCTGGCCGGCCCTCCGTCTCGGTGGTGCAGCACGAGAACATCATCGCCGCGGTCGTCGCGCGGGATCCGGAGGCGGCGGAGGCTGCGATGCGCACCCACATCTCCTCGGTGATCGAGGCGCTGCGCGCGATCGCCTGAGGCCGCGCGCGGGCACGGGCTGGGCCCGGGCGCGGGTGGGGGCGCGAGGGCCGGCCAGCGCGTGCGGCGAGGCCGGCTGCGGCGCACACGGGCGAGCGGGGCAGGGCGCCATCGTTCCGGGGGCACGAAGGCACGAGGGCGCGAGGCAGGAGGCCTCGGCAAGGCTCATCGTGGCTTGAGGGGGCGTCGGAGGGCGATTCGCGGGTCGTGGAGGTCACGGTTCGGTGAATCCGTCAGCAATCCTGCTGACAAGATTGTCAACAATCTGTTACGGTGAGCGTGCACGGCCTCTCAATGGGGAGGGGTCGAAGGTCTCGAGGAGGAGCCCGTGCGTCACATCACGACCACATCTGCACGAACCAAGGCCGCATTCGTCGCGGTCGCCGCGATCGGAGCCCTCACGCTTGCCGCGTGCAGCGACTCTGGATCCTCGGATACGTCCGAGTCCGCCAGCGGGGAAGCTGAGATGTCCGAGGAGCCGACCGAGGACACGATGGCCATGGAGATGACCGCCATCACCGTCGGCGTGATCCCGATCGTCGACGTCGCCCCGATCTACATCGGCGTCTCCGAGGGCTACTTCGAAGAGGAGGGCCTTGATGTCACGCTCGAGCTCGCCCAGGGTGGCGCGGCGATCGTGCCCGGCGTCGTGAGCGGCCAGTTCCAGTTCGGCTTCAGCAACACCACGTCCCTGATCCTCGGAGTCTCGAACGACCTCGGCATCGAGGCGGTGGCCTCGGGCGTCGCGGCCACCGACTCCCTCGACGCCGACTTCGCCGGCGTGATGGTCCAGGCCGACTCGGGAATCGAGTCGCCGAAGGACCTTGAGGGCAAGAGCATCGGCGTCAACACGCTCAACAACATCAACACCTCGACCATCAACCAGATGGTGCGTGACGACGGCGGAGACCCGTCGACGATCACGTACGTCGAGCTCGCCTATCCGGACATCGTGCCCGCGGTGGTCTCGGGAGACATCGACGCGGGGCAGACGGTCGAGCCGTTCACGACCGTGGCCCTCGGCCAGGACCTCGTGAACCTCGGCTCGAACTTCGTCGCCACCAGCCCCGGGCTGATGGTCGCGGAGTACTTCACGGGCACCGACTACGCGGCGGAGAACCCTGACATCGTCGCAGCCTTCGAGGCCGCGATCACGAAGTCGCTCGACTACGCCAACAGCAACCCCGACGCGGTTCGCGCCGCCCTGCTCGACTACACCTCGATGGACGAGGCGACGACGCAGGCCGTGACGCTGCCCGCCTGGCCGGCGGAGATCGATGGCGACACCGTCGACCTGCTCGCCGAACTGGCCGTCACCGACGGCTTCCTGACCGAGGTCCCCGACCTCTCGGCACTCAAGTAGCAGCCCGCGGGCCGCGGCGTGCCTCGCGCCGTCGCGGCCCCGGGTCGCTCAGCCCCTGATCGCATCGGAGAAGCAGCCGTGAGCTCAGCCTCAGCCACGCTGGAGTCGCCCGCCACGAGCGGCCCCAAGCCTCGTACCCGGTCCCGCAGACCCCGCCGCTCGCGCGGCGTGTGGCTCGGCATCGTGGGCGTGCTGATCGTCCTGGTCGGCGCGGAGACGCTGTCCCGCACCGGCATCGTCAACCCCGACTTCCTGCCGCCCGTCACAGAGATGTACGCCACGCTCTTCCAGATGCTCGGCGAGGGATGGTTCTGGGAGTCTCTATGGCTCACCCTGCGGGGATGGGCTGTCGGCCTCGGCGCCGCGATGGTGCTGGGCGTTCTCGCCGGCTTCGTGATCGGCTCGATCCCGTTCCTGCGCGCCTTCACCAACTCGACGATCGAGTTCCTGCGGCCGATCCCCTCGGTCGCGCTCATCCCGCTCGTCGTGCTGCTGTGGGGCACCCAGCCCCAGTCAGCCTTCGTGCTCGTCGTCTATGCGGCGTTCTGGCAGGTGCTCGTGCAGGTGCTCTACGGCGTCGCCGACGTCGACCCTGTGGCGCGCGACACCGCGCGCTCGTACCAGTTCGGGCCGCTGCGCATCGCGCGGTCCGTCATCTACCCCACGGCGCTGCCGTACATCATGACGGCCTTCAGGCTCGCGGCCGCGGTCGCGCTGATCCTCGAGATCACCGCCGAGCTCGTGATCGGAGTCCCAGGACTCGGCCGCGAGATCGGCATCGCGCAGAGCTCCGCAGCGGTGCCTGAGACCTACGCACTGGTGATCGTCGTCGGCCTGATCGGCGTCGCCGTCAACCTCATGGCGCGCTTCGCCGAGAAGAAGATGCTGTGGTGGCACCCCTCGATGAGGAGCGAGCACTCATGACCGTCACGACCTACGCCAAGAAGACCTTCTTCCTGCTCGGGCTCCCGCTCATCCTGCTGACTCTGTGGTGGGTGGCCTCGGCCGGCTCGACCAACCCGTTCTGGCCTTCGCTCCAGACGATCCTGCAGGCGTTCCCCGAGACCTGGACCATGGAGCGGCTCGCGTCCGACATGGTGCCGAGCCTCGCGCGGCTCGGGATCGGGTTCTCGCTCGCGGTCGTCGGCGGCATCGTCGGCGGCACCGCGATCGGTCTGTCGCCCACGCTCAGGGCGCTCAGCGAGCCCGTGCTCGAGTTCTTCCGCGCGGTCCCGCCGCCCGTGCTCGTGCCGATCATCGCGCTGTTCGCGGGCTACACCGGCTGGCTCGGCAAGATCGTCACGATCGCGCTCGGCTGCCTGTGGCCGATCCTGCTCAACACCGTCGAGGGAGTCCGCGGGCTCGAGCCCACCCTCACCGACACCGCGAAGAGCTACCGCCTCAGCTGGTGGCGGCGGCTGCTGTTCGTCGTCCTGCCGGGCTCGAGCCCGCGCATCTTCACCGGCGCCCGCCAGGCGCTGTCCATCGGCGTGATCCTCATGGTCATCTCGGAGCTGTTCGGGGCCAACCGCGGCCTCGGCGCCTCGATCGTCCAGTTCCAGAGGAGCTTCGCCATCCCGCAGATGTGGACGGGCATCATCCTGCTCGGCCTCATCGGAGTACTTCTCGCCGCCATCTTCAAGGTCGTCGAGACCCGCATGCTCGCCTGGTACATGGGCCAGCGACAGATCGAGCGAGGAGAATAAGAGATGTCGATCACGATGCCGTTCCTCAAGGCGGCCCAAGCAGATTCCCCGGCCCCCGCGGCCACGGACGTCGCGCTCGACCTGCGCGGCGTGGGCAAGACCTACGACACCCCCGGACGCCCCGAGGTCGAGGCGATTCGCAACCTCGACTTCCAGGTCGGTCGCGGCGAGCTCGTGTGCGTTGTCGGCCCGTCCGGCGCGGGCAAGACCACGCTGCTGCGGTCGATCGCTGGCCTGCTCGACGTCACCAAGGGCGAGGTGGTGCTCGACGGCACCGCCGTGACCGGCCCTCCCGAGGGCATGGCGGTCGTGTTCCAGGAGTACGGCCGCAGCCTCTTCCCCTGGATGACCGTGCGCCAGAACATCGAGCTGCCGCTCAAGGAGAAGGGCATCCCCAAGGCCGAGCGCCGAGAGAAGGTCGACAAGGCGCTCGAGGAGGTGAGCCTCATCGAGGCGGCGGAGCAGCACCCGTGGCAGCTCTCGGGCGGCATGCAGCAGCGCGTCGCGATCGCCCGCGCGGTGGCCTACGAGCCGACCGTCCTGCTCATGGACGAGCCGTTCGCCGCGGTCGACGCGCAGACCCGCGCCGAGCTCGAGGACCTGGTCCGCTCGCTGTGGAAGCGCCTCGGCGTCACCGTGCTGTTCGTGACCCACGACATCGACGAGGCCGTGTACCTCGGCGAGCGCGTCATCGTCCTGTCGAACCGCCCGACCGTGCTCATGGAGGACGTCAACGTGGACCTGCCGCCCGAGCGGGACCAGCTCACGACGCGCTCCGACCCGCGCTTCGGCGAGCTGCGCGGTCACGTCTACTCGCTCATCCAGAAGGCCAAGGCCGGGCACCGTCCCGAGGGGCAGGAGATCTGACGTGGAGACCGTGATCCTCACCGACCCGCCGCGCCCCGCGCGCGAGACCGTCGAGGCCTTCTCGAGCATCGGCGTCGCGACCGTAGGGGAGGCGATGGGCCGCACCGGTGACCTGGGCTCGGACCTGCGTCCGATCCAGCAGGGCACGCGCATCGCCGGCACCGCCGTGACCGTGCTCAGCTGGCCCGGCGACAACCTCATGATCCACGCCGCGATCGAGCAGTGCGGGCCCGGCGACATCCTGGTCGTCACGACCCGCTCGCCCTCCCAGCAGGGCATGTTCGGAGAGCTCTTCGCGACCGGGCTGCACCAGCGCGGAGTGGCCGGCGCGATCATCGATGCCGGAGTGCGCGACACCCAGGAGCTGCGGGACCTCGGCTTCCCCGTGTGGGCGCGGCACATCAACGTGATGGGCACGGTGAAGAACACCCCTGGCGCGGTCAACGTACCGATCATGATCAACGGCCAGGTGATCGACGCGGGCGACATCCTGGTGTGCGACGACGACGGCGTCGCCGTGGTCCCGCGCATCGACGCGGACGATGTGCTGGCGAAGTCGATCGCGCGCGAGGACAAGGAGGCGGCCACCAGGGCGGCCTTCCTCGAGGGTGAGCTCGGTCTGGACCGCTACGGGATGCGCCCGGTGCTCGAGAGCCTGGGCGTCACGTACCGACGCCACCCCGAGGCGGGCTGATCCATGGCCGGCATCCCGTGCGCGCTGATGCGAGGAGGCACGTCGAAGGGCGCGCTGCTCCTCGCCTCGGACCTGCCCGAGGACGAGGCCGCGCGGGATGACCTGCTGCTGCGCATCATGGGCAGCCCCGATCCGCGCGAGATCGACGGCCTCGGCGGCGCGCACCCGCTCACGTCGAAGGTGGGCGTGGTGAGCCCCTCGTCGCGCCCCGACGCCGACATCGACTACCTGTTCCTCCAGGTCGTGCCCGACAAGCCGGTCGTCTCCACCTCGCAGACCTGCGGCAACATCCTCGCGGCGACCGCGCCGTTCGCGCTCGAGCGCGGCCTCGTGCCGACGCGCGACGGGACCACCTCGGTGCGCGTGCACCTGGTCAACACCGGCGCGATCGCGACCCTGACCATCCAGACCCCCGGAGGCGAGGTGACGTACGACGGCGACGCCGAGATCTCCGGCGTCCCCGGCACCGCCGCGCCCGTCGAGGTCGAATCGGAGCCGCCGGCGGGCGCGCTCCTGCCCACCGGCAACGTGATCGACATGCTCGCGGGCGTCGAGGCGACGCTCGTCAACGCCGGCATGGCCTCGGTGATCGTGAGGGCCTCGGACCTGGGCGTCGTCGGGGACGAGGCGCCGAAGGACCTCGAGGCGGACGATGCGGTGGTCGCCAAGGTCGCCGAGATCCGCGCGGCCGCGTTCCCCGTCATGGGGATCAAGGGCACCCCGGAGACGACGACCACTCCCAAGATCGTGCTCGTGTCGGCGCCCGCCGAGGGCGGCGCGGTCCGCACCCGCAGCTTCATCCCGTACCGCGTGCACGAGGCGATCGGCGTCCTGGGCGCCGCCTCCGTCGCGGCCGCTGTCCGGCTGCCCGGCTCCGTCGCGCACTCCCTCGCGGCGCAGCCGGGCGTCGGCGACGTCGTGCGGGTCGAGCACCCGACCGGCTTCTTCGACCTCTACGTGGACCTCGCGGAAGGCGACGACTCGAGCATCGGCCCGGTCCGCGTCGTCCGCACCGCTCGCATGATCATGGATGGCTTCGTCCATCCGCGGCCGGGCCGTCCCCGACACCAGGAGCCCTCCTCATGACCGCGCAGGGACGCATCGCGCTTATCGGCCTGGGCGAGGTCGGCCGCGTGTTCGTCGAGGACCTGCGCGCGGTCGGCCGCGGCGACATCGCCGCGTGGGACACGGCCTTCGCCGACCCGGACAGCAAGGCCTCCGTGAACGCCCGCGAGCTCGGGGTGACCCCCGCATCGTCCATGGACGATGCCGTGGCCGGGGCCGCGCTCGTCGTGAGCGCCGTGACCGCGTCGAACTCCGTGGCCGCCGCCGAGGCGGCGGCGCCCGCGATGGAGCCGGGGGCCTTCCTCTTCGACCTCAACTCCTCGTCGCCCGGGCACAAGCAGGCGGCGCGCGACGCGGTCGAGTCGCACGGCGGCCGCTACGTCGAGGCCGCGCTCATGTCGCCGATCGGGCCCAAGCGGCTCGCGTCGCCGTTCCTGCTCGGGGGTGCGCACGCGAGCGCGTTCCTCGGCATCGCCGACGGCTACGGCATCACGGGTGTGACCGCGCTCGGCGGCGAGGTCGGCGTCGCCGCCGCGACCAAGCTGTGCCGGTCCGTGATCGTGAAGGGGCTCGAGGCGCTGCTCACCGAGTCGCTCCTGGCCGCGCGCACGTTCGGGGTCGAGCGCGACGTGCTCGACTCGCTGCCGAACATCCTGCCGCCCGCCGACTGGGAGAAGGTCGCGGGCTACTTCATGTCGCGCGCCGTCCAGCACGGCACGCGTCGGGCGGAGGAGATGGAGGAGGCCGCCGCGACCGTCGCGGAGGCCGGGGTCGAGCCGTACATGGCGCGCGCCACGGTCGAGCGCCAGCGCTGGTCGGCCCAGTTCTGCGACGTCCTTCCTCAGGAGACCACGATGGGCCTCGTCGACGCCCTGCTCGCCGCATCCGGCATCCATCTGACGACAGGCGAGGACGCCACCGCTATCGACGCCACCGCCGCACCCGACACCATCCAGGAGGCACCGCGATGATCATCGACATCCACGGTCACTACACGACCGCACCCGCCCCGCACACCGAGTGGCGCGAGTCGCAGCTCGAGGCGTGGGCCGCGGGAACCGCCGCGCCGGTGTATCCGCGCATCTCGGACGACGACATCCGCGAGACGCTCGAGAAGAACCAGCTGCGGCTGATCGCCGAGCGTGGCGCCGACATGACGATCTTCTCGCCGCGCGCGTCCGCGATGGCGCACCACCGCGGCGATATCTCCACGTCGGCCGCGTGGGCCGCGGTGTGCAACGACCTCATCGCGCGCGCCGTCGCACTGTACCCGCACACGTTCGTCGGAGTGGCACAGCTCCCGCAGCAGGCGGGGGTGGGCGTCGACGAGGCGATCCGTGAGCTCGACCGCGTGGTCGGGATGGGATTCGTGGGCGTCAACGTCAATCCCGACCCCTCCGGAGGCCACTGGACCTCCCCGCCGCTCACCGACAAGTACTGGTACCCGCTGTGGGAGCGCATGGTCGAGCATGACGTGCCGGGCATGGTCCACGTCTCGGCGAGCGCGAACCCGGCGTTCCACGCGACCGGCGCGCACTACATGAACGCCGACACGACGGCCTTCATGCAGCTGCTCCAGGGCGACCTGTTCGCCGACTTCCCCTCGCTCCGGCTCGTCATCCCGCACGGTGGGGGAGCGGTGCCGTACCACTGGGGCCGATACCGCGGGCTGTCGGACATGCTCGGCAAGCCGGGCCACGCCGAGCGGCTCATGGAGAACGTCTTCCTGGACACGTGCGTCTACCACCAGCCCGGCATCGACCTGCTCATGGACGTCATGCCGAAGGAGAGCATCCTGTTCGGCTCGGAGATGGTCGGGGCCGTGCGCGGCATCGACCCGACCACGGGGCACTACTTCGACGACACCCTGCGCTACGTCATGGCGGCGGACCTCACCGACGACGAGCGGGCGGGCATCCTGTCCGGCAACGCGCTGCGGGTGTACCCGCGGCTCGCGAACCGGCTCGCCGCGCGTGCCGCCTGAGTCCTTCTTGCCGACTACCAGCCCTCGGGCACCCGGTGACAGTTGCCGATCTTCGCTACGGTGGCCCCATGAGGATTGCGAAGGCGCAACGGATCGGCAGGAGCGTGTCGAGCATCGGCCTGGGCTGCTGGCAGCTCGGCGGGGACTGGGGCGACACGGACGAGCAGCGCTCGCAGGACATCCTGCACGCCGCGGCGGACGCGGGGACGACGTTCTTCGACACCGCGGACGTGTACGGCGACGGCCGCTCGGAGAAGTCGATCGGCCAGTTCCTCAAGGACCGGGACGACTCGGACGGCTTCTTCGTCGCGACCAAGATGGGGCGCCGCCTGCCCGAGCAGGTCGCCGAGGGGTACACGCTCGACAACTACCGACGCTGGACCGACCGTTCGCGCGAGAACCTCGACGTCGACACCCTCGACCTGGTGCAGCTGCACTGCCCCCCGTCCGAGGTGCTGCGCGACCCGCAGACCTACGACGACCTGCGCGTGCTCAAGGACGAGGGTCGGATCCGCGACTTCGGGATCTCGGTCGAGATCTGCGACGATGCGCTGCACGCGATCGGCGAGGACGACCTCGCGTCCGTGCAGATCATCTTCAACGTCTTCCGTCGCAAGCCCGCCGAGCGGTTCCTGCGCGCCGCCACCGACAGAGGCGTCGCGGTGATCTCGCGCGTGCCGCTGGCCTCGGGACTGCTGTCCGGCAAGTACGACGCGACCACGACCTTCGCGGCGAACGATCACCGCAACTACAACCGCGACGGCTCGGCCTTCGACGTGGGCGAGACCTTCGCGGGCGTGCCCTTCGAGATCGGCGTGAAGGCAGCCCAGGACGTGGCAGAGCTGACGCCCTCCGGCTGGACCACGGCGCAGATGGCGCTCAGGTGGGTCGAGCAGATGGGGTCCACGACCGTGATCCCGGGCGCGCGCACCCCGGAGCAGGCGCGCCTCAACGCCGCGGTCGGCGAGCTGCCGACCATCCCCGAGGAGACGATGGCGGCGCTCGCCAAGATCTACAACGACCAGATCCGGGAGCACGTCCACACCCGCTGGTAGGCCCCCGGCCGCCGCGCGGCCGTGCGCCGCGTCGCCTTCCGCGTCGCTGCTCGCCTCGCCGCTTGCGCAGTGAGGTGACGCGATGGCCCTGATCATCGCCGCGGTCCTCGCGGGCTCCCTGCTGCATCGCGTCTCCGGCATCGGCTTCGCGATCGTCGTGGCGCCCTTCGTCGTCCTCGCGCTCGGACCCGGCCCCGGCATCGTCCTGGTGCAGCTCTTCGGCGTGATCGTGTGCTTCCTGGTGCTGCTCGCGACGTGGCGGGACATCGACTGGCGCGCCTACGCGGTGCTCGTGCCGCCGAGCCTCGCGGGCATCGCGCTCGGCGTGTTCGCGGCGCAGCGGCTGCCGCTCGCCGAGGCGCAGATCGTCGCCGCGCTGATCCTCATCGCGTCGCTCATCGCGATCATGTCCGTGCGCGGCGGTCATCTGCCTCGGAACGTGCCGATGATGGCCGGCGGCGGCCTCGTGGCCGGGCTCATGACCACGCTCGCGGGCGCGGGCGGGGTCGCGCTGATCGTGCTCGCGCGCGCGACGCGGTGGGAGCACGCGTCCTTCGCCGCCACCCTGCAGCCCTACCTCATCACCATCTCGTCGACCACCGTCGTCGCGCGGCTCATGGCGGACCCTGCGGACTGGCCCTCGCTGTCTGTCGCGGGCTGGGCCGCGCTCGTCGTCGCGATGGCGGTCGGGCTGCTCGTCGGCAATGTGATCGCGCGGCGGCTCAGCCGGACGGTCGCGAGCCGCGTGACGCTCGCGGTCGGCTGGGTGGGCGCGCTCGCGACCCTCGTGGACGGGATCCTCAAGCTCGGGTGAGGGGCTAGTCGAAGCCTCTGGGCGTATTCGGTACCCTTGTCTATGCCCCGCGCCTGTAGCTCAGGGGATAGAGCACCGCTCTCCTAAAGCGGGTGTCGACAGTTCGAATCTGTCCAGGCGCACCAGCATCGGCCCGGCAGGTCAGTTCCACTGGCTCGCCGGGCTTTCGCATCTCCGCACGGATGCGCTCAGCGGTCGAGCACCCTCTCGAGCCCCAGGATCACCACGTCGAGGCTGAAGTCGAGCTGCTCGCGAGGCTCCCAGCGCTCGCTGAGCGCCTCGGCGAACGTCGGATACCTGTCGGCGGCGCTCGCCACCACTTGGTCGAGCGCCGAGGCGGTCGTGGACGCCGCGCCCGAGTCGAGCGAGTTGCGCGCCGCGGCGTAGACCAGCTCGGCGAGCATTCCCAACGTGCGTCCCGCATCGTGCGCCGAGAATCCCGCGCGCGTGAGCGCCGTGAGCAGGTCCTCGGACGGGCCGATCACCCCGGGCAGCGGCGCGCGGGTCACGGCCAGCGCGGCGGGACCCTCTTGAAGGAGCGCGTCGAGCATGCCGTGGGTCGCGATGCGCACGGCTGCTCGCCAGTCGTCGAGCGGGACGCTGAGATCCGCGAGTCGCGCCGCGAGGCGCCGCTCGATCGCGAGGGCGAGCAGATCCTCCCTGCTGCCGACGTGATACGCGACGGCGTTGCGCGCGGCGCCGAGCCGGTCGGCGACCGCGGTGAGGGTGAGGTTCGCGGGGTCCATCTCGGCCGCCACCTCGACGATGCGCTCGCGGCTGAGCCGGGGAGGGCGCCCGATGCGGCGGGGAGCGGGGTCGGCGCTCTGGGCCATGCGCGCTCCTCTCCGAAGCCGTCCGACGGGCGACTCGTCTCGAGTCATGCTAACGTTTTTGCCGCACGGCAAAAAGTAGGACGCGAGAAGGAGAATGTCGATGATCTTCGGGACCCCGGTGAGCTGGTTCCTGTTCGAGGTGCTGTCGGTGGCGGTGTTCCTCGCCGCGGTCATCCACGCGGCCGGCCGCACCAAGGCCAAGCAGCACATCCTCGTGATGATCGCGTTCGTGATCTACGCGGGTGCCTTCGAGAACATCGGCGTCTGGCAGAACATCTACGACTACTCGACCGACCGCATCATGATGATCGGCAAGGTGCCGCTCAGCATCCTGCTGATCGAGGCCGTGACCCTGTACTGCGCGCTGTGGCTCGCCGAGCAGCTCCGCCTGCCGTGGTGGGCGGGCGCTTTCGTCGCGGGCGCGATCGGCTCCCTGCAGGACATGACGGTCGACCCGTCGAACGTGTTCGACATCCACGTGATCGACGGCGTCGCCTCGGGCCAGTGGAACTGGACGATGCACTACGAGGGCGGATTCTTCGGCATCCCGGTCTTCAACTTCTCCGGCTGGTTCACGATGATGCTGTACTTCGCGCTCTTCGTCGGCCTGCTCGACAGGTTGGGTGAGCGCAAGGGCAGGTCGTGGCTGATCACGGGCGCGCCGCTGCTCGCGATCGTGCCGTCCCTGCTCGTCCTCGTGTCGCCCATCAACCTCGTGCTCCTCTTCGGCTGGGACGCGCTCCAGGGCTACGGGCTGCTCGCCGAGAGCGTCATGCTCGCCCTGAACTTCGGCGTCGCGATCTTCCTGCTGTTCCGCTACGCGAAGTGGGACAAGCCTTTGGACCTCAAGCTCGACGGCGTCCTGCTCGCGCTGCCGGTGATCATGCACCTGTGGGACATCGGGCTGGCCTTCGCCGCCGGCATCGAGGAGGGCTACGTGCCCAGCCTCCTGTTCACCGCGATCCACGTCGCGCTGCTCGCGGCGGTCCTTCGCGCAGGGTTGCGCGCCAACGCGGCGTCCCGTGAGGTCGACGCGGGGGTCCAGGCGGCCTGACCGCTCCGCATGCGCCTCACCCCTCGCTCGGCGGCACCACCAGCACGGGTGCACGCGCGAACTCGAGCACGTGCATCGTGTGGGAGCCGATCCCGCTGACCACGTGCCCGGGGCGCTCCATGCGGCCCAGCACGATCAGATCGGCCCCGCACGAATCCGCCTCCGCGAGCACCTCGGCCGCGACTCGCCCGCGCCTCGTCACGAGGCCGGCCACCAGCCCGGCCCGCGAGGCGAGGCGCTCCACGTGTCCGAGCGCCGCGGTGCAGGCCTGCTCTCGCGCGGACTCGAAGGCCACCGCCTCGGGCGATCCGGCGACGAGGCCATCGTGCTCGACGACCGCGACTGCGCGCAGCGTCACGCCGAGCGCGCGCGCGATCGCGATCGCCACCTCCGCGGCCTCGAAGGAGGCGGGCGAGTCGTTCACCGCGACCAGCACCGGGCCGCCGATCGGGCCGCGGCTCGGCCCCCGCGCGGCGGCGCCGGGCGCGCCCTGCCTCGCGTCGTCCATCACGCGCCCCCCGCCGTGGCGGCCTCGGTCCGCGCCGCATCGTCCCGGCCGCCCTCGCGGCCACCCTGTGCGCCCACCGCCCAGCGCACGCGCAGGTTCTCCTCGCGCTCGAGCTCGTCGAGCGCGCGCTCGATCCTCAGCAGCTCGGACGTGAGCTGAGGGATCCAGCGATGCTCGACCGCGCGGCGCCGAGTGCGGGTCGCGGTGAGCTCCGCGGCGACCGTCGCGGCCGCGCGCCTGCTCGCCGCGTAGGAGGCGGCGGCCGCGATCGCCGCGGCCATCGACTCCGCCGCGTAGGACAGCGCCGTGCTCGCGCCGACCGGCCGCGGACGGGGGACGGTGACCGTCGCATCGTCCGGGAACTCGAGCCCCATCACGTGCCCGGGCGCGACCGAGACCCGCGCCGAGGTGAGCGGCGAGGCGGCGGCGATCGTCTCCCAGCCGTCGAGCGCCGCGGCCCTCGAGGCCCAGCCGAGCGCGTCGCCCGCCGCGCGCTCCCACCTCAGGCCCAGGCCGTCGCCGCGCAGCAGCAGCCGCTCGTGCTCGGCCGCGACGATGCGCTGCTTGCGCTCGAGCAGCTCGACCCCGTGCTCCGCGATCGCCAGCTGCCGCTGCACGCGGAGTCGGGCGGCGCGGCCGACGTCAGGCATCGCGCACCTCCTCGGTCGAGGAGGTTGGCGGCGGGGGCGATGCGGTCTCGGGAGGGGACGATGCGGGGGAGGCCGGGGCGTCGCTTCCGTCCGGGCCTCCGGGGTCCGGCAGGTGCGCCGCGACCTGCGCGGGGGACACCATGGTCAGCTCCTGCCGTGGCAGCGTCGCGAGAGCGGCCCACGCCCGGTCGAGGGTCTCCTCGAGCGTCCTCGACTCCGCACGCCCCTGGTGAAGCAGATCCTTCTCCATCGCTTCCCGGTAGGAGAGGTACGCGTGATCGGTCTCGCCGAGCGCGGAGGCGCCCACGAGCTCGGCCAGCGCGGCGGACTGCCGTGCGCGCGCGAGCGCCGCGAGCACCTGCGCCGCCACGTCGAGGTGGTCGTCGCGAGTGCGTCCCGCGCCCGCACCGCTGCGCATGAGCCGGGACAGCGAGCTGAGGGTGTCGACGGGCGGGTAGATGCCTCGCGCCGCGAGCTCGGGGGACAGCACGATCTGGCCCTCGGTGATGTATCCGGTGAGGTCCGGGACGGGGTGGGTGATGTCGCCCGCGGGCATGGTCAGCACGGGCACGATCGTCACCGAGCCGTCCTTCCCGCGCACTCGACCGCAGCGCTCGTACAGCGTCGCGAGGTCGGAGTACAGGTAGCCGGGGTAGCCGCGCCGCGCGGGGATCTCGCGCCTCGCGGCGGAGACCTCGCGCACCGCCTCGGCGTAGCTGGTCATGTCGGACAGGACGACGAGGACGTCGGCGCCCTCCTCGAACGCGAGGTGCTCCGCGACGGTCAGGGCGAGCCGCGGCGTGAGGATGCGCTCGATCGGCGGGTCGTCGGCCGCATTGAGCAGCAGCACGAGCTCGCCCGACGCGGTGCGCTCCTCGAGTCGGTCGCGCACGAACGCGATGTCCGCGTGCGTGAGGCCCATCGCCGCGAACACCACCCGGAACCGCGTCCCCGGGCTCGACGACTGCGCCGCGATCTGCGTCGCGAGGCTCAGGTGCGGCAGCCCCGCGACCGAGAAGATCGGCAGCTTCTGGCCGCGCACGAGCGTGGTGAGCGCGTCGATCACGGACACCCCGGTGAGGATCGGCTCGCGCGGAGGCTCCCGCTCGACGGGGTTGAGCGGCCAGCCCGCCACCGGAGCGAAGCGGTCTTCCGCGATCGGTGGGCCGCCGTCGAGCGGCGCGCCCCGCCCGTTGCACACCCGGCCCAGCCAGTCGGTGCCGACGGGGATGTGCAGCGGCCGGCCGCCGAAGCGCACCTCGACCGCACCGGGGGTGAGCCCCTCGGTGCCCTCGAAGACCTGCACGGTCGCCTGGTCGGAGTCGAGGTCCAGCACGAGCCCGTGGCGCATCCCGCCGGGCGTCGACACCTCGGCGGACTCGTCCCAGCCGACCCCGTCGACGCCTCCAACGACCACGAGCGGCCCGCGGATCGCGCGGATGTCGCCGTGCCCGACACGTGCCCCGGCGAGGGCCGAGGGCCGGTCCCGGCGTTCGGGCGCAGATTCGGTGGCGTCGGTCGGGCGAGGGCTCATGGCAGCGCCCCGATCTCGGCGAGCATGCGCTCCCGGATCGCCGCGACCCCGGCCGCGTCGGAGGGCCCGACGTCCTGCGAGGCCCGGATGACCGGCCCGAAGTCGAGCCGCTCCACCGCGGTGGCGGTCGCCCCACGGTCGATCGCGTCGTGGCACGCGGAGATGACCTCGAGCACGAGCGTGAGCAGCGCCGCGCCCTTGCCGCCCGAGCAGAAGGCGTCGTTCGGGCTCAGCGCGTTCTGGGAGAGAACCGCCTCGCGCAGCAGCCTCCCGCCGAGCACGACCATGCGCTCGCGGCCGGGCAGCGACCCGACCCCGATGACCTCCGCGAGCGAGGACAGCCGGTCGGCCTCGGCGAGGATCTCGAGCGCGCTGGCCCTGCGCGCCGCCCACTCGGGGTCACCGTGAACGGTCTGCCAGCGCGCAAGATAGTCGGTGTCGCGCGCGAACGACCCCGACCACTGCACTGCGGGATAGTGCCGCGCGTAGGCGAGGTCGCGGTCGAGCATCCACATCGCGCGCACGAACCGCTGTGTGATGGTCGTGACCGGCTCCGACATGTCGCCTCCGGGAGGGGAGACTGCGCCGATCACCGTGACCGAGGCCTCCTGGCCGCCGAGCGTCGTCACCCGCCCTGCGCGCTCGTAGAACGCCGCGAGCTGGGAGGACAGGTCCGCGGGGAAGCCCTCCTCTGCCGGCAGGTCCCCGCGCCGGTTCGCGAACTCGCGCAGCGCCTCCGCCCATCGCGACGTCGAGTCCGCGATCACGACCGCGTCGTGGCCCATATCGCGGTAGTACTCGGCGATCGAGATGCCCGTGTAGATCGACAGCTCGCGCGCCATCATCGGCATGTTCGACGTGTTGGCTACCACGACGGTGCGGTCCACGAGCCGCCCACCGGTGCGCTCGTCGACGAGCCGCCCGAAGTCGTCGAGGACGTCGGCCATCTCGTTGCCGCGCTCGCCGCAGCCGACGTAGACGATCACGTCGGCGTCGCACCACTTCGCGACCTGCTGGAGCAGCATCGTCTTGCCCGTGCCGAAGCCGCCGGTCACCGCGGCCGCCGCGCCCCGCGCGACGGGGAAGAACAGGTCGAGCACGCGCTGGCCGGTGTGCAGGGGGACGGGCTCGGTGAGGCGCTCGCTGAAGGGGCGCGGACGGCGCATCGGCCACCTCTCGGACAGCCGCACCTCGGTCTCGGGTGGCCCGGGAGAATCGGCGCCGAGGGCGCCGCTCTGGGGGACTCCGATCCGGGCGACCACGTCGAGCGAGCCGACCTCCGCATCGTCCTGGATCCACGAGACGACGCCTGAGGCCCCCGCCGGGACGACGACGCGATGCTCGACCGCGCCCGAGTCGGGCACCGTGCCGAGCACGTCGCCGGCGGTCACCGCGTCGCCGAGCGCGACCGACGGGACGAAGTGCCAGCGGCGATCGTCGCTCGCGACGGACTCGGGGCGGTCGGAGCGTAGCCAGATCGGCGCGGACGTGAGGGGGCGCATCAGGCCGTCGAAGGCCGCGCCGAGCAGGCCCGGACCGAACAGCCCGGTAAGCGGCTGCCCGCTGCCTGTCGCCGCCTCGCCCACACGGACGCCGCCCGTGTACTCGTAGGCCTGCATCGTCGCGCGGCCGCCCTCGACGGCGACCACCTCGGCGCTGATCCGGTCCTCGCCGACGTGGAGGATCTCGCCCATCGCGACGTCCGCGACGCCCTCGGCCTCGAGCAGGGGACCCGTGACGCGCACGGTGCGGCCGACGCGCGCGTCCGGGGAGGCTTCTCTTCCGTCCACACTCATGCGTGCCACAGCGCCGACACCTCCCCGGCCATCGACTCGAGCGTCGCCCGCGCGAGCGTGGGGATCGTGAGGTCGAGGCGGCGTGCGCCCTGGGTCGCGACGATGCCTCCGTCGGGGTGCTCGGTGAGCGTCGCCTCGGGCCCGAGCAGCGCGGCCGCGCGGGCCCTCAGCGCCTCGAGCATGTGCGGGTAGTCGGGCGAGTCCCGCAGGGCGGCCGCGCGCGCGAGCACCGCAGACTCGAGGTCGCCGCGCAGCGACTCCCGCCCCGCGAGGCGAAGCTCGTGGGCGCGGCGACGCTCGCGCGCGGACCTGAGCGCGGCATCGGATCGCGCGGTCGAGGCGCCGGACTCCGCGGCGCGCGTGACGATCCCTTCCGCCTCGCGCTCGGCGTCGGCGAGCATCGTCGCGGCGCTCTCGTCGGCCTCCGCGCGCACCTGCTCCGCCGCGGCCCTCGCGCGCGCGAGGATGTCCGCGCGCAGAGGCACGAGCTGCTCGGCGGAGCGGGGCGGGAGGGGCTTCATGACGGGATCACCGCCGTGAGCGGCGCGTCGATCGTGTCGATCGCTTCCCCGAGCGCGGCGGCGGCCTCCGTGGTGACGAGCACGAGCCCGACGTCGGGGCCGAGCGCGTCCCACGCGGCTCGCACCTGATCGGGGTCCTCGGCCGACGTCACCCGGGCGCCGGCGAGCGCGAACGCGCCGACGACCCGGCGTTCGCCGAGCGCGACGACGACGCCTTCCGTGAGGCCGGCCGGGTGCGTCATGCCTGGCCGATCAGGATGATCGCGATGATGAGGCCGTAGATCGCGATGCCCTCGGCGAGGCCGACGACGACCATCGCGCGGCCGAACATCTCGGGCCGCTCGCTCATCGCGGCGAGCGCGGCGGAGCCCGTGTACGCCACGGCGATCGCGGCGCCGATCGACGAGCCCGCGACCGCGATGGAAGCGGCGATCAGCGCCGACCCGTTCGCGGCCGTGGTCTCGGCCGTCGCCTCGGCGACGTCGGTGGCGGCGCTCGCAGCCGTGCCGGTCATGAGCACGAGCGCGGCCCCGGCGAGCACCGCGACGTTGGTCGCCACGAGGGCGATCACGCCGGATCTGCGGTGCCGGCGCAGCAGCCACGTCGCGCCGACCGCGACGAGCGCGAGCAGGGGGAGGGCGAGCAGCCAGGGAGTCATGGCTCGGTCCTTTCGGTGGAGGTCGGGGACGATGCGGGGGAGTGGAGCGAGGCGGGGGAGTGGAGCGAGGCGGGGGTGGACGACGGCGCCGAGCTGGCGGGGGAGGCGACGGCGACGGGGGAGGCGACTGCCGCATCGTCCGGAAGGGCGGGATGCCAGGGGTCGAAGGCGCGGCCCTCGCCGACGAAGACGCGGGAGAACAGCTCGTAGTACTCGAGCCGCAGCGCCTGGATCCCGGCGATCAGCGCCTCGAGCCCGAACGTGATGATGTTGCCGACCACGAAGACGAGGACCGCGGCGGGGTAGCCCCAGGCCGACGAGCCCCACAGCGACGTGGTGCCCGACCAGATCACGCTCAGCAGCGCGGCGTGCGTGAGGCCGAATGCGGCCAGGCGCGCGAAGGAGACGATGTTCGAGCCGAGCCGGCTGATGCTGTCGACGGACTCGATCCCTGCCTGGAGGATCGCGGTCGCGCCACCGCCGGCCTCGGACAGGACCCCGATGAAGATGAGGACGAGCGCGGTGAGCGCGAGCACCAGCCCGGCGGCGATGAGCGGGGTGACGTGCGCCGCGAGTCCCCACGCGAGCAGCCCGAGCGCGACGAACAGTCCCGATCCCGCGATCCCTGAGCGCGAGTACAGGGCGTAGGCCCAGCCGCCCTCGCGCACCCGGTTGACCGTGCCGGTCGCGTACGAGCCCGCGAGCAGGACCGCGCCGAGCGCGACCGCGGCGAGGAGCAGGGGGACGGGCTCCTCCATCGGGTCGAGCCACAGCACTGGCACCAGCCCGGTGGGCCCGAACGCCGCGCCGTACAGGGCGCCGAAGACCATCGCGGTGAGGCCCGCGAGCGTGACGAACAACCACGTGCGCTGGATGCCGCGGAAGCGCGCGATCCACCGTCCGCGCAGCGCGAGCCCCACGAGCACGAGGATCGCGCCGTGGCCGACGTCGCCGAACATCATGCCGAACATCAGGATGTACGCGGCCGCCGCGAGCCGTGCGGGGTCCAGGTCGGCGTAGGGCACGACGCCGTAGGTGTCGACGAGCGTGCGCGACGTGTCGCCCGTGCCGCGCGCCATGAGCGTGGGCGGCTGTGCGCCCGGCGGGACGCGCAGCGGGACCACCGCTCCTCCGAGCGCCGCGAGCGCCGCCGCGAGCCCGGAGCGCTCGCGGCGCGGCATCCACCCCACCCAGCCGGTCAGCCGCTCGTGGACCACACCGGCCGCAGCGGCACGCTGCAGCTCCTGGTCTCCGGGCAGCGCGTCGTCCTCGGCCGCGCCCGCGCCCTTGAGCTCGAGCTCCACGACGCCCGCGCGCGCGAGGATCCGCAGCGCGCGGTCCCGGTCCTGGGTGTGGACGACGATGCCGACGCGGTCCATCGCGAGGGGGCCGCGCGGGCCGCGCTCGCTCCGCGTCTCGCGGTCCCGCGCTGCGCTCCTTCGACGCGGGGTCACACCCCGCCGAGGAGGGACGGTCTGCGAGTCATGAGGCGACATCGAGCACCTCCCTCGCGGCCGGGCCCTGGTCGATCGTCGCGATCGCTGCCTGGACGCGCCACGCGTCGGCGGAGAGCAGCGCGATCCCCGCGACGACGACGTCGGGACCGGGGCTGCCCTGGCGGAGCATCGCGGCGGCCTCGGCCTCCATCGCGGCGTAGGTCCGCACCTCCGCGCGCCAGAGCCCCGAGGGAGAGGCGATGTCGGCGAACGCCGAACGGGTGCCGGTGGGGAGGCCGATGGCGAACGAGGGCAGGTCGGTCGCGCTCTCCCACGCGTGGCCCAGGAGGGGGCCGACGCGCTGACGCAGCGCCGGTCCGGGGTGGACGCCGTCGACGAACCGGAGCCGCGCGATCGCCAGCGCGAGATCGCGCGCGCACCATGTCCGCGCGGCGGGTGCCGCCTGCGCGTACCGGGTGAGCCACGCGGCGGTGAGGAGGTCGGCGAGCTGGTCTGCCTCGCCCTCAGGGACCTCGCCCCACGAGGTCCGCGCGAGGAGCTCCCGCAACCTGTCGGAGGATTCGGCACGGCGCAGCACGCTCCACGAGGTCTCCATCACGCCAAGGTCGTAGGGCGCACCCGACGAGCCGCCGTCGAGCTCGCGCAGTCGGCCGAGGGTGTTGTCCCGCTCGAACCTCGCGGCGGCCGCGCGCAGGATGCCCGTGCCCGCGGCGGGCGCCCACCCGGCGAGGACGCGCAGCTGCCACAGCAGGGTCTCGCGCACGGCCCGTTGGAGATCCTCGGGGCCGGTGGCCTCCGCGGCGCGGACACCATAGCTCCACCTCGCCAGCAGGTCCTCGGCCTCGCGCCACGAGCGGACCGCGGCAAGGCGCGCGGCGCCCTCCTCCCCGGCGCGGCCCGCGGCGAGCGCGCGCACCCGCACCGAGGCGGCGACCCAGCCCGCGCTCATGACCCGGCCCCCGCATCGTCCCTGCCCGCACCGCTCCTGCGCCCTGGAATCGCACCAGGCCCGGAATCCGCCCCGAGATCGGCCCTCATGCGATTCCAGGAGGCATCGCCGCCCAGGTCCTCGACGAGGCGCGAGATCACCGCGGCGGCCGCCTCGTCTACGCGCGGGGCGCGAGAGGCGAGGAGCTGCTCGGCGTCTCGTCGCGCCTGTGCCGTCGTGCGCGCGTCGTCCTCCGCGGCGGAGGACAGGATCGCGGCGGCGGCCTCGGCCTCGCGCGCGGGGGCCTCCCGGCGAGCGCGGGCCACGACGGCCGCGGCATCTGAGCGGGCATTGTCGAGCCGGTCGGCCGCCGCGGACTCCGCGACGGACGCAAGGTCGGTCGCCGCGGTCAGATCCGCGTCGAGGATCGCGAAGACGGGCGCGAGCTCGAGGGCGGCACCCGTGCGTGCGGCCACGTGCGCGGCGGACTCGGCCGCTCCTCCAGGTGCTGTCACCGGGCGGAAGCGGTCAAGGATCTCCTGCCAGCGCATCTCTCTTCCTCGAGCCGGACGCGGCGGGGCGGAGCGGCCGCCCCCTCGCCTTCGAATCTACTCCCGGGTCGGCGGGCGCGCGCGGCGCCGGGAAGCAGCGACATCCCTGGTGGGAAGCGAAACCGGGAGCGAGGCCCGGCGCCGAGACGCCGAGCCTCACCGGGGTGCGGGTGGGGCCGTGCGCGGAGAGGATGGCGCGCGGCCCCGCCGTTCCTGACCCGCCCTACGCGTCGCCGTTGTCGCGAGGAGCGAGCCTGGACTCGAGGGCGATCGCGAGACCGCCGACGACCAGGGTGAGCGGGCCGAGGACTCCGAGGAGGTGGAGGAGATTCACGGTCGCGCTCGGGTGGGAGGCGATCGGTGCGCCGTCCGCGGCGGCAGCCGTCGTCGCGCTCGCCATCGTGGGGTCCGGCAGATGCGTGGCGATCACGACGAGCAGCGCGGCGTAGATCGTGGTCTGGACGAGGGCTGGGACGGCGCGCGAGAGCATGGCGGATCCAATCGGGATGAGTGGGCGCGGCCTGCGTGGGCGGTGCGCCTTGACCCTTCAAGGGTGCCGGGATGCGCGGGAGATTCCATCCGCCGGATGGAGACACTTGCGGGTACTACGTGGGTGGTATCGGCGGTCGGTGCGTCCGGCCGCGAGGGGCGCGGACGCAGCGAGGGAGGGGAGTGATGTGAGCGCTGACCTACGGCACCAGATCGGCGGCGATCTCCTGCGCGGCGGCGGCGCGCTCCTCGACGGTGCCGCCGAGGTCGCTGCCGGGCTTGTTCGCGATGAGGACCGTCATGATCGCCATGCGGACGCGGAGGCGCTCGGCGACCGTCGCGTCCTCGGGCTGGGCGGCCTCCCACAGGCGCACCTTGAGGTCGTGCACCAGGTTGGTGGTGCCGTCGAGGTTGCGCAGGGCGACCTCGTTCTGCTGCACGCAGCGCAGCACCTCGCCAGGAACGCCGAACGTGATGTCGCCCAGTCGTCGGATGAGCTCGAGTCGCCGCTCGCGCGTGGAAGGGCCCGCCTTCATCCACGAGACGAGCTCCTCGATCTGCGTGGAGGCCTGCGCCAGGAGGGAGTCGAGGATCTCCTCCTTGGTCTTGAAGTGGTAGTACAGCGCGGCCTTCGTGACCCCGAGATCCTCGGCGATCTCGCGCAGGGAGGTCTGGTCGTAGCCGTTGTCGGTGAACCGCTCGAGCGCGACGGCCTGGATGCGCGCGCGGGTGTCTCCCCGGCGGCGGGCGGCGGTCTCTGTCATGGCGGTCCTTCCTCAGCTCCCTGAATTCTACTCATGATTCTGACTTGACGACCGGCTAGTTCCGGCTTAGTCTCACAGTATCAACTTACCGGGCGGCTAGGAAGTTCCCCTGGGTCGAATGTCCCTGAGCTCATTCGTCCCGCCAAGCCAGCCGCCGCATCGTCCTCGCCCCCCCCCCGGGGCCAGGACATCCGCCCCCACGGGCACCCGCCACCGTCGGCATCGTCCGAGCTCCTCGGCGACCCCGCGCCTACGAAAGGTCCCTCATGGACACCACCCCCGATCCCCGCCGCTGGTGGGGACTCGCCGCGATCGGGCTCGCGCAGCTCATGGTCGTGCTCGACATGACCATCGTGAACATCGCACTCCCCACCGCGCAGGCCGACCTCGGCATCTCCGACGCCGACCGCCAGTGGGTCATCACCGCGTACACGCTCGCGTTCGGCGGACTGCTGCTGCTCGGAGGCCGGCTCGGCGACGTGATGGGGCGCAAGCGCACCCTGATCGTCGGCCTCGCGGGCTTCGCCGTGGCCTCCGCGTTCGGAGGGCTGTCGCAGACCTTCGCGATGCTGATCATCGCCCGCGCGCTGCAGGGAGTGTTCGCCGCGCTGCTCGCACCGGCCGCGCTGTCGATGCTCAACGTCACCTTCACCGACGCCCGCGAGCGGGCCCGCGCGCTCGGCGTCTACGGCGCGATCGCTGGAGGAGGCGCCGCGATCGGCCTCATCCTCGGCGGCGCGCTCACGCAGTATGTCGACTGGCGCTGGACGCTCACCGTCAACGTGCCCATCGCTGTGGTCGCGATCATCGGGGCGTCGCTGTTCCTACGCGACCACCGCGTCGAGGGCATCCGCACCAGGCTCGACGTCCCTGGCGCACTGCTCGTCACCGGCGGTGTCCTCGCGATCGTCTACGGCCTGAGCGAGGCGGAGCAGGACGGTTGGACCTCCGCGCTCGTGCTGTCGATGTTCGCGCTCGGCGCGGTGCTGCTCGCGGCCTTCGTCCTGGTCGAGCGCCGCACCCCGCACGCGCTGCTGCCGCTGCACCTGCTGCGCGACCGCAACCGCGTCGGCGCCCTCACGGTCGTCGGCCTCACCCAGATCGGTATGTTCGGCGTCTTCCTCTTCCTCACCTACTACCTGCAGGGCGTCCAGGGCTTCTCGCCCATGAGGACCGGTGTCGCGTTCCTCCCGATGGTGCTCGGCATGATGACCGGCGCCGTCGGTATCTCGGCGAGGCTCCTGCCGCGCGTCGGCCCGCGCCGCCTCATGGTGCCCGGCACGCTGCTCGCGACCGGTGCGCTGCTGTTCCTCACGCAGATCGAGGTCGGCTCGTCGTACTGGGTGCACGTGATGCCTGGCCTGCTGTTCCTGGGCCTCGGCATGGGCATGACGTTCATGCCGTCGATGGCGACCGCGACCGGCGGCGTGCGGGGCACGGACGCGGGCGTCGTGTCCGCGACGCTCAACACGACCCAGCAGGTCGGCGGATCCATCGGGATCGCGCTGCTCAACACGGTCGCGGCGAACGTCACCGCCGACTGGATCGCCGACCACGGGTCCACGACCGCGGGAGAGCTCGCCGAGGCCGCGGTGCAGGGCTTCACGACCGCGATGTGGATCTCGGTGGGCGCGGTGCTGCTCGCCTCGGTCGCCGCCGCGATCCTCGTCAACATGCGTCCCACCGCCCATGGCGAGAGCCACGGCGACGCTGAGGGCGAGATCGCCCCGGCGGACATCGATGCGGCGGTTGCCGTCACGGCCGCCGCTCTCGAGGAGGGCAGCGCCGACAAGCGCTAGCCCTTCCGGGGAGGCCGGGCACGCCGGGAGGCGTCCCCGCACCTCATCCTCGGTGACGCGGGCCTGCCGTGAGGCAGCCCCCAGCACCGACGAGCCGGGCCCGCCGTGAGGCGGCCCCCGCATCGTCCCTCGCGACGCCCTCCGAGCCCATTCTCGGAGGGCGTCGCTGTGTGTGCTGCACGGGGGGTCTGCTCTGCGGATGACCCCTGGCACTCGACGCGCGGCAGGCGCACAATGAAGGCATGAGCGCAAGGGAGCGCGTGAGCACGACCATCGGCGGACTCCAGTCGGCCGGCGGGGACATCCTGCCGTGGCGGTGGTACGCCGAGCGCGTGCTCGAGCACCTCGAGGCCTACAGCCTGGTCGTGTACTGGTACACCGGCCACGGGATGCGCGGCGTCGCCCCGTACGCGCCGGGCGACGACTTCGTCGAGGTCTTCTACTCCGACCCCGACGTGCGTCACGCGTTCCGCTCGGACGACCCGTCCTCGGTCCCCGTCCACGGCCGCCGCGAGTCCCGCCCCGCCGGGCTCCACGAGATCGCCGAGGCGCTCACCAAGGGGGAGACCATGCACGTCGTGCCCCTGTGGGCGGTCGCGCAGGTGGTCGGCTGAGCCGGACCGGCTCACACGCGCTTGCCGCCGCGGACCGGCTGACCGCGCCTCGTCCCTGCTAGCGGCGTACTTTGGAGGTATGGACGGCTGGCTGCGGCGCAACCTCGAGATGATCGTGCTGGTCGTCTCGGGCGTCCTGCTGGCCGGGGGCGGCGTCGCCTGGTTCGTCGACATGGACGATGCGGCACGCTGGCTGTGGATCGCCGGCACCGTTCTCGGGCTCGTCTTCGCGCTCGCGGCCACCGTGCAGGCTGCCGCTCAGAAGCGGCCGACGGTCGACGTCATCGCGGTGCTCGCCCTCGCGGGCGCCCTCGCCGTCGACGAGCCTCTCGCGGGCGCGATCATCACCCTCATGCTCGCCACGGGGCAGGTCCTCGAGGCGATGGCAGACGCTCGGGCGAGGCGCGAGCTGAGCCTCCTCACCGCCCGCGCACCGCGGACGGCCAGGCGTGTGACGGCTGACGGGCTCGAGGAGATCTCGGTCGACGAGGTCCGCGTCGGCGACCGCCTGCTGGTCCGCCCCGGCGAGGTGGTCCCGGTCGACGGTCGACTCGCGCAGGACTCCACGTTCGACGAGTCCGCGCTCACCGGCGAGCCGCTCCCCGTCGGGCGACCCGCGGGCGAGGACGTGCGCTCGGGCGTCGTGAACGTCGGCGGACCCGCCGAGCTGCTCACCACGACGACCGCCGAGACCTCGACATACGCCGCGCTCGTGCGCCTCGTCCAGGAGGCGCAGGGCATCTCGGCGCCGTTCGTGCGCACGGCCGACCGGTGGGCGGTCGCGTTCGTGCCGCTTACCCTCGTGCTCGCCGGAGCCGCCTGGGCGCTCGCGGGCGACCCGGTGCGCGCCGTCGCGGTGCTCGTGGTCGCGACCCCGTGCCCCCTCCTGCTCGCCGCCCCGATCGCGATCGTCTCGGGCCTGTCCCGCGCCGCCCGGCTCGGCGTCGTCATCAAGGGCGGAGGCGCGCTCGAGCAGCTCGCGCGCGGACGCGTGGTCGTCGTCGACAAGACCGGCACTTTGACACGGGGTCGCCCCGAGCTGGCCGACATCGTCACGGCGCCAGGGTGCGAGGACGATGCGGCGCTCGCCTTCGCGGCCTCGGTCGACCAGCTCTCGGCCCACGTCCTCGCCGGCCCGATCGTCGAGGCGGCGCGCGCCCGCGGGCTGAGCCTGACGATGCCCACGGACGTCGACGAGACCCACGGCCAGGGAGTGGCGGGGACCGTCGACGGGCATCGCGTCCGCGTGGGTCGGCTCACGTGGCTCGCAGGCCCCTCTCCCGCGCCGTGGGTGAGGCGCGTGCGCAAGCGCGCTGACCTCGACGGTTCCGCGCTCTCGCTCGTCGAGGTCGACGGCGAGGTCGCCGCCGCGCTGCTGCTGCGCGACCCCATCCGTCCCGACGCGCCCCGCATGGTCCGGGCCCTGCGCACGGCCGGCGTCACCCGCATCGTCCTGGCGACCGGGGACCGGGCGGACGTCGGCGCGACCGTCGGGCGCATCGTCGGCGTGGACCAGGTGCTCGCCGACTGCACTCCCCAGGACAAGCTGAACGCCCTCGCCCACGAGCGGCACCACGGCGCGACCGTCATGGTGGGCGACGGGATCAACGACGCTCCTGCGCTCGCCGCCGCCGACGTCGGCGTGGCACTCGCGGCGAGGGGAGCGACCGCATCGTCCGAGGCCGCGGACGTGGTCCTCACCGTGGACCGTATCGACGCGCTCGCGGACGCGATGGCGGTCGCGGCCCGCTCGCGCCGCATCGCGCTTCAAGCGGTCGGGGTCGGGATGGGTCTGTCGCTCATCGCGATGGTCGCGGCCGCGCTCGGCTACCTGCCCGTCGTCGCCGGCGCCGCGCTCCAGGAGGTGATCGACCTGCTTGCGATCGCGATCGCGCTCCGGGCGGTGCTGCCGGGTCGTGTCCACAGCGTCACGCTGAGCGACGAGGACCGCGCGACCCTCGCGGCGCTGCACGAGGAGCACGACAGCGTCGCCCCTCTCGTGGAACGGCTCGCGACCGTCGCCGACTCGCTCGACGCGCACGACCCCGACATCACCGAGGTCTCTCGCCTCGTGCATGCGCTCGAGACCGAGCTGCTGCCGCACGAGCGGGCCGACGAGGAGCGGCTCGTCCCCCTCGTCGCGCGGGCGAGGGGGACGGATGAGGCGGTCGCGGCGCTGAGCCGCACGCACGCCGAGATCGAGCACCAGGTGGGCCGGATGCGCAGGCTGCTCGACTTCATCGACGGCGACCCCGAGCCCGACGACATCGTCGAGCTGCGGCGCATGCTCTACGGTCTCTACGGCGTGCTGCGGCTGCACAACGCGCAGGAGGACGAGGACGCGTTCAGCCTCATGCCGACCCACGCGTGAGGTCGGGCTGGGGAAGACGGGGTGCGCGCGGCGCCGCGTGCTAGCGTCCTGAGCGTCCGACAACGAGTGTCGGCAGGGGACGGCTGGGGGTCCTGTGGCAGTTCGTGGGGAGAGTCGTGCGCACGCGCGCTGGCGTGGGCTCGGCGTCGTCGTGGGCGCCGCGATCGTCATCGGGGTGGTCGCGGTGCTGGCCGTGCAGGAGCTCTTCGGGGGCGACGATGCGGCCGCGGGCGCCGCGCTCGCGGAGTCCGGCGAGGTGTCGGTCGTCCAGGGGCGGCTCGTTCTCGGCGGCGCCGAGAGTGGCGATGTAGCCCTCGCTTCGCTCGTGGCGTGGCCGCCGAGCGAGGACCTCGCCGAGATGGAGGAGGGCGACGAGGTTCAGCTGGGGGACGTCGCGACCGCAGAGGTGGACGCGGACGGCAGGTTCGTGCTCGAGATCGACGACCCGATGGTGCTCGAGGAGTTCGTCGGCCGGTCAGGGGGCGTCGACCTCGAGGTGCAGGCCGTCTACGGTTCCCAGACGTACAGCAGGAGCTTCACCCTCACGCCCGCGCAGGTGGTCGAGGCGCACCAGGGCTCGCTCGTCGTGAAGCTCGGCAAGCTGAAGGCGCGCGAGTAGCGGCGGCTGCACGCGCCTCTTCCGGGCCTTGGAAGGTGGACGCGTCAGATTGACGCGTGCCTATTTGCGGGACCTCGGTCCCGCGCGCTTTGACGGGTGTCCAAGAGATGCTGAGGGCACACCACCCACAGCGACCAACGACGGCCGCTCGCACCCGTTCCCCGGCGGATGCGCCACGACCAGCGTCGGCGCCCCGGAAGAAAAGGGAACTCTCGATGAAGCTGCTTGAGGCAGGACGCATCGGCACCATGGAGCTCAAGAACCGCGTGTTCATGGCTCCCATGGGCACCACCACCGAGCCTGACGGCTCGTTCCACGAGCGGTCGATCCGCTACTACGAGGAGCGGGCCCTCGGCGGCTTCGGCCTCATCATCACCGGCGCCAACCAGGTGACCACCGAGTACGAGCAGAAGGCCTGCAACATCATCGGTAGCGAGCACTCTCAGGAGCGCATCGCCGAGCTCGCGAACCGCATCCACGCGGCTGGCGCCAAGCTGTGCATCCAGCTCACCCCCGGCCTGGGCCGCATGCAGCTCCCGTTCGCGGCCGAGGTCGCGCCGCTCGCCGCCAGCGCCGTCGAGTCCTACTGGTTCCCGGGCCTCATGTGCGAGCCGCTCAGCGTCGAGCAGATCCAGCACCTCGTCGCGAAGATGGGGGAGGGCGCCGCGGTCGCGAAGGCCGCGGGTGCCGACTCCGTGGAGATCCACGGCTACGGCGGCTACCTGATCGACCAGTTCTCCTCGGAGCTGTGGAACAAGCGCGAGGACGAGTACGGCGGCGACCTCGAGGGCCGCATGAAGTTCGGCCTCGACATTGTGAAGTCCGTGCGCGAGGCGGTCGGCCCCGACTTCCCGATCCTGTACAAGTACACGCCGTATCACGGCGTCCCCGGCGGCCGCGAGCTCGAGGAGGGCCTCGCGCAGACGCGCCTCATCCAGGAGTCCGGCATCGACGCCCTGCACGTCGACATGGGCTGCTACGAGGCCTGGTACAAGGCGATCCCGACCGTGTACCAGCCCCAGGCGCTGCAGTCGTGGCTCGCGGCCGAGGTCAAGAAGATCGCGACCGTGCCCGTGCTCACGACCGGCAAGCTCAACGACCCCGGCGTCGCCGAGAAGGTCCTCGCGGACGGCAAGGGCGACTTCATCGGCCTCGGCCACGGCGCGCTCGCCGAGCCCGACTGGGTCAACAAGGTCGCCGAGAACAAGGCGTACGACATCACGCCGTGCATCGGCTGCAACGAGTGCCTGTTCTCGGGCTTCAAGGGCGGTCACTACGTGTGCGCCGTGAACCCGCGCTGCTACGCCGAGGACATGAACCCGATGGAGCCCGTGGCGGCTCCCACCCGCGCGCTCGTGCTCGGAGGCGGCCCCGGCGGCATGGAGTTCGCGCTCACCGCTGCGGAGCGCGGCATCGAGGTCGAGCTGTGGGAGAAGGGTCCGCGACTGGGCGGCACGCTCTTCGCGGCCGGTGGCCCGTCGTTCAAGTCCGACGTCAAGGACTACGCCGAGGTGATGGTGAACCGCACCCTCGCCTCGAACGTCAAGGTCAAGACCATGAAGGACGGCACCGCCGAGGAGATCCTCCTGGGCGGCTGGGACAAGGTCGTGCTCGCGACCGGCGCCCGCCACACGATGCCCCCGATCCCGGGCATCGAGAGCGCCTCCGTCGTCAAGGCCAACGACGTCCTCACCGGGCGTGCGGGCTACGGCAAGCGGGTCGTCGTGATCGGTGCCGGACTCGTGGGCTGCGAGGCTGCCGCGATGATGGCCCAGACCGCCGACAAGGTCACCGTGGTCGAGATGGAGGAGAAGATCCTCGCGACCGTCGAGCACTGCCGCAACAACGAGCTCGCGCTCGCGCAGCTGCTCGAGGACTCGGACCTGGAGTTCGTGACCGGTGCGCGCGTCGCGCAGATCGCGGACGACGGCCTCACCTACAGCAAGGACGGGGCCGAGACCACGATCGACGCCGACACGGTCGTGATCGCCGCCGGCTACACGCCGAACGACGAGCTGCTCGCGAGGCTCGAGGGCAAGATCGACGTCTCCGTCATCGGTGACGCGGTCGAGGCCGACAGCATCCTGTCCGCGGTGCACGGCGGCTTCCAGCTCGCCCGCACGCTCGGCACCGACCTGCCGCTGCTCACCGCGGCGAACCTCGCAGGCACGGAGCCCGTCGCGACGGACTGACCGCAGATCGGCTGACCGCGGGGCCCGGGCGCGCATGCGTCCGGGCCCCGTGTCGTCCCGATGCCGCGTGGCGGTTTCCGTTCTTCGCCTGCGAGAGTCACCCTGAGGGCCTGAGACTGGGGGAGGAAGGGGGACCCTCATGGACTCTCGCCTGCTGCGCGCCGACGCGGCGATCGTGGGTGTCGGCGCGGCCGGGCTGTCCCTGCTCGCGCACCTGGGACGCGCCGGATGGCGCGGCACGGTCGTGGTCGTCGACGACGGCGCGACGCCTCTGGCCGAGCGCAACTGGGCATGGTGGTCCACCGGTGAGGGTCTGCTCGACGCGCACGCGACCGTGGTGCATGGACGCGCGCGCGTCGCGGGGCAGGACTGGACGCGCGACCTGGACCTCGCCCCGTACGCGTACCGCACGATCACCGGCGAGGACCTCCGCGCCTTCGCGACCGCCCCGGGAGAGTCCGTGCACGCGGTGGAGTGGGTCGCCGGCACCGCCACAGGCATGCGAAGGCACAGGGAGGGCGTCGAGGTCGAGGCGCGTGCTCCCGACGGCAGCCGCGTGCTGATCAGGTCGCCGCAGGTCTTCGACAGTGTCGGGCTCGCGGTCCCGGGGCATGCGGTGGCGGGGCCGCACCTGGACTTCCTCGGCTGGGGCGTGTGGTCCGATCGCGACATCTTCACAAGGGATCTCGTGACCTTCATGGACTTCCGCACGGCCCAGGACCGCGGAGTCGCCTTCATGCATGTCCTGCCGACATCCGCTCGGGTCGCACTCGTCGAGAGGACCGTGTTCGCGAGCGGCGGCGCGGAGGGCGAGATCGATCACGAGCCCCATCTGCTGCGCTACCTCGACGAGGTCCTCGGGGCGCCGGACGCCGAGTGGTCCGTGGTCCAGGGGGGCACCATCCCGCTGGACGTCCCCGCTCGATCGGTGCCGGGAGTCGCGGGGCTCACGCTCCTCGGCAGCCCCGCGGGCGCCGTCAAGGCGAGCACCGGCTACGCCTTCGCGCGCATCCAGGCGCACAGCGCGAGGATCGCGGCCGCGATGGTCCAGGACGCGGCGAGGGCGAGGGACGATGCGAGGGGTGCGGACGATGCGACGCCCGCCGGGGGAGGGGAGGCGCCAGCGCGAGGCGACGGCGTCGACGTCCGGGGACCCGCATCGTCCCGGTGGTACGCCCGGCTCGACCGTGCACTCCTCACCGCCGTGCGCGAGGACCCTGACGGCGCGCGCCGCGTCCTCGAGGAGCTGCTGCTGCGCGCCACGCCCGAGCAGCTGCTGAGGTTCCTCGACGAGGACCTGCCGCTGCGACAGCAGCTGAGCCTCGGCGCGCGGCTCCCGTACTCCGTCTTCCCGCGCGCGTACGGGAGGACCTTCGCGGGCCGCACGCGGCTCTGACCGGGGCGCCAGGGCGGGACCATCGCAGTAATCCGCGCGGACTTCGCGGGCTACCCTGAGGAGGCCCCGGACCCCGCCGCCGTCCGCACGGAGGACCGTCATGACCGAGACCCCAGAGCGCGTTCCCCGCGCCGCCTGGTTCGTCATGGCCGCGGCGATCTCCGCGTACTTCCTGGCAGTCGTGCACCGGACGGCCCTCGGTGTGGCCGGAGTCGAGGCTCTCGAGCGGTTCGACATCCAGGCGACGGGACTCGCGATGCTCTCCGTCGCGCAGATCGCGACGTACGCCGCGCTGCAGCTGCCCGCGGGCGCGATGCTGGACCGCTTCGGCGCGAAGCGCATGATCGTCTCAGGCTCGCTCGTCATGGCGCTCGGTCAGCTGATGCTCGCCTTCTCCGACGACTACCTCATGGCCTTCGGGGCCCGCATCCTGCTCGGCGCCGGCGACGCTCCCGTGTTCATCGCGGCGTGCCGACTCGTCGCCCACTGGTTCCCGCCCAGGAGGGCGCCGATCATGGTCCAGGTCACGGGCTTCGTCGGCCAGACGGGTCAGCTCGCGACCGCGATCCCGGTCGCTTGGATGCTGGCCGCCTTCGGCTGGACGGCTGCCTTCGCCGCGCTCGCAGGCATCGGGCTGGTGGTCGCGCTGATCGCCGCGATCGGTGTGCGCGAGCCTCCCGGAGCTGGTCCTGGCCGTCGCGATCCGATGGTCGCGGAGGGGCCGGGATCGGAGGGCGCCGTCGCGGGACCCGAGCGGGAGAGGTTCGTGTCCCAGGTGAGGCTCGCGATGAGCCCCGCGGGCACACGGCTCGGCTTCTGGACGCACTTCACGAGCCTGTTCTCCGCGAACACGCTCGCGCTGCTGTGGGGAGTGCCGTTCTTCGTCACAGCCCAGGGGCTGTCTCGCGCGGAGGCCTCGGCGCTGCTCACGGTGCTGACGATCGCCAAGATGGTCGCCGGTCCCCTCGCGGGCGCCTACACCGCGCGCCATCCCCTGCGGCGCAGCTGGATGGTGCTCGGCTCCGCGACTGCGACGCTGCTCGCGTGGATCGTGCTGCTGATCCCCTCCACGCCTCGCCCGATGTGGGAGCTCATGATCTTCATGGCGATCGTGGGTGCGGGGGGTCCCGTCTCGCTCATCGGCATGGACTATGCGCGCACGTTCGCGCCGAAGGCACAGCTCGGCACCGCGACGGGCTTCGTCAACATGGGCGGCTTCGTGTCGACCATCGTGTCGGTGCTGCTCGTCGGGCTCGTGCTCCAGGTCGCGTCGCCGGACGGGGCCTCGGTCTACACGCTCGACCAGTACCGGCTCGCGTTCGCGGCGCTGCTGATCCCGTGGGTCCTGGGCGTGGCCAGCATCCTGCGCAACCGTCGGCTCACGCGCGCCGAGATGGCTGCCGCGGGTGTCGTCGTGCCCCCGCTGCGGGATGCCCTGCGCAAGGGGCGTCGGCTCTGATCGGCGCCCCTGCCATGGTCAGAAGCGGAAGTTCCCTACGACGGCCCGCAGCTCGCTGACCTGCGTGTCGAGCGCCTCGACGCCCTGAAGCGTCGTGGCGGCAGCCGCCATGAACTCCTCCGCATCGTGAGCCACCGAGTCCACCGTGCCGGCGATCTCGCCGGAGCCCGTGGCCACGTCGCCGAGGCCGCGGTTCATCTCCGTCGTCACCGACGCCTGCTCCTCGACGGCCGACGCGATCGTGCCCTGGTAGTTCTGAATGCGCTCGACGACCTCGGAGATCTCCGCGATCGCCGCGACGGCCGCCTCGGTGTCGACCTGGATCGCCTGGACCTGGCTCACGATGTCCTTGGTGGCACGCGCGGTCTCGCCGGCGAGGTCCTTCACCTCGCCCGCGACCACCGCGAACCCCTTGCCCGCCTCGCCTGCGCGCGCCGACTCGATGGTCGCGTTGAGAGCGAGAAGGTTGGTCTGTTCCGCGATCTGGTTGATGATCTGGACCACCGAGCCGATCTGCGTCGAGGATGCGCCGAGCCGCGCGATCTGCTCCGTGGTGCGTGCGGTGACCTCGCGAGCGTGGGCGGCGACCTCGGCGGCGTCTCCCGCGTTGCGGGCGATCTCGGCGATCGCGGAGCCGAGCTCCTCGGCTCCGGTCGCGACCGCCTGCACGTCCTGGCTCACTCGCTGAGACGTGCCGGCTGCGGTCGAGGTCAGCTGTGCCGACTTGGTCGCGTCCTCCGAGATCGACGACGCGGTGGAGCGGAGCTGCTCCGAGGTCATGAGGACGGTGTTCGCGGACTGGGCGACGGCGCCGAGCGCCGCGGACAGGCGCTCGCCAGAGGTGTTGAGCGCGGCCGCCATCTGGCCGAACTCGTCCGACGAGGTGACAGGGACACGGTGCGCCAGATCCCCGTCAGCCAGGGCGGTGAGGCCCTCGACCTGAGTGGTCACCGCGCGCTTGATGCGGCGCGACAGGAACCATCCTGCGGTCGCTCCCGCAACGAAGGCGAGCACTCCGAGAGCGGCCATCACGATCCGGAGCTGCTGGACCTGCGCGGCGAAGCCCTGACCCTCGGCGATGCGTGCCTCACCGTCGGCGATCATCTCCGCCAGCGTCTCCTCGTAGACCTTGCGCAGGGCACGGTTGTCGTTCAGCGCCGTCTCGACCGCGGTGTCGGGGTCGGTGAGGTACAGGGCGAACTCCGCCTCGAGCGCGTCCTCCCAGGTCGTGAGCTCGGCTGCGAGCTCGTCGAGAGCGGCGAGCTGGTCGTCATCCGCGGCGAGCGCGCGCGAGTCCTCGATGATCCCGTCGATCGTCTCGAAGCGCTCGAGCACCTCGGTCGCGAACTCCTGGTCCGCGGTCAGCAGGTAGCCGCGCTCGTCGTTCGCAGCCGCCTTCGCGGACAGCGCGATCGACTGCAGGCCCATGACGTAGGGCACCGACTGCTCGAGCTCGGAGTCGCGCACCTGCTGGAGGGAGCCGATGCCGATGACGGAGACGACGGCGACGACGCCGGTGACGACGGCGCCGCCGAGCGTGGCTGCCTGGATCTGGGCGACGACGCCTGGGGTGCGAAGGAAGGACATGGGTGCTCCAGGGGGGGGACGTGCGGGATGCGAGGTGCATCCCGAGTGATGGAGGTGCGCGCAGGGGCGCCCGGACTCGCCCTCCCATCGGCCCGGATCCCTCACGGTTGAGCTGTAGTCGACAGCCGTCATTCTGTTCGTCGACGGGTGAGCGGGCGGCGGCTGGGCATCGTCCCTGGAAGCCCCCCCCCTCGCTGTACGGCGCCCGGCATGGGCGAGGTGCCCTGAGGTCCATGCGTGGGCCGCGTCACATCGGGACGGTGGTCCCGAGGCGGCGCGATGTATTGGCCATATGTTGATCAGTAATTGCCACGTGTCCAGCAGGCAAGACCCGGAAACCGCTGCCCCAGGAGTCACCGATGACCACCACGACCTTCTCTCACGTCACCGAGCCCGTGAAGCTCGGCAACCTCCAGCTCCGCAACCGCGTGATCATGGTGCCGATGGGCACCGAGATGGGTGACCACGACGGCCACCTCACCGATCGCGAGGTTGCCTACTACGCCGAGCGCGCCAAGGGTGCGGGTCTCGTGTGCACCGGCATCAACGCCGTGACCGACGACTACGAGGTCATCAACGAGGGCCTGGGTCGTGTCGACACCGACGCGGCGATCCCCGGTCTCGTCAAGCTCGCCGAGGCGTTCCACGCCCGCGGCGGCGCGGTCTCGGTCCAGCTCACCGCGGGCCTGGGGCGCAACATCAACAACATCGACCCCGAGCGTCTGCCCATCTCCGCCTCGGACAACAGCCACTGGCTCGACCCGAACGTGAAGTGCCGTCCGCTCGAGACGGACGAGATCAAGGTCATCGTCCAGCGCTTCAAGGAGGCGGCCGAGCGCTGCGCCAAGGCCGGCATCGACGCGATCGACATCCACGGCCACACCGGCTACGTGATCGACCAGTTCCTGTCCCCCGTGTGGAACCGCCGCGAGGACGAGTACGGCGGCTCGGTCGAGAACCGCTGCCGGTTCGCCGCGGAGATCATCGCCGCCGTCAAGGAGGGCGCGCCCGGTCTGCCCGTGAGCTTCCGTCTGTCGGTCGACCACCACTTCGAGGGTGGCCGCGGCGTCGAGGAGTCGCTCGAGATCGCCAAGGAGCTCGAGAAGGCTGGACTGGACCTGCTCATGATCGACGAGGGCTCGTACGAGGCGATGGACTACGTGTTCCCGCCCTACTACCTCGGCGACAACTGCATGATGGGCTCCGTCAGGCTGTTCAAGGACGCGCTGAGCATCCCCGTCCTCGGCTGCGGAAACCTCACCCCGGAGCGGGCCGAGGAGGCCATCGCGTCGGGTGAGATGGACTTCGCGGGCATCGGCCGCGCCCTCATCGCGGACCCGGAGTGGGGCGCCAAGCTCGCCGAGGGGCGCCGCGAGGACATCCGCCCGTGCATCCGCTGCAACCAGCTGTGCGTCGGCAACGCGTTCGTCGGCCAGCCCCTCGGCTGCGCCGTCAACCCGACCGTCGGCTTCGAGGTCGAGCGCGTCCTCACGCCCGCGCAGACCAAGAAGAACGTCGTCATCGTCGGCGCCGGTCCTGCGGGTCTCGAGGCGGCGCGCGTCGCGGCCCTGCGCGGTCACACCGTGGATGTCTACGACAAGGCCGACCAGCTCGGCGGCGTCCTGTGGCCCGCCGCCACCCCGGAGTTCAAGAAGGAGCTCCGCTCCATGATCTTCTGGTGGGAGCGTCAGCTCAAGGGCCTGCCCGTCACGGTCCACCTCGGCACCGAGATCACCGCGGAGTCGCCCGAGCTCGACGGCGCCGACGCGATCATCATCGCGGTCGGCACCACGCCCCTCGCGCCCCCGATCCCGGGCCTCGACGGCCCGAACGTCGTCGAGGTCATCGACGCCCACCTGGGCGCCGAGCTCGGCAAGCGCATGGTCGTGTGCGGCGGCGGCCTGTCGGGCGCCGACTTCGCGCTCGAGATGCAGGAGAAGGGCCACGAGGTCACGGTCGTCGAGATGGCCGACGGCATCGCCCCCGACCTGCTGATGATCAACCGCATCACGCTGCTGCGCGACCTCGCCGCGCAGGGCGTCACGCTCCTCACCGGCCACAAGGTCGTCGAGGTCAACGACAAGGGCGTGAAGGTCGACGGTCCCGACGGCCCCGTCCAGATCGCCGCCGACACCGTGGTCTCCGCCTTCGGAGTACGCCCCGCGACCGCGCTCGTCGAGGCGCTTCAGGCACGCGGCGGCATCGCCGTCGGCGACTGCGTCAAGCCCGCCAAGGTCGGCGACGCGATCAACGCCGGGTTCGAGGCGGCCTTCGCGCTGTAGCGCCTCCTCTCGCTCCACCTCTCGACGGGGGCTCGGTCCATGGCCGGGCCCCCGTCGTCGTCCCCGGAAACGGAATTGACGCGCGACTCGGCCGAGCGTCACAATCGACCTCGACGGTGCGCGTCGGCTGTGCAAGTGGGCGCGCATCGTCCATATCGCCACCAATCCCCCCGGTTCCAGCGCCTTCGCCGCCCCACCGGACGCGCGGGCGGCGTGGCAACCGGCACACGACTCCGACGCTTCCTAGGCTGAGCCCGTGACGGACTACATCGGCAGAGCACTTGTCGCGGACGCGCTCCGCGAATGGCGCGATCAGCTGCGCCAGCACTCCTCCGAGTCCTCCCTGCGCGACCTCGCCGGCTCGAGCCACGACATCGTCGATCTGCGCTCGGCGCACCCGGGCGGCCTCGCGCCGCTGTTCGCCGGCCGTCCGACCCCGATCACCCAGCTGATCCGCGAGGGCGAGGCGCGCGAGGAGGCCCTCGGCCGCACCCGACGGATGCTCGCCGAGGGCTCGCGGATCCACGCCGCGACCGGCGCCTGGACCGTCGCGCTCGCGATCGGCACGGTGTCGTGGGACGAGGACGGCCACCGCCGCGAGCTGCCGCTGCTGCTGCGCCCGGTGAGCCTCGAGCAGGGGCGCGACCGCGAGGTCCTCCTCACGCTTCACGACGAGGCCCGCGTCAACCCCGTCTTCGCGGCCGAGCTGCGCGCGCGGGGCGACGAGGAGACGATCGCTCGCACGATGCCCGCGGTCGGCTCGGGCCACGAGTTCGACCCCCGCCCGCTGTGGGAGGCGGTCAGCGAGCGCACCGACCTGTTCGGCGAGTCCCTCGAGGCGCCCGAGCGGCTCGTCCTCGGCGTGTTCGACGACCCCGAGCAGCGGCTCCTCGACGACCTTGACGACCTCGACACCGTCATCGCCGCGAGCGACGTGCTCGTCGCCGCCTCGGGCGACCAGGACGCGACGGGCAGCCTCGCGATGCCGCTGCCCGCGTTCCCCGTCGGCGACCGCGACCCGTTCGCCGAGCGCGGCCTCGGAGACCTGGACGATGCGCAGTTCGCCGCGCTCGACCTCATCGCCACAGGCAGGCACGTCTTCCTCCAGTCGCCGCCCGGCGCCGACAGCGCCGGCATGGCCGCGGCGATCGCGGCCGACGGCGCCGCCTCTGGCCGCACCGTCGGCGTCGTCGCGGGCCAGGAGGCGATGCTCCACGACATCCACGCGCGCATGGTCGCGCAGGGCACGTCGGATCTTGCGATCGACGCCGCCGTCGAGGCCTGGAACTCGGAGGCCCGCACTCGCCTCCTCGAGGCCATCACCCTGGGTTCTCCTGCGGTCGACGACGACATGCTGCGCAAGCAGGGCGAGGACCTGCTCACCGCCCGCTACCGTCTGCACGCGCGCTTCGACGCGCTGCACCGGGTCCACCGGCCCTGGGGCGTGAGCGCGTTCGAGGCCGTGCAGGCGCTCGTGCGCCTCACCACCGGCAAGCCGCAGCCCAGCACCACCGTGCGGCTCGGTCCCGACGCCGGCCTCCTGGTCGCCGAGCGCGGTTTCTCGGCCGTCGCCCAGGCGCTGCACCTCAAGGTCATGGGAGGCTCGGCCACCTCGGCCATCCCCGTGGTCGATGCTCCCACGCCCGATGCCCCGCGCGACGCGTGGTGGCGCGACGTCACCGACTCGCCCGAGGAGGGCGTCCGCTTCGATGAGGCGCTCGGCGCGCTGCTGTCGCGCCACCTTCCGAAGATGCGGCTCGAGGCCGCCTCCGCGTCCCACGAGACAGGGGTCGACGAGGCGCCCGACCTCACCACGTGGGCCGATCAGGTGCGGCTCTTCGAGGACATCCGCGACACGCTCGAGGTGTTCTCACCGGCCGTCTTCCACCGGTCGCTGCACGACCTCGTCGCGGCGACCGCCCCCGACGGCTCCACGCGCCACGAGCGGATGCCGCGGCGCGACCGCAAGGCGCTCGTGCGTCGTGCTGTGGAGCTGCTGCGGCCCGGTCGCAGCAAGGACCAGCTTCACGATCACCTCGTCGCCGCGCACGACGTCTCGGTGCGTTGGCGCGCCCACTGCTCCGCCGGTGGGTGGCCCGTCGTCCCCGACGACTTCGACCTCTACGGCTCGCGCCTCGACGAGGCCGGCGAGGCGTGGTCCACGATCGCCGAGGCCGTCGCGAAGGTCAGCGGAGAGCAGGACCTGCCGTCCACGTCCTGGGAGCGCATGAACTCGGCGCTCGAGCGCCTCGCGGGCGGGCTCACCGCCGCGATCGAGCAGGTATCCGAGACGCCCCTGGGCGTCGATCTCGAGGAGGCCGGCTTCGGGCTCCTCATCGAGGGACTCAACGGCACCGACCCCGACCTCACGCAGGTCCGCGTGGACCTCGAGTTCGCGTGGTGGGCGGCCGCGTTCGACGCGATCGTGCAGGCCGACCCGCGCCTCACCCAGTACGGCGCGCTCGCCGACGCCGTCCATGACTTCGAGCGCAGGGACCGCGAGTTCTCCGAGTCGCGCGTGCAGCCGCTCATGCGCGCCGCGGCAGAGCGTCGACGCGCGGCGATCGCGCGCCACCCGGAGATGGCGCGCGACCTGTTCGCCCTGCTCGTCGAGCGCTCTGAGGCGACCTACCGCGAGCTGTGGCAGGACTTCCAGCCGCTCGTGTCCGCGCTGCGGCCGGTCAGCCTCGTGCGCGCCGAGCAGGTGTCGCGGCTCATGCCTCCCACGCGCGTGCTCGATGTGCTCGTCGTGGTCGCCTCCGAGTCGCTCGCGCTCGCCGAGCTCGTGCCCGCGATCGCGCGCGCCAAGCAGGTGGTCGTCATCGGCGACGCGCACACGGCGACCAGGTCGGCAGTCGCCGCGCTCGCGCACCTGCTTCCCCAGGTCACGCTGCCCGCGCTGCCGCAGCCTCGCGACCCGCGGGTCACCGGGGTGCTGCAGGACGTCGTCTACGGGCGCTCCCTGTCTGGTCTGCCCGCCGCTGGCGAGCCCGAGTCCCTCGCGGTCCAGCTGCTCGACACGACCGGCACCCCCGCCGCCGGGATGGCGGAGGTGGAGACGACCCCGCTCGAGGTGAGGACGGTCGTCGACCACCTCGTGCGCTCGATCGAGGACGAGCCCTCGCGCTCGATCCTCGTCGTCGCGGGCAACCCGCTCCACGCGCTGAGGCTGCGCGAGGCGCTCGAGGCAAGGGACGAGCACCTCGGCGCGTTCATCCCGATCGTCGTGATCGGCGAGGCCGCCGGCTACTCGGTCGACGACGTGGTGATGAGCTGGGGCTGGGCGTGCGACGACAAAGGTGATGTGCCGCGTCGTCTGGGCGCCCTCAGCGCCGAAGGCGGCGAGCAGGCGTTCACCCAGGCGCTCGTCGCGGGCCAGGAGCGCACCTGGGTGTTCAACGCGCTCACGCCGACCCACCTCGACGACATCGCGGTGCGTGCCGACGCCGGTCACGGCGTGGCGCTCCTGCGCCAGCTGCTCGTCGCGGCCTCGAGCCCCGTCGTGCCCTCCGAGCGCCGCGAGCCGGCGCCCACCGACTGGCTGCTTGCCGACATCGCGGCGCGACTGCGCCGGTACGACTGCCAGGTGCGGCTGCGCTACGGGTCCGGCTCGGACTCGATCCCCATGGTCGTGGGCCGGCCCGACGACGAGGGCTACCGTCTCGCGGTCGTCACGGACGAGGCATCGACCGCGATGTCCGCGAGCCTGCGCGATCGCGTGCGCTGGCAGCGCACGCGGCTCGAGGCGCTCGGCTGGACCGTACTGCCGCTGTGGACGCTCGACGTGTTCATGGATCCTGAGGCCGCCGCGCGCTACGTGCTCGACGCGCTGTCCGTGACCGAGGCGCCCGCGGTGACCGCGTCGATCTCGCTCCCGCACATCGCTCCGTCCGATCTGCGCGAGGAGGAGCCCGAGGTCGTCGAGGACGCCTCCGAGGACGACGAGCAGATCGACGGGCAGCAGGTCTTCGACCTGGACGTCGAGCGCGTGCCGGTCGTGGAGTCCGCGGAGGAGCTCGTGCTCGACGACACGGCTGCGACCGGGATCGTCGCCGAGCTGCGACCCGAGCTCGAGCCGGAGGAGCCTGAGGCTGTGGAGGCGTCTGACGCCCCCGAGGAGGCGCCCGCCGAGACCGCGCCGCTCACGCTCGGACTCGGCCCGATGCTTCTCGGGGCTGCCGCTGCGCAGCGTGTCGACGTGGAGCCGGAGCCGGAGCCTGAGACCGCAACTGAGGCCGAGGCTGATGCTGAGGTCGAGGCTGAGGTTGAGGTCGACGCGGAGCCCGAGGCGGAGACCGAGGCTGAGCCTGAGATCGCAACTGAGGTCGAGGCTGAGGCTGAGGCTGACGCGGCGCCGGAGCCGGAGCCCGAGACCGAGCCTGAGCCGGAGCCGCGTCTCAAGCCCGCGGCCTCGATGGGGTTCGGAGCGCCCAAGCTCGCCGTCCCGCTGCGGCGCGAGACGCCCGAGCCCGTGACTCCGTCGGCTGCCTCGCCCGAGGATGAGTCGCCTGCAGAGGAGACCTCCGCCGTCGACCCGGAGCCGACGGCCGAAGACGCCGAGGTCGAGGCCGAGTTGGCGGAGAGTGCCGACGTGTCGGAGCCGGAGTCGAAGGACGAGCCGACCGCGCCGTCGGGCGTCCCCGCACCTCAGGTCGCCCGCGGCGCGGATCGCCCGCTCATCCCGACGCGCGCGTGGGAGGACGAGGACGCCGGTTGGGGTGGCTCGGGGTCGGGCCGCAGCCGCGACGACGAGATCCGTGGGGACAAGCCGCCGCACTGGTGATCCTCAGCTGCGCCGCACGGCGTCGGCAGCCCCGCCGCCCCGCCCGGAGCCGAGGAGATCGATGCGCTCGTACAGTTCTGCACGCGGCTGTGAAGGCTGCGACGGAAGTTCCGTGTGTGCTTCCTCCTGAGCCGCTGCTTCCACACGCGTCACAGGTGCGTGCAGAAGTTCACGGTGACGGCCGCGGGGCGGTAGCTACCCGCCTAGACGAAGGCGCGGTGCACGACTGCGGCTCAGTGCCGCAACGGGGGCGCTACTCAGAGGCGCCGGAGGTCGCGGCAGAACGCGAGTCGGTGCGGTAGAAGCCCGAACCCTTGAACGTCACGCCGACGTTGCCGAAGATCTTGCGGAGCTCGCCGTGGCATTCGGGGCACTCCGTGAGCGAGGCAGCGTGGATCGACTGCACCGTCTCGAAACGGTGGTCACACACGGTGCATGCATAGCTGTACTTCGGCATGAGCGGCATCTTAACCCGACGACGCGATCCCTGGGTACCCACGGGGGTATACGAGGGGTGAAGCGGGCCCTCAGCGGCGCGGGCAGGGAGCCCTCAGCCGGGCAGGTGCGTGACGCTCGACGGGGTCACGACCGCGTGCACGCCGATGTCGTGCGGCTCGCGCGGCAGCGGAGCCTCGTGCGCGTCGAAGACCTCGTCGTCGTAGGTGAGCGCGATGAACGGCACGCCCTCGGCGGCGAGCGGGAGAGCGCGGTCGTACCAGCCCCCACCCTGCCCCAGGCGGGTGCCGCTCGTGTCGACCGCGAGCGCGGGGACGATGACCACGTCGGCCTGTGCGAGCGTGTCGAACGGAAGGAACTCGCCGGAGGGCTCCGGAGGTCGACCGGGCGCGCGCTCGATGAGGTCCTCGACCCCCTGGTACCAGGCCCATCCGCGCTGGAGCCCGTCGCCGAGCAACGGGATCATCACCTTCACGCCGTGCTCGTGGAGCGCCTGGATCAGCGGTCCTGTGCCGGGCTCGTGGGGGCGCGAGGCGTACACGGAGACGCACGAGGCGCCGCCCACGGTCGGGATCGCCATCACGCGGTCGCGCAGCTGGTCGGCGTGCTCCGCGATGCGCCTCGGCGAGCGGTGCTGGCGGGCCTTGCGAAGGTTCGTGCGAAGGGAGGCCTTCGCATCCTCCGGTTCGAGCGGGCTCGAGGATTGGGAGGACATCTGCGTCATACCGACCATCGTTCCACACACTCATTACCGACTCATGACACGAACGTGACCGGCGGGTGAGCGGTGTGGCGGCGTGCGCAGGCTCGCCCGGGGCTAGGACAATGCACTCATGATCCGCAGGTCCTTGGGCGAGCACCGCCGCATCGTCGCCGAGTCGCTCTCCTCTGTCCCGGACCTCGATGTCCTCATCGCCGATGCGGCAGGCTCGACCTTGGCGGAGGACCTCGTCGCCGAGCGACCCGTGCCCGCGCACCCGGTCGCGGGCTGCGACGGCTACGCGGTGCGCGCGGAGGATGTCGCGACCGCCTCGGAGAGCGAGCCGGTGACGCTCATCGTCTCCCACGATGTGAGCGTCGAGGCCTTCGCGCCTCGCCGCCACCTGGCCAGGACCGCCGCGCGCGTCGGCTCTGGCGCGCTCCTCCCCGACGGCGCGGACTGCGTCGTCCCTGTCTCCGCGACCGACGGCGGTGTCGCGCGCGTCGTCGTCAAGGAGGCGATCCCCGCCGGCGCGCATGTGCGCCAGCCGGGATCGGAGCTCCAGACCGGCCGTGTGCTCGTCCCCGCAGGCACCCGCATCGGCGCCCGGCAGCTCGCGGTCGCCGCGGCGCTCGGCAGGTCCAGGCTCCTCGTTCACCCGACACCGCGCGTCGTCGTGATCGCCGTGGGCTCCGAGCTCGTGGACCCTGGCGCCGCGCGCGGCGGCGTCGCTGAGTCCAACGGCCACATGATCGCCGCGATGGCGCACGACACGGGTGCGCGGGCGTTCCGCGTGGGCCCTGTGTCGGATGACCGCATGGCGCTGTCCGCCGCGATCGAGGATCAGCTCGTGAGGGCCGACGTCCTCGTGACGACGGGAGGCCTCTCCGGGGGCCGCGGCGAGACGCTTCCCGAGGTGCTCGCCCAGCGCGGAGAGTTCGAGGTCGTCGATCTCGCGCTGCTGCCGGGCGCTCGCCACGGTTTCGGTTGGGTGGACGCCGGCGGCGACCGCCGCGTGCCGGTGATCGCGCTGCCGGGGCGACCGTCCGCCGCCGCTGTCGGATTCCAGGCCTACGTGCGGCAGACCCTGCTCGCGATGAGCGGCCGCGAGCGCGCGGCTCAGGCGGTCCGCGCACGTCTCGCCGCACATGTGGACTCGGTGCGCGGGGCGACCGAGGCAGTGCCGGTGCGGTTCGTCCCCCACGGCGAGACTCCCTGGGCAGTGCCCGTGGGGGAGCCCGGAGTGGTCACGCTCGCCGACGTCGCGGCCTCCGACGCGCTCATGTTCGTCAACGAGGACGCGACCGCGATCGAGAGGGACGCGATCGTCCATTGCCACCCGTGGGAGCGGTGAGGTGTCCACCGAGCTCCGGCTGTTCCGCGACGGCATCGTCCTGAGGCGACTGCGGTGGCGGGACGAGCGTCGATGGCTCGGGCTTCGCGAACGCAATCGCGACTGGCTCAAGCGCTGGGAGGCGATGGCCCCGCCGGGCCAGAAGTCGCGGTCGATGACGTTCGGGCAGATGGTCCGCGAGGAAGGCCGCCAGTGGCGCAGGGCCACCGCGTATCCGATGGTGATCGAGGTCGACGGAGAGCTCGTCGGAAGGGTGAGTGTCAGCGGCATCGCGTGGGGCCCCGAGTGCGGCGGCTCGATCGGATACTGGGTCTCCGAGCATCGTGCAGGGGAGGGGATCGCACCCCGCGCGGTGACGCTCGCCGCCGACTATGCGTTCGCGCAGGGCCTGCATCGCCTGGAGATCGCGATGCGCCCCGACAACGTGCCCAGCATCCGCGTCGCACGCAAGGTCGGCTTCCGCGATGAGGGCCTTCGCCGCAGCTATCTCTACATCGATGGCGCGTGGCGGGACCACCGCGTCTTCGCGCTCACGTCGCAGGAGCCGAGGCCGTGGCACACGTGGCCACGCGCGCAGTCCTAGCACACACTCCTGACACGCCGACGATTCTCCCGTCACCGGGGGTCCTCTGGCTCTACCGTCGTGTCATGATCCCAGCAGGACTCCTCGCGATCGTCGCGCTTGGCATGGTGATCGCGTATGTGATCCCGCAGCGCGCTCGCGAGCGCGGCGAGTACGCGCTGGTCCGCACCGAGGATCGATTCTCCGCCGACATGCGCGTGGTCAAGGCCACCGCGAAGCGCGTGCAGGCCGTCCGCGAGGCAGCCGCAGCCTCCGCATCGTCCTCGCAGGAGGTCCCCCTCCTCGTGACGGGCGAGGCTCGCGCCTCCGTCGCCGCTCTCGGCTCGACTCACGTGTCCCGTCCCGCGACCCCGCTCGACCGCGCGGCCACCCTCGCCCAGCGGGAGCGCCTCGCGCTGCGCCGCGACCGGTCCGCGATCCTCGCCGAGCGTCGCGCGCAGGCCCGCCGCCGCGCTCGAGTCACCCTCGGCGCTGCCACGGTGAGCGCGATCGCGTGGGGCCTCGTCATCCTGGGCTTCCCCGCGGTCATCGCGGCCTTCCTCACGGCGGGCTTCGCCGGCCTCGTCGTCGTCGGTGCGCGCACCGCGCACGCGCAGCGCCGGGCCGACGCCCATGTCCTCGCGGTCGCCCGCGAGGTCGAGGCTGCCGCGACCGCGACGCAGGCACTCAAGCGTGTGAGCCTCGATCGCTCGAAGGGCCGCGAGAGCGCGCCGTCGGAGCTCGAGACCCAGGCGATCAAGGTCGTCACGACCGAGGACCTCGCCCCGCTGTCCGCTCCCGCGCCGAAGGTGCGGGAGAAGGCCGCGCCTGCGGCCGAGAGCACGCGCGCCGACACCGGACCGGTCCGCACCGGCTCGATCGTCGACAGCGACGCCTTCGACGACGACTCCGGCTGGAGCCCGCAAGCGATGCCGGCGCCCGCCTACACCCTCAAGCCGACCGTGCGTCAGCGCCAGGCTCGTCCCCTCGACGACGACGACTACACGCGTGCGGCGGCCGTCGCCGAGCGCTGGGCCGATGAGCGTTACGGCGCGCAGCAGCCCGCCGCCGAGGCTCGCCCCGAGTCCGGCTCGCTCGAGAAGATCCTGGCCCGCCGCCGCGCGTCGGCCTGAGCCTCTCGCGTCGCCTGCCGTGCTTCCTGCGCCTTCCCCTCGCCGTTCCGCGGTCTCGCCGCGCCTCGCGGGCGCTCGGCGGTACAGAAGCGTCCACTGGGACGTAGCGGGGCGCCGAAAGCGACACTGAGCGTCCACTGGGACGCGCTCGCGAGGACGTGCGCGCCACTGGACGCTCAGTGTCGTTCTGGGACCGGGACCGCGCCCTACTGGACAGTTCTGTACCAGGAGTCGGCGAGGACGCCGGGACGATGCTGAGGCAGGGACGATGCGGACGCCGGGACGCGAAAGCGCCGGCGCCCCGTGGGGCACCGGCGCTGACGCTGGGTCGAGAGAGGGTCAGACCCGCACGCGACGCCCGTTGGCGATGAGCTGGAGGGGCACCTCGCCGGTCAGGTTGGTGAACAGGTTGTCGAAGACCCGGGCGCGATCGAACTGCATGCCGTACTCGCGCGCACGGCCCTCCCACCACTCGCGGTCGGCGTCGTCGAGGCCACCCGCGCACGCGTTGAGCGCGACCGTGATCGCATTCGCGTCGCCCGAGGGCACCACCACGGCGGTGTCTCCGACGGCTTCGAGGATGCCGCCCGTGTCGCACGTGATGACGGGCCCGCCGCCGGCGAGCATCTTCTCCACGAGCGCGATGCCGAAGGTCTCCGTGAACTCCGGCGCCGGCTTCGACGGCAGGACGTACGACGAGCAGGCCGACATGAGGTGCGGCTTCTCCTCGTCGCCCACGTCCTCGAGGAAGTGGATGCGCGACGCGGCCTCGGTGCGGTCCGCGACCTTGCGGAAGTAGTCGAGGTCGGGGCCACGGCCCGCGATCACGAGCTGCTGGGTGCGGCACGCCTCGGAGGCGGCGAAGCCCCGGATGAGGTCGTCGACGCCCTTGGCCTTCTGCAGACGCGAGAGGTAGAGGACGTACTTGCCGCGCTCGAGCCCGCGCCCGGCGAGGTAGCGGTCCGTCTCACTCGGGTCCAGCGTGAGGTAGGACGACGTGTCGATCGCCGGGTAGGAGATGCCGACGCGCTCCTCGCACTGGGCGGCGAAGGACGTGCCGTACATCGCGTCCAGCTCCGCGGCGGACTCGACGATCACGCGCTTGGTGTACTTCGACACCGCGACGCAGTGGTCCTGGCCGAGGTAGTCGGAGAGCACCGCGGCGGCCGCGCCGAACTCGCCGTGATCGACCGCCGACCGCACGACGTCGGTGATGTCCGAGCCGACCGCCTCCGCGATCGTCGTGACGTTCACCGGCAGGCCGGTGGAGCGGGCGATCCTCATCGCCTGCGACACCGCGGTGGTGTGCGGGTGGAGGTAGAGCGACAGGCACACGGTGGGCACGCCGTCCGTGAACAGCTCCACGAGGCGGCCGACCATGCCGGCGAGGAAGCGGCCGTCGGGGATCTTGTATCCGCCGACGGGGCCAGGACGCTCGACGGTGATGCCGGGCGAGTAGGGCAGGACGGTGTCCAGCGGCTTGAGGGGCAGGCCCGATTCCTCGAGGCGATCCAGCGGCCAGGTGACGATGCGGACATCGTCGAATCCACGGGTGAGCGCGACCTCGGCGAGGTTGCGCGCCTCACCGCTATGGCCGCAGATCACCGGATCTGCGCGAACGACGATCACCAAACGTCGGTTGATCTCGTGGGTCATGGCTGCCTCCTCGGGTGTCAGGTAGTGCTGGCAGTGCTTTCGGGGGCCGTCGCGACGGGCGTCGCGACGGGGTCGGGCATCGACGGCGGACGCTCGTCGGTGCCCCACGTGCTGGGCTCGGAGCCCAGCACGAAGCGCAGGGTGCCTCCCGCATGGAGGCGCGTGCCGTCGATCCACGACGGCACGCGCTCGCCGTCGAAGGTGACGGACTGGACGTGCTGCACCGGGCCGCCGGGCGCGGGCTCGACGAAGCCCTCGGTCTCGATGACGAGGCGTCCGCGCGACATCGCGAGCGTGGCGCGCTCGAACGCCGGCGGGTGCAGCAGAAAGAGGTTCTGTCCGGCGACGGGGAACAGGCCGAGGCTCGCCCACACGTACCAGGAGCTCAGGCCGCCGGAGTCGTCGTTGCCTGCCATGCCGCCGCGTCCGGTGCTGAACTGCTGGTGGACGATGTCGTGGACGACCTCGGCGGTCCGGTCGGGTCGGCCGGCGTAGTGGTAGGCCCAGGGGGCCTCCATGTCGGGCTCGTTGTTGAGGCCCTCGAATCGGCCGAGCGCGTAGCCGGCCGCCATCTCCTCGGGGCTCGGGTCGACGCCGGGCTGCGTGATGGGCTCGGCGCCGAAGCCGAAGAACTCGTCGAGAAGCCCGACGAACGCCTCGTCCCCGCCCACGTCGGCGATGTGCGCGGCCATGTCGTGCAGGAGGCGGAACGAGTAGTTGTACTTGGTGCCCTCGTAGAAGTTCGAGTCGAGCAGCAGCCCGTCGTCACCGAACGCGTTGCGCCAGCGACCGGCGAGCGAGGTGAGCTCGCTGACCAGCGGCTTGTCCTCGACCCTGTCGGCGACCTTCGCGGTGCACCAGTAGGCGAAGGCGAGGTCCAGCGTGTGGGAGATGGGGTGCGCGCGCCCGGTGAGCAGGAAGTCCTCGCCATAGGTGCGGCGCAGGTCCGCCTGCATGTTGACCAGCGCCCAGTCCCAGTCGATGCCGGGGATGTCGAGCTGGCACAGATCGGCGAGGAAGGTGTGGGCGAGCGCGGAGGCCTGCCTCGAGAAGCGGTCCGAGCCGCGCGCCATGCGGTAGCCGATGGGCAGGTTGCCCTCCTGCTCGCAGATGGTGAGCAGGGCGTTGGCGAGGTCGATCGCCTTCCCAGGCTGGAGCGCGGTGAGCAGCGGGAGCTGCGTACGGTAGATGTCCCACATCGTCGAGATGTCGAAGACGAAGGGACCCTCGGTGGGCCAGAAGGGGGACTCGTCGCGCGCGAAGCAGGGCTTCACGAGCGAGTGGTAGAGCGCGGTGTAGAAGACCTCGCGGCGCGAGTCGGACTCGGTCTCGACCTGGATGCTGTCGAGCAGGTCGGTCCACGTGGAGCGTGTGGTGGACAGCCGCTTCGAGAATCGGTCCTGGCCCGTGCCGCAGTCGCGGCGCAGGTTCTCGCGCGCCTGCTCGACGCCGCGCAGCGAGAAGCCCATGCGCAACTCGATCGTCTGGCCGGCGAGCGACGGGCCGGCCCACATGAGGCCGAACGGACGCAGCGTCGTCGGGCGGATGTGGTCGAGGTCGAGGCGCGCGCCCGCGGGCATCAGGCGGCGGTCGTACCAGAGCATCTGGCGCCACGACAGAGCGTCGCACTCGAGGTAGACGGACAGGGGAGCGCCCTCGACGACGATCTGGCCCTGGGCCTTGCCGGGCTCGAGGGACTCGAGGTACGCGCGCAGCGGCACGGTCGCCGAGTAGGGGATCGTGAGCCCGCCGGTCGACATGTCGACGACGACGCGCGCGTCCTTGTGCTCGGGGAACGTGTAGCGGTGCACCGCGGACTTCGGGCCCACGGTGATCTCCGCGCGCACGCCGTTGTCGAGCGTCGCCGCGTAGTAGCCGGGCGACGCCTCCTCGTCGGTCAGCACGAACTCCTTGCCGAGGCCGTCGAGCGGCTCGAGCATCGGGGTGACGCGGAAGTAGTTGTAGTACTTGCGGATCGCGCCCGTGCCCGACTGCTGGAAGTGGGTGAAGCCCGAGGCCACGTACTCGTCGTGGATCTTCCGGGGGACGCCCTCTGTCGACAGGTCGTAGAGCCCATAGCCGGTGGGGTACGCGCCGGAGAAGGCGCAGGCGCTCACCATGCCGAGCGGGTGGCACGCGCCCGGGTGGGTGTTTCCTACCTGCGGCTTCGGCCACCACCAGGTGGCGGCGAGGCGCGAGGGCGCGGGCAGATCCGTCACCTCGGTGCCGTTGAACGGGTCGACATTCTCGAGCATCTGCTCACCCCCCTCCCGGGGATCCGTCGGCGGGTCTACTGCCCGCATCGTTAAATGAACGGTAAAGGCCGTCTGTGTTCGGGGTGTTTCGGAGTCGTGTCCGGCATGAAACGGTTCGGCGAGTGTGGGAATCGTCTCGATCCCTTACGGCTCTGCGCGTTTTCGGAGTTTCGCGTGGCAGGGTCTGTTCCGCGGCCGTTGGTGCGGCGCGTACGCTGGAACCCGGTCTGGACTGCGCGCGTTGCTGCTACAGGCCAGATGCATCCCGATCACACACGGAGAACCACGTGAACTTCCGACGTCCCGCCGCCGCTGCGGCGGTCCTCGCTCTGGCCGCTGTCGGCCTCAGCGCCTGCACCAGCGACACCGAGACCGATGCCACGGCGTCCGCCTCCGCCTCCGCCGACACGTCGGCCGAGACGGTCGCCGCGCTCGAGGGCGTGACCTGGACGGACGGCGAGGACGGCATCCCCGTCCTGTCCTACGAGTCCGGCCTCGAGTTCTCCGACACGGGCGCGCTGCTGCACGCGGACGGCGATGGCGACGAGATCACGGACGGCCTCGGCGTGACCGTGTCGTACGTCATCTACTACGAGCCCACGGACACCGCGAGCGCCTCGGCGACCCCGAGCGCCTCGGCCTCGGCCGACGCGACCGAGGAAGAGTCCGGCCCGGAGCTGTACTACTCGACGTACGACACCGGCTACCAGGAGGTCCTCACGGTCTCCGAGGACGCCCTCGACCCGAACCTGTACGAGGTCCTGCTCGGCGCCCACGTCGGCGCCCAGGTGCTGTACGGCACCCTCGACTCGTCGTACGGCTACTCGCTCGTGATGGCCGTGACCGTCGAGGACACCACCCCGCTCCAGGCCTCGGGTGAGGTCCAGGAGCAGGACGAGAGCCTGCCCCAGGTGACGCTGTCCGACGCCGGCGCCCCGAGCATCGACCTCGAGGACGGCGACTACAAGAAGCCGAAGGAGCTCGTGTCCGAGATCCTCATCCAGGGCGACGGCGACGAGGTCGAGGAGGGTCAGACCCTCACCGTCCAGTACACCGGCTGGCTGTGGGACGGCACGCAGTTCGACTCCTCGTGGGACCGCGGCTACGCCTCGTCCTTCACGCTGTCGGCCTCGTCGCTGATCCAGGGCTGGGTCGACGGCCTCACCGGCGTCCAGGTCGGCTCCCAGATCATGCTGATCATCCCGCCGGACCTCGCGTACGGCGACGAGGAGAGCGACACGATCCCCGCGGACTCCACGCTCGTGTTCGTGATCGACATCCTCGACGCGCAGTAGTCGCGTCGCGCTCGCGAGGGGCCCGGAAGGATTCGTCCTTCCGGGCCCCTCGCGCGTGCGGACCCAGCACGGGATGGACGATGCGGGGGTTGCCTTCGGGTCTCGCGCATCGTCCGGGCCGAGCGGTGTGACTTGCACTCAGAACGGGTGCTATCCTGTTATCCGCTTCGCAAGAGGCGATGGGGCTGTGGCGCAGTTGGTAGCGCGTCTCGTTCGCAATGAGAAGGTCAGGGGTTCGATTCCCCTCAGCTCCACGAGACAGGCAAGGCCGGGTTGATCCCCGGCCTTGCTTTTTTGTTGGGCGACGCCCGGGATGAGGCCGCCCGCGGGTGGCCGATGAGCCCGACGGGGTCGACGCCGTCGTGAGTCCGTGGACCTCTTCTCAGCGCTGCCCGGCGGGAATGCGGAACCTGTCCGCGAGTTTGTCGAAGAGGCGGTCGAACACGGGGTCGATCGCGCGGCGGGACTCGTCGGCGTCGTGCCAGGCGACGATCTCGTGAGCACCCTCCTCGAAGGACGTGGTGGCGAGGAAGTCGGGCACCACGCTGCGCAGCTTCGAGGTGTCGAAGATGGCGTTCCATGTCTTGTCGCCCAGGAGCGCCTCGCCCCAGGCGGGATGCACGGCGGCGATCTGGTCCGACGGGACGTGGACGATCCGAGCCTCTGTTCCCGCAGCGGCTGCCAGGGCATGCGCGATGGCGTCCCAGCTCGGCGCGTCGTGCGACGTGACCGTGTAGGCCTCACCGATCGTCCTGGGGTTGGCGAGCAGGGGGACGACGCCACGGGCCACGTCGCGGCTATGGGTGAGGGTCCACATCGACGACCCGTCGCCGTGGACGATCACCTCCTTGCCGGCGCGCATGCGCTCGACGAAGGTCCATCCCGCATCGAAGGGCACGCACGTCTCGTCGTAGGTGTGCGAGGGGCGCACGACGGTGACCGGGAAGTCGTGGTCGCGGAACTCGCGCATGAGCAGGTCCTCGCATGCGATCTTGTCGCGTGAGTAGGGCCATGCCGGGTTCTTGAGAGGGGTGGACTCCACGATGGGCATCCGCGCCGGGGGCGTGAGGTAGGCCGAGGCCGAGCTGATGAAGACGTACTGCCCCGTGCGTCCGGAGAACCGGTCCACGTCCGCCTGCACGTGCTCAGGGGTGAATGCCACCCAGTCGACCACCGAGTCGAACTCGCGGGTGCCGAGCGCGGCGCGCACGGCAGCCGGGTCGTGCACGTCGGCGACGAGGGACTCGACCCCCGGCGGGAGCGGCCGCCGCCCGGAGCCACGGTTCAGCACCGTGAGCTCGATCCCCTGCGCCAGCGCCTCGCGCACGACCGCGGCGCTGATCACGCCGGTACCGCCGATGAAGAGGACTCGTCGTGTCATGGGCCACCTTGCCTCACGTGCTCGAAGTGATGTGCGACATCCCACTGTCGCACGCCCTCGGTAGGCTGGCCGCCTCGTCGCAAGCGTGGCGTGAAGACGGAGAGGGGATCATGGCCGCCGCCTCCGAGCTCACCTTCACGGAGGACTTCGAGCACGCCCTCGACCTGCTCCACTCGGGTGCGAACCTCTTCCTCACCGGACGTGCAGGCACGGGAAAGTCGACGCTCATCCGCCACTTCCTGGAGACCACGGGACGACGCGCGGTGACCGTCGCGCCCACCGGCATCGCGGCGCTCAACGTCGACGGCTACACGATCCACCGCCTCTTCTCCTTCCCCATGGGCGTCAACGAGGAGACGGTGCGGGGCCCCGGCTACTTCCCGGGCCGCTTCGCCTCCACGCTCGCCGAGCTCGACACCTTGATCATCGACGAGGCCTCGATGGTCCGCGCCGACCTGTTCGACGCCCTCGCGGCCGCGCTCGAGCGCTTCGGCCCGCGCCACGGCGAGCGGTTCGGGGGTGTGCAGCTGGTCCTCGTCGGCGACCTGCACCAGCTGCCTCCCGTGGTGCGCGACCACGAGGTCGACTACTTCGACGAGCGCTTCGGGACGCCCTACTTCTTCTCCGCCAAGGCGTTCGACCGCGACACGTTCCCCGTCGTCGAGCTCACCACGGTCTTCCGTCAGATCGGCGACTCGGGGCTGATCGACATCCTCAACGCGGTGCGTGAGGGGGCGCTGCTCGAGGACGCGCGTGCGGCCCTCAACGCCCGCACCGACCCCGACTTCGAGCCGCCGGAGGACGAGTTCTGGCTCACGCTCGCGACCACGAACCGGATCGTCGGCGCGCGCAACCGGCGCATGCTCGAGCGCCTGCCCGCGCCGATCCGCTCGTTCCAGGCACGCCTCGACGGCGACACGGACGGCTTCGAGCACCCCACGGAGGACAGCCTCGACCTCGCGGTCGGCGCCCAGGTGATGCTGCTGAACAACGATCCGCTCGACCGCTGGGTCAACGGCACTCTGGGCCGCGTGCTCGCGATCGAGTCCGACCGCGAGGGGCCCGTGGTGCAGGTGGGCCTTCGCGAGGGTGTCACCGTCGCGGTGCGCCCCCACACGTGGGAGATCGCCCGCCCGGAGATCGCCGGCGGCTCGCTCCAGCGCAAGGTCGTCGGCACGTTCACGCAGCTGCCCATGAAGCTCGCGTGGGCCATCACGATCCACAAGAGCCAGGGCCAGACCCTTGACCGTGTCGTCGTCGACCTCACTGGCGGCACCTTCGCGAACGGCCAGCTGTACGTCGCGCTCAGCCGCTGCACGTCACTGGCCGGCCTGGTCCTCAAGCGCGACGTCCTGCCGCGCGACCTCAAGACGGACGGCCGCATCCGGCGCTTCCTGACCTCGGGAGGAACGGCGCAGACGGACGATGCGGCGGCCGGGCGCATCTATGTCAGCGCGCTCACCGTGGGTCAGGTGGGGGACAGGTATCGCCCGCGCCCGGTCGAGATCGCCGTCGTCACCGAGGACGGCGACGAGGCGACGACGGTGGTCAACCCGACGAGCGACCTCTACGGCGCGCAGACGGAGTTCGGGCTCACGACCAGGGATGTGCAGCTCGCGCCCGTGCTCGCCGAGGCGTGGGCGTGCCTGTCGCCGCTGCTCGCCGGGCGGATCCCGGTCGGCGTCGACATCGATCGCACCCTCGGGTGGATCGACTTCGAGCTCAAGCGCGGCGGCGCCGTCGAGCCGATGGCGCTCGGCGCCGAGCTGCCCGCGGAGGCGCTCGGCTCGGCAGCCCGGCAGCGGCTGAGCGCTCCGACTGCTCTCGAGCGCGCCCGTGCCATGAGGGATGCGGGGGAGAGGTGGGTCGGCGAGGCCTACGGCGCGCTCGAGGCCGGCACTCCGTTCGCCGCCTGGCCCCGCGGGCGCGGCTACCTCGCGGCGCGCACGACCGGTCCCACCGGGATCCCCGGGCCCGAGGGCTTCGTCGTGGGAGGCAACCTCGAGGACGACGACCCCAGCATCGTCCTGGCGGCTCTGCTGCGCACTGCGTGGGGGCGCGTGATCGACCAGGACGAGCCGTCGCTCGCGCGCATCCGCGCGGCGGAGCGGCACTTCGGCATGGAGGTGCTGGCCGCCGACGTCGAGATCGCGGCGCAGGCCGACGCGGCCGGCGTGCTGCTCCCCGGCGCGCGCGTGTGCTTCACGGGCACCGTCGTGAGCGAGTCCCACGGGGTGGTGGACCGCGACCGCATGATGAGGATGGCGAGCGATGCGGGGCTCGTGCCGGTCCCCACGGTGACGAAGACTCGTACCGACGTGCTCGTCGTCGCCGAGCGCGGCACGCAGTCCGGCAAGGCCCGCAAGGCGGCGGCGTGGGGCAAGCCGGTGCTGGGTGCCGACGAGTTCCTCGCCTGGGTGGACGCCGCGCCAAGGTCACAGTGAGGCAACGACGAGGCGTTTCGCGGCCCCTGTGGAAGTCGCGGCGCCCCGCCTGAGGCACACTGACACACGAGGGGACACCTGGCGCGCCGTGCCAGGAAGGCGAAGGAATGGACGGTCAGTCGGTGGACTCACGCATGGACTGGCGGGACAGGGTCACCTCTCCCGCGGTGCAGGACGGCATCGCGGTGTGGTCCGTGGTCCTGCTCACGGTGGGTCAGGGAGTCCGCTACCTGACCGGCATGCCCGTGTTCGTCGCGCTCGCCTTCGCGACCGTCGCTGCGGTCGCGGTGAGCTTCCGCCCCACGCTCGCGACGCTCAGGCTGCCTCTGCCGCTCGGCGCCTACATCGGCCTCGCGTGCGCGAGCGTGCTGTGGTCCGCGACCCGGGGCGTCACGGCGCTCGCGATCGTCGCACTGCTCGCGACGACGTTCCTCGCGGTCGTGACGGTGCGCGGCACGAGCAACCGGCGCTTCATGGTGCTGCTCTATCGGGGCTTCCAGATCTCGCTGTTCCTCGGGCTCGCGCTCGAGCTGTACGCGGCGATCATCGTGCGCGGTCCCATCTACCCGCCGATGACGGACCTCACCGACCTGGTCGACGGCAAGAACGTCGTCGGGCATCAGTTGTCGTGGACCGAGGGGCTGCTGTTCCAGGGTGGACCGATCCAGGGCTTCGTCGGCAACCGCAACACGTTCGGCTTCGTCGCGCTGCTCACCGCGGTGACCGGCGTGGTCGTCCTGCTCGAGCGGCTCGTGCGCAAGGCGGATGCGCTCCTCACCCTCGCGGCCGCCGCGGCCGTGCACCTGCTGACGATGTCGGCCACGGTCACGGTGTCCGTGCTCTACTTGGCCGCGATCACGGTCGCCGCGTTCTGGATCCGTCGTCTCCCGCCGGGCGGGAAGAAGGCCCTGTCGCGCATCGTCCTGGGGGTGACGGCCGTCGCGGGGGTGCTCACGATCAAGTACAGCGACTTCATCTTCGGGCTCCTGGGTCGCGACTCGGACCTCACGAACCGCACCGCGCTGTGGCGCCAGATCATGGAGTACGCGACCATGCGGCCCGAGGGCTGGGGGCTCGTCAGCTACTGGCCCGCGTGGCTCGAGCCGTACCGGACGATCGACGAGAACGCGGACCTGCTCGCGACCCACGGCCACAATGCCTTCCTCGACACGTGGCTTCAGCTCGGGCTCATCGGCGTGACCCTGCTCATCGCGATCCTGGTCCTCACGTTCGGCTCCGCGTGGCGACTCGTCGAGCGCGCCGACAGGGGCGACACGTACATCCCTCTCGGGTGGACGCTGCTGACGGTGACGCTGCTGCTCCAGTCGCTCACCGAGTCGCGGATCCTCCAGGAGATCGGCTGGTACCTGGTGGTGGCGCTGTTCATGTCGGCGCCGCAGGTGTTCAGGCTCACGATCGTCGACCCGGAGCTGGTCCACCACGGCAGGTCCGGGGGGCAGGGCGAGGCGCGCCGGGCAGATCTCGACTCGTAGGTGTTATAGTTCTTCTATAACAGCAACCTTTCGAGGGGAGTAGGCGATGCGTCAGGACGACGTCGTGCGCCGCGCGATTCAGGTGGGGATGGGCGGACCCGTGCTGCTCGTCGGGCTGGGAATCGTGATCCAGCTCATGTCCCTCGACGGCCTGTCCGCCGAGGTGGTCACCCACTGGGGCCCCTCCGGCCCCGACGGCTACGGGCCCGCGTGGACGTGGCCCGTGCTCACCCTCCTGGTCGGACTCGGCCTGCCCGCGCTGCTCATGGCCTCGGCGCTGCCGTCGCTGAGGCGCGGAGAGCGCAGCCCGATGCTGAGGCTGCTGCCGGCGCTCGCGGTCGGGCTGTCGGCGCTCATCGCGATCGTGTCGACCGGCTCCGTCGTGATCCAGCGCGACGACGCGTCCGCGCAGAGCGTGGTCCCGGTGATGATCCTCGCCTTCGCGGGAGCGATCCTCGGCGGCGTGCTCGCGTGGTTCGCGCAGCCCGCCCAGGATGCGATCGTGCCCGCCTCGCGCCCGGTCGCGCCGCTCGAGGCGTCGTCCGGAACCCGCCTCGTGTGGCTCGGGCGCGCCGAGATGGGGCGCGGGCCCATGCTCGCGCTCGTCGCGGCGTGCGCGCTGCTCGTCGGGCTCGCCGTGTGGATGTGGGTGCTGGGCGACCTCGCCGCGGCGATCATCGTCACCGCGGTCGCCGTCCTCGTGACAGTGCTCACGAGCATCATGACGGTCTTCCACGTGCGAGCCGACGCGCGGGGGCTGTCGGTACGCTCGACGGTTGGCTTCCTACGCTTCACGGTGCCCGCCTCGGACATCGCCTCGGCGACCGTCTCCGATGTGTCGGGGCTGACGCAGTTCGGCGGGTGGGGCGTCCGGTCCATCCCCGGGGCGACGGGGATCATCCTGCGCAACGGGCCCGCGCTCGAGGTCACCCGGCGCTCGGGCCGCCGCCTCGTGGTGACCCTGGACGATGCGGAGACGGTCGCGGGCGTGCTCGCGGCGGCAGCGGGATCGGGTGCACATGCTGATCAGGATTGACGCGGGCTCCGAGGCGCCGCTCTACGACCAGATCGCCGCGTCGGTGCGCGAGGACGCGGCGGCAGGCCGCGTCGGCCCCGGCGAGCGGCTGCCGTCGGCGCGCGAGGTCGCCGAGGCGCTCGACGTGAACCTCCACACGGTGCTCAAGGCGTATCAGGAGCTCCGCGACGAGGGCCTGGTCGAGATGCGCCGCGGCCGAGGCGCCGTGCTCACCGACCTCGCCGGCGCGTACGCGGGGCTCAGCGAGGATGCTCGCGCGCTCCTTGCCCGGGCCCGCGAGCTCGGGCTCGGGGTCGACGCCGTGGTCGCGCTCGTGCGCGCCGCGGGCGCCGGCGAGCGCTGAGGAGCACTGTCCGGGCTGCCGACGTGCGCTGCCGCCCAGTTCGGTGAGCCCCAGTGCACACCCTCCGCCGCACTCGCGCCCGCGCGATAACCCGAACCGTGTGACGCGAGTGTTTCCACTGGCCCTGCCAGCGTGACATGGGCGTCACGCAGGTGACGTCCCTGTGAACGGTGGCCCCGCGAAGCCGCGGACCGCTGGTGCTTACCGCGGGGACCGTCCTTACGAAGAATCGACATCATCACCACACGTCGATCGAGAAGGACGTCATCATGACCGAAGCCGTCACCATCCTCACCGCGAAGCTGGTCCGCACGATGGACGACGCGGTGCCCACCGGCACCGCCGTCGCGGTCCGAGACGGCCGCATCCTCGCCGTCGGGACGCCCGAGGGCCTCACGCAGACCTATCCGGGAGCCGAGGTGGACGACCGGTACGGCGACCGGGTGCTGATGCCCGGATTCGTCGAGGCGCACGCCCACATGGGAGGCCTCGACACCCCGTACTTCGTGGGCTACTTCCCCCGCACCGCACCCGACGGCACGCCGCTGCCCGGCGCCCAGAGCTTCCAGGGCGTGCTCGACTCCCTCAAGGCGTGGGACGCCGAGCTGCCCGAGGGGACCCCGCTCATGGCCAACGGCTTCGACTCCCTCTTCTTCCCCGGCGAGACGCTCGACCGCCACGTGCTCGACTCCGTGAGCACGAGCCGCCGCATCCTCGTGGTCCACGCGAGCGGCCACGTCGCGACCGCCAACAGCGCGATGCTCGACGCCGCCGGCTACGGCGCGGAGACCGACACTCACGGCGTCGTCAAGGGCGACGACGGGCTTCCCACGGGCGAGCTCCAGGAGCTGGCCGCGATGATGCCCGTCGTCGGCCTCGCGGGCCTCGACCTGAGCAAGGGCTTCACGACCGAGAAGGGCATGTACAACTACGCCGCGGACGCCCGCAACCACGGCTGTACCACCGCGACCGACCTCGCGAGCTTCGACACCGTCCGTCCCGGCGGCATGGATCTGCTGGCAGACGTGACCGGCCGCGACGACTTCTCCCTGCGCCTGGTCCCGGCCACCTTCGGGGCCGTCGCGAAGTCCGCTGAGGAGGCCGAGCAGCTCGCGGCGCTCGTGGCCTCGCTCCAGGGCCTGGCGACCGACAAGCTGCACCTCGGGTCGGTCAAGCTCATGCTCGACGGCTCGATCCAGCAGTACACCGCGAAGCTGCAGGAGCCCGGCTACGTGTGCGGCCACGACCACAGCATCTGGAACACCGACCGCGAGACCTTCCGCGCCCAGGTGAGCGCGTTCCACAAGGCCGGCCTCAAGATCCACGTGCACTGCAACGGCGACGAGGCCACCGAGGTCTTCCTCGACGTCATGGAGTCGGTGCTCGCGGAGAGCCCGCGCTGGAACCACCGCCACAGCGTCGAGCACAGCCAGCTCACCACTCGCGCGCAGTACAAGCGCATGGCCGAGCTGGGGATGTGCGCCAACATCTTCTCCAACCACATCTGGTACTGGGGCGACCAGCACATCGACCTCACCGTCGGCACCGACCGGGTGCAGCGCATGAACGCCGCGCGCACCGCTATCGACTCCGGCGTGACCATCGGCCTGCACTCCGACTCGGGCGTCACGCCGCTCGACCCGCTGGCCTCGGCGTCGTACGCGGCCGAGCGGCGGACGCCCACCGGCCGCTCGTGGGGCGACGCGGAGCGCATCTCGATCAAGGAGGCCCTCGAGGCCATCACGATCGGCCCGGCCTACCTGCTCAAGCTCGACCACAAGGTCGGCTCGATCGTTCCGGGCAAGTTCGCGGACTTCGCCGTGCTCGACCGCGACCCGATGGAGGTCGCCGAGCCCAAGGAGCTGCGCGACATCACCGTCCTCGGCACCGTCCTCGGCGGCGCCCACTTCCCGACCCCGGTCGCCGAGAACGCGACCGCCTGACCCACATCGTCCCTGTGAACTGAAGGAGCAACCCATGCCCATCCCCGAAAGCGCGGCCGGTCAGGAGATCTACGCGCTCGACCGTGCCCACGTCTTCCACTCCTGGTCCGCGCAGAAGTCGCTCGACCCCATGGTCATCACCGGCGGTGAGGGCTCGTACCTGTGGGACGCCGACGGCAAGCGCTACCTCGACTTCTCGTCGCAGCTGGTCTACACGAACATCGGCCACCAGCACCCCAAGGTCGTCAAGGCGATCCAGGACCAGGCGGCCACCCTCGCCACGATCGCCCCGGCGCACGCGAACGACAAGCGCGCGATGGCGGCGAAGCTCATCTCGGACGTCGCCCCCGAGGGCATGAGCAAGGTGTTCTTCACCAACGGCGGCGCGGAGTCGATCGAGAACGCGATCCGCATGGCTCGGCTCCACACGGGTCGGACCAAGGTCATGTCGCAGTACCGCTCGTATCACGGCTCGACCCACACGGCGATCCAGGCCACGGGCGACCCCCGCCGCTGGCCCAACGAGTTCGTGCCCGCCGGCACCGTGCACTTCTTCGGGCCCTTCCTGTACCGCTCGGCCTTCCATGCGACCACCGAGCAGGAGGAGTGCGACCGCGCGCTCGAGCACCTCGAGCAGATGATCCACTTCGAGGGCCCGTCGACCATCGCCGCGATCATCCTCGAGACCGTCCCCGGCACGTCCGGCATCATGCCGCCGCCCGAGGGCTACCTCGCCGGCGTGCGCGAGCTGTGCGACCGCTTCGGCATCCTCCTCATCTGCGATGAGGTCATGGCCGGCTTCGGCCGCACCGGCGCCTGGTTCGCCGTGGACCACTACGGGATCACGCCCGACCTCATCACCTTCGCGAAGGGCGTCAACTCGGGCTACGTCCCGCTGGGCGGAGTGGTGATGCGCGACGAGATCGCCGCCACGTGGGACCATACGCCCTACCCGGGCGGGCTCACCTACTCGGGCCACCCCCTCGCGGCCGCGGCCGCGGTCGCGACGATCGAGGCGATGCACGAGGAAGGCGTCGTCGAGAACGCGGCCCGCATCGGCGCCGAGGTCTTCGGACCCGAGCTGCGCGCGATGCAGGAGCGCCACCCCTCGATCGGCGAGGTGCGCGGTCTCGGCGTCTTCTGGGCGCTCGACCTGGTCAAGAACCGCGAGACCAAGGAGGAGCTCGCGCCGTACGGCGGGGCGGCCCCCGTGGTCACCGGAGTCCTCGCCGCCGCCAAGAAGGCCGGACTGCTCCTGTTCAACCAGTACCACCGCATCCACATCGTCCCGCCGTGCAACGTCTCCGACTCCGAGGCGCGCGAGGGGCTCGCGATCCTCGACGAGGCGCTCGAGGTCGCCGACGCCGCAGTCCACCATCCCGAGTCGGCCCTGGTCGGCTGACGGCCCACCATCCGAGAGACAAGGAAGATCCTCATGGGAATGAAGAAATCCGCAGCCGGAGGCGCCGTCGGGCTCCTCGTCGCTACCGAGGTCGGAAGCGGCCTCCTGCAGGGCTGGTACGGGCCGCTGCTGACCGACATCGGCGAGAAGTACGACGCGAGCGCCGCGTCGCTCAACCTCGTCGCCGTCGCCTATCTGCTCTCGTCCGTCGTGTTCGTCCCGCTGCTCACGAAGCTCGGTGACAAGCACGGCCACAAGAAGCTGCTGCTCGTCGCGGTCGCGATCACGGCGCTCGGCTCCTTCATGGTGACGTTCGCTCCGAGCTTCGGGGTGCTGCTGCTCGGGCGAGTGCTCCAGGGCGCGCTCGTCGCCTTCCTGCCGCTCGAGTTCGCGATCGTGCGCCAGCGCTCACCGGAGAAGGTCGACCGCAGCATCGGGGCGCTCATCGCCTCGCTCGCGATCGGCGCGGTCGTCGGTGCGGTCGGCGCAGGCATCCTCGTCACCGCCGCTGGCCTCTCCGTCGCCCTCGCGGTCCCCGGCGTCTACTTCGTGGTGTGCTTCGTCCTCATCGCGATGTTCGTGCCCGAGACCGAGACCTCGGGATCCGGCAGCATCGACTGGGCCGGGATCGGCCTGCTCGGCCTGGGAGTCGCCTCCGTCCTCGGCGGCATCTCGCTCGGCGGCCAGGTCGGCTGGGCCAGCCCGCTCATCGGGGGCCTCATCGCGCTCGGCCTCGCCGCCCTCGCGGCCTTCGTCGTGGTCGAGCGCCGCGTCGCCGAGCCGTTCATCGACTTCGAGGTCCTGCTGCGCGGAGGCATCGGGCTGCCGATCGTCATCGGCCTGGTCTTCAGCTCGCAGTCGCTCGGCGCCGCCAGCCTCTCCGCGCTCTACGTCCGTGTCGACCCCGAGGTCTACGGCTTCGGGCTCGGGCTCGGCGCGAGCCAGGCTGGCCTCCTGCTGTCGGGAATGGCTCTCGCGGGCTTCCTCGGATCGCTGTTCGGCGCGCGCGTCGTCGAGCGCGTGGGCTACCGGCCCACGATGGTCGCGGGATCGCTGTTCTCCGGCGCCGGGTACCTCATGATGATCCTCGTGCCCGGCTCGGTCGGGCTGTTCGCCGTCTGGCTTATCTTCGGCGGCATCGGCATCGGCGTCATGACCGCGGTGCTTCCCGCGATCGTCGTGAAGCGCGCCAAGCCCGACGCTGTCGCCGTCGTCTCGGGCCTGTACAACACGCTGCGCACCGCGATGGGAGCCGCGGCCGGCGCGGCCTTCACTGCCGTCATGGCGGCCAACCTCGTCGAGGGCACCGGTACCGGCGAGGCCGCCGGCGTGACCTCGTTCACGGGCTACGCGGTGGTGTGGGGCTGCGCGGTCGTGCTGTCGCTCGTCGCCGTGGCGCTCGTGCTTCGCCTGCCGCGGGACACCCCCGCCGCGAAGGAGCAGAACGAGCCCGAGGAGCGCGAGCTCAGCGAGGTCGGTGCCGCAGAGAACGCCTGATCCGCGCGCAGGGTGCTGCGGCACCCTCGCGAGGAGCGTGAGTGGGGCCGGGTCCGTCAGGGCTCGGCTCCTTCCGCGTGCGGGCGGGGCGACGGTGCGGGAGATGGGCGCGAGCCGTTGTTGAGGGACGATGCCAAGGGACGGATGCCAAGGGACGGATGCCAAGGGACGGATGCCAAGGAACGATGCCGAGGGACGATGCTGCGGCGCCCCGGGGAAGGCTCCTGGGGAGGAGGGAAGGGCGACTGAGTGGCCGGTGCTACTCGGCCAGCTGTGCGCGCACCGCGTCGCCGAGCAGCGCGATGCCCTCGGGGATGTCGTCGAGCGCGATGGTGTTGAAGCCCACGCGGATCTGCCGGCGCTGGGTGTCCGCGAGGTAGAAGCGCTCCCCGGCGTCGACGAGGACTCCACGCTCACGGGCGAGCGAGGTCGCGCGCGTGCCGTCGAACTCGTCGGGCCCCTTGACCCACACGCTGAGCCCGCCCGCCGGCACGGGGCCCAGGTCGAACGGGAGGTGCCTGTCCAGCTCCTCGGTCACGGCCTCCCACTTGCGCCCCAGGTGGCGGCGGTGCTCGCGCAGCTGCCGGTGGTACTCGCCGGACTCGATGAACAGCCCGAGCGCGCGCTGGAGGTGGCCGGAGGGGTGCTTGGTGACGTAGCGCCGACGTTCGCGCATGGCTGCGATCAGCGCGCGGTCCGCGACCACGAAGCCGAGGCGGATGCCGGGGGCGACGAACTTGGAGAAGGTGCCTACGTAGATCACGCGGCCCGTGCGGTCCAGGGACATGAGGCTCGGCGTCGGGCGGCCCTTGAAGCGGACCTCGGAGTCGAAGTCGTCCTCGATGATGAGCGCGTTCTCCGCCTGCGCGGAGCGCAGCAGCGCGGCGCGTCTCTGGTAGCTCATCGTCACCGAGGTCGGGTGCTGATGGCTGGGAGTCACGTAAACCATGTCGAGGCCGGAGATCGCCTCGCGCCGAGCGATCATGCCTGCCGCGTCGAGCTCGAGCGGTACGAGGTCGGCCCCGCCGTTGCGCAGGATATGCCAGGCATCCACGTAGCCCGGGTTCTCGACGCCCACCTTGGTGCCGTCCGTGATGAGAAGGTCGGACAGCAGCGACAGCGCCTGCTGCGCGCCGGCCGTGATGATCACCTCGTCGGGGGAGACCGACATGCCTCGCGGCGGGAGGATCTCGCGACAGATCGCATTGACGAGCAGCTCGTCGTCGCCGTCGACGGAGTCTCGCAGACTCGCCGTGAGGTGCGGTCCGGCGAGCGCATCGTTGAGGCTCCTCAGCCACGCTCGCGCGGGGAAGCGGCTGAGGTCGGGCTGGCCCGGCAGGAACGGGTACCGGTACTCGGTCCAGTCGGGGTGCGCGGCGGCGTGGTGGAGCTCTCCGTCCAGCGGTCGCGTGAGGCGCGCGGCCCAGTCGACGCGGCCCGGCTGAGCGCGCCGCGGAGCCGCGGCGTCGCCACTGACGGGACGATGCGCGGGCGCCTTCGCGGGGCGCGGGGCCGCGTGCGTGGCGGAAGGGTAGAGGCCCGAGCGTGGGCGAGACTCGACGAGCCCGAGCGCGGTCAGCTCCTGATAGGCGGCGCTCACGGTGTTGCGCGAGACCCCGAGGACGCCCGCGAGGTGGCGTGACGACGGCATCGGCCGGTTGGGGCGGAAGCGTCCGTCATGAAGCGACTGTTCGAGAAAGCGCCGCACCTGGTGCACGAGCGGCTCCGCGCTGGCAGGGTCGATGTACTGCCGCGCGCGGGACTCGACGGAGTCGTCGCTGGTGGACTGCAGGGTCATGGAGCCTCTCGGGTGCGGTCCGGGGGAGTGCGTCACGTCAGAAGGGCCCTCGCCGCCAGCATCGCTCCGGCAGCGAGAGAGAGGAGGATCGCGCCCATGCGGACCGCTCTCAGCGGGATCCTTCTCGTTACTGGAATCGAGATCATAGCCCCGAGAGCGATCGCGGGCGAAAGTGCGAGGCCACGGCCCGCGTCGGCCGCGAGCGATCGGAGCGTGCCGTCGGCTGCCGCTGGCCCGGCCAGGAAGGCCAATGAGACGAGCGAGGCCACTGCGAAGAATGCCGACAGGGTGGACCGCATCTGGCCCGCATCGTCGGGGCGGTAGGCGATCGCCATCGGCGGACCGGGGAGCGCGGCGATGGGGGTGAGCACCCCCGCGAGGGCGCCGCCCACCGCGATGCCTCGTCGGGTCACAGGGACGACGGGTGCAAGCAGCGAGACGACGGAGGCGGCGACGATCACCCCGCCGATGGCCACCTGGGCGATCCTCTCCGGCATCGCCGCCGCCGCGACGACTCCGATCGCGATTCCCGGCACCGAGGCGAGCGTTGCGAGCCGCAGCGCGGATCTGCTCAGCGCGTGCCGCTCGAGCCACGCGACGGCGACCATCACCACGATCGTGGCGGTCAGCACCGCGCCGAGTCCGAGTGCCGGCGCGGCGAGGATCAGCCCTGGCACCGCGACGATCCCGAAGCCCATCCCGGTGGCGGCCTGCACCACGGTGGCGAGCACGACGACGGCGCCGGCGAGCGCCCAGGCTGCCGCGGTCACGGGAGGGGCTCCGCGAGCCCGTCGGACGGCTCTCGTGGCGGGAAGGGCATGTTCTCAGTGTTGCGATCGGCCGTCGAGGGGAACAGGTCCACCGACTGGCCCGACCAGCGGTCCAGTGGACACACGCGCGAAACAGGGTGGCCCCTAGCATCGACGTGGAACTGGCGCCGGCCCCTGGCCGGGCCAGTCGGCAACGTAGGAGCCCACCGCATCGGACCCGTCGCACGGGACCGCCGACCCAAGGAGAAACGCAGACATGACCCAGCGCACCGCAGTCGTCACCGGAGCCTCGAGCGGCATCGGCGAGGCCACCGCTCGCCAGCTCGCCGCCGACGGCTGGCACGTCGTCCTCGGCGCCCGCCGCGTCGACCGCCTCGAGGCCCTCGCGGCCGAGATCGGCGGCACCGCCCACGTGCTCGACGTCACCGATGTCGCCTCGGTCGAGGCGTTCTGCGACTCGATCCCCGAGGTCAGCCTGCTCGTCGCGAACGCGGGCGGCGCCTTCGGCACCACCTCGATGGCAGACGCGGACGACGACGAGTGGCTGCGCATGTACGACGTCAACGTCATGGGCACCGTGCGCACCGTCCGCGCGCTGCTGCCGAAGCTCATCGCCTCGGGCGACGGTCAGATCGTCACGCTCGGCTCGATCGCAGCCCTCGAGCCGTACCCCGGCGGCGGCGGCTACAACGCCGCGAAGCACGCGGTGAAGGCGCTCACGCGCGTCCTTCGCCTCGAGCTCAAGGGCCAGCCGGTCCGCATCTCCGAGATCGACCCCGGCCTCGTCGAGACCGAGTTCTCGATGGTGCGCTTCGAAGGCGACCGGGAGAAGGCGGACAAGGTCTACGCGGGCATGACTCCGCTCGTCGCCCAGGACATCGCCGAGGCGATCGCGTGGGTCGCGTCCCGCCCGAGCCACGTCAACATCGACTCGATGCTCATCATGCCGCGCGCGCAGGTCTCCGCGCAGGTCGTGCACCGCGAGGTGTAGGTCTCGCTTCCGACAGAACTAAGGCGGGCCGTCCCTGTGAGGCGCGGCCCGCCTTCGTCATGTCATGGTCGCGTGGGGGCGCTCAGCGGTTCCAGAACTGCAGGCGCTTCGCGAGGCCCTTGGACTCGCCGTCGTCCTGACCCGCGTCGGGCTCCGGGGCCGGCTCGATCTCCTCGGGCTCGTCGGGCTCCTCGTCGATCACCGCGTAGGTGCGGCCCGTGTTCTTGATGATCGCGGTGATGAGCGCCGCGATCGGGAGCGCCATGAAGGCGCCCATCGGGCCCGCGAGCGCGCCACCGGCGATCGCGCCTCCGAAGGCGACGGCGCCGTTGAGCTCCATGGTCTTGGACGACAGCTTGGGGCTCAGCAGGTAGTTCTCGATCTGCTGGTAGATGAGGACCCACACGAGCAGGCCGATCGCGTTGCCGATGCCCTCGACGGCGAGCACGATGAGGATCGGCAGCGCCGCACCGAGGTACGTGCCGATGAACGGGATGAACGTCGACACGAAGCCCATGAAGAACGCCATCGGGAGGGCGTACACGAGATCGAGGCCCACGACGAGCATCGCGACGAAGCCGAGCCCGCCGCACACCGAGGCGAGCAGCAGCCGCGAGTAGAAGTAGCCGCCGGTCTGCTCGATCGAGGTGACCGCGACCCACTTGAACACGCGCTGGCGGTGCGGGGGCATCCGCGACATGAGGGCGCGCATCACGCGCGGCCAGTCGGCCGCGAAGTAGAAGGCGAACATCGCGACCGTCATGAGGTCGAACACGATGCCGAGCCCCGACGACAGCGCGCCGAGGGCGCCCGAGGCCCAGTTCTGCATGACGTTGGCGATCGCGCTCGTCCCGTCGGCAGCGCCGGTCTGATCGATCAGCTCGGTGCCGAACATGTCCTCCCACCAGGTGTTCAGGTGAGCGAACCACCCCGCTGCCGCCGCGCCCACCTCGTTCGCGAAGCGGACGATGCCGGGGATAAGGACGGCGACCAGGAATCCCACGAGGATCACGGCGGCCAGATAGATGATGCCGACGGCGGCGCCGCGGCGGATCCCGAAGCGTGACGTGAGCGCCTCGACGCCCGGGATCATCGCGAGCGCGAAGAACAGCGCGATGAACAGCAGGCCGAGGAAGTGGGACAGCTGGCCGAGCGCCCACATGCCGGCGGCGACCACGAGGCCGACGGCCACGATCTTCCACAGCACCGACCAGATCAGGCCGTCGACCCAGGCGGGCAGAGAGGCGTCGGGCCGCGTCGCGGCGTCCTTGCGGGCTGCGGCGACGACCTCGGGTGGGAGATCGGGCTCGGTCGTCTCCGAGCTCATGCGCGTGCCGCCTTGAGCGACCTGCGCATCGCGAACGCGCGTAGCAGGCCGACGATGCCGAGGATGATCAGCGCGATCGCCGTGAACCACAGGAACACGACGGCGGTCCAGCCAGGTACGGCGAGCACGATGATGCCCGCAAGGATCGACACTGCGCCGCCGACGAGGCCCCAGGCGCGAGACTTCGCGTCGTCGGAGTCGACGAGCGCCATGACGCCTTCGATGATCCAGCTGAGGCCGACCATGATCACGGACACCAGCAGGAGCACCTTGGCGCTCGCCTCGAGGTTGCGCAGGATCACGACGCCGCCGATGACGAGCAGCATGCCGAAGATCAGCATGACCGCGCGCATCGCCGACGAATAGCCGGTGCGCATCGCGCCGATGACGAGGCGCACCACTCCCGACAGGAGGAAGTTGATCGCGAGCAGAGCGGCGCCGACCTTGATCGTGCTGCTCGGCCAGAACGCGAGCGACAGCCCGATGAGCAGCGACACCGCGCTCACGAACCCGATCACCCAGCTCATGGAGCTCACGAGCTGGGGCGGCGGGGCGCCGTCCTCGAGCGACGACACCACCGCCACGTAGCCGATCCCGTTCGTTGGCCCCTGCTCGGGGGTGTAGCCCTCACCTTGGTCGCCCGCGGTCATCTTCCACTCCTCGCGCACACGCGGGGCGCACCCCCGCCTGGGTCGAACCTACTCGCGTGATGCCGTCGGAGCCAGGGCAATCACCGAGAAGGGACGGTCCGAACCTCGGTGATCACCGAGAAGAGGTCCTTGGGGTCCGCCGGCTCGGCGACCAGGTCGATCTCCGCCGCGTACGCGGTGCCAGACACGCGGTCGCGCAGGAACCGCAGCGCCGAGAAGTCGTTGATCGCGAAGCCGACCGAGTCGAAGACCGTGATCTGCTCGGGCGAGACGCGCCCGGGCACCTGGCCGTCGACGACCCGCCACAGGTCGATCGTCGGGTGGTCCTCGGGAAGGTTCTGGATCTCGCCCTCGACGAAGGTCTGCGGGTGGAACTCCACGAAGGTGTCCGCGCGCCGCAGGATGTCCGCGTCGAGCTCGGTCTTGCCGGGGCTGTCGCCGCCGATCGCGTTGAGGTGCATGCCCGGCGCGATCATGTCATCGTGCAGGATCGTCGCGTTGACCTTGTCGGCGGTGCACGTGGTGATGACGTCGGCGCCGTCGACGGCATCGGCCGCGGAGGTCGCGCGATGGACGACGAAGCCCAGCGCCTCGGCGTTGCGCTCGAACTTGTCCATCGCGGCCGGGTCGACGTCCCAGATGCGCAGGTCGTTCAGCCCGAGCACTGCACGCATCGCGAGCGCCTGGAACTCCGACTGCGAGCCGGTGCCGATGAGCGCGTGGACGCGAGAGTCGTGGCGCGCGAGCAGGCGCGCGGCCATCGCCGACGTCGCGGCGGTGCGCAGCGCGGTCAGCAGAGACATCTCGGCGAGCATGAGCGGGTAGCCGGTCGCCATGTCGGACAGCACGCCGAACGCGGTGACGGTCTGGAGGCCGCGCGAGGGGTTGATCGGGTGGCCGTTGACGTACTTGAAGCCGTAGAGCTCCGCGTCGGCGGTCGGCATCAGCTCGATCACGCCGTGCTCCGAGTGCGCGGGGATGCGGGCGACCTTGTCGAACTCCTCCCAGCGGCGGTAGTCCGACTCGAGGTAGGCGACCAGGTCGGCGATCAGCGTCGCCACGCCCTCGTCGGCCATCCAGCGGCTCATGCCCGCGACATCGACGAACTGGACCATCAGCGGGCCTCCTTGGGGGTGGACGATGCGGGGGAGTGGGGAAGGGACGATGCGGTGGTGGCCTCGGCGTCTCCGGCCACGGGGGAGGCAGGACGGTCGCGCAGCACGAGCGTGCAGCACTTGGCGCCGCCGCCCGCGAGCAGGAGCTCGGTGAGGTCCACGCCGATGGGCTCGTACCCGGCCTCGCGCAGCTGGTGCTGGAAGGCGGTGGCGCGCGCGGCGGTGATGACGTGGAGCCCGTCGGAGACCGCGTTGAGGCCGAACGCTTGGGCGTCGTGCTCGTCCACGAGGATCGCGTCGGGGAAGCGGCGCTCGAGCTCGGCGCGGCTGGCCTCGTCGAAGGCCGAGGGCAGGTAGGCGATGTGCTCCTGGCCCGGCGTGGCGTCGAGCACGGCGAGCGCGGTGTCGAGGTGGTAGAAGTCGGCGCGCACCAGGCGCAGCGACACGACCTCGCGACCGAAGGTGCGAGCCATCTCCTCGTGCGAGGAGGTGTCGGTGCGGAAGCCGGTCCCGGCGAACAGGGTGTCGCCGATCAGCAGCACGTCGCCCTCGCCCTCGTTGACCTCCTCGGCGTCGATCACGTCGAGGCCCGCGCGGCGGAACCAGTCGGCGTACAGGCCGGACTCGGGGGCGCGCTCGGCGTGCGTGAACCTGGCGGTGTAGGCCTTGCCGTCCACGACGAGGCCGCCGTTGGCCGCGAAGACCATGTCGGGCAGCCCCTCGCCGGGCTCGACCTCCTGGATCGTGAAGCCGAGGCGCACGAAGACGCGGCGCAGCTCGTCCCACTGGGACAGCGCACGTGCGGTGTCCGTGGGGTTCTCGGGCTGCATCCAGGGGTTGATCGAGTAGGACACGGTGAAGTGCGTCGGACGGCACATCAGCACGGTCAGGGGCGTCGCGGTGCGCTCGCGGCGGAGCTGCGCGGTGGCGGTGATGGTCACAGGGAACCTCCTTCGCTCTCAAGCGTGACAGAGATTCCGTGACGATTTCGTGACCCTCAATCGTGAATCCAGCGACTTGTCTCTGGTTTACGATGGAAACCTGCGAATGAGTGCAGCAAGGGGGCGGGATGACTATCGACGGCCTGGATCGCCGGATCCTGGACGAGCTCAAGCTCGATGGACGCATCAGCTATCAGGACATGGGCGAGCGCATCGGCCTGTCGCCGACCGCGGTCAAGCGCCGCATGGACCGCATGACCGCCGCGGGTGTCATCCGCGGGTACACCGTACTGGTGGATCCGACGGTCGACGGACGCGATACCGAGGCCTTCGTTGAGGTGTTCTGCCGCGGCACCGTCGGACCCGACGAGCTGCGCCGCATCCTGTCGGGCATCCCCGACGTGATCGAGGCGCAGACCGTCACCGGCGAGGCCGATGCGCTCGTCCGCCTGCGTGCGAGCAGCATGCCGTCGCTCGAGGAGGCGCTCGAGAAGGTGCGGCTCGCGCCTCAGGTCGACTCGACCCGGTCCGCGATCGTGCTCTCGCAACTCATCGCCCGCAGGGACTGAGGCCAGCCGCGCTCGCCGGGCCCCGCGCCGGCGCCTCTGTCTGCGGTGTCGCGGTGATCGGCGCTCGTCAGACCCAGTTGTCGATGCGCATGTGCATGCGCCAGTAGTCGTACGGGATGGGGTCGCCCGACCACAGCGGCCAGAAGTAGCCGGCCACGATCAGGACGATGCCGACGTAGACGCCCACCGCGATCGTGCCCCAGCGCGACCAGGTGCCTGGACCGTCGGGTTGGGCGATCCTCTGCAGCATCCATGCGACGACCATCACGAGGAACGGGATGAAGACCACCGAGTAGAAGGTGAAGATCGTGCGGTACGAGTACGGGAGCCACGGGACCCAGCCGGCGAAGACGCCGATGCTCAGGATCAGGCCCGTCGTGTCGCGGTGGCGGATCAGCCGGTAGAAGACGAAGAGCAGCGCGGCGACGCCCACCCACCAGATCGCGACGTTGCCGATCGAGGAGATCGCCGACACGCACCGGTCCGCCCCGCAGTCCACGTCCTCGACGTCGGTGAAGTGGAACGCGGTCGGACGGAGCTGGAGCATCCATCCCCACGGGTTCGCCTGGTAGTCGTGCGGCGTCGTGAGCCCCGTGTGGAAGTCCCACATCTGCCGGTGGTACTCGAGGAGGGACCGCAGCGACTCGGGAAGCCACGTGACTCCCTCGCCCGGGTGGTTCTCCGCCCATTGGCGCGCGTACGAGCCGTCGGTCGCGAACCAGTTCCACCACGTCGCGATGTAGACCGCGGGCGTGAGCACGAGCGTCGCGAAGAAGGTGGGGATCGCGCGCCCCACGGATCCGAGGAGCCAATGCTCGATCCCGGCGTCGCGGCGCGCGGTGATGTCCCAGATGACGGACAGCACCATGAACGCGGCGAGGAAGTACCCCCCGGACCACTTCGTCGCGAGCCCGAGGCTGAGGACGACGATCGCCCCGAGGCGCATCCAGCGCACGCCCATGTCGGGGCCGAAGCCGAGAGTCGGGTCCTTGCCCTCGTCTCTCAGGCGCGCCATCGTCGCGCCCAACCTGCGCCGGAATCTCTCCCTGTCCCACACGATGAGGCCGAAGCCCGCGACCGCGAAGAAGGCGAGGAAGCCGTCGAGCAGCGCGGTGCGCGACATCGTGATCGCGAGCCCGTCGACCGCGAGCAGCACGCCCGCGATGCCTCCGAACAGCGTGGAGCGCAGCATCGTGCGCGCGATGAGCGCGGTGATCACGACGACGGCGACGCCGAAGAGGGCCTCGGTGAAGCGCCACCCGAAGGGCGTGGGGCCGAAGATCTTCATGCCCGCCGCGATGAGCAGCTTGCCGACCATCGGGTGCACCACATAGTCGCCCTCGGAGGACAGCCCCGAGTAGTCGCCGCGCGCGAAGGCCTGGTCGGCGCCCTCCCAGTTGCCCTCGTAGCCGTAGACGAGGAGCGAGAACGCGCCGCGCGGGTAGTACACCTCGTCGAACACGAGCTTCGTGGGGTACCCGAGGTTGGCGAAGCGCAGCAGCGCAGCAAGCGCGCCGACCCCGACAGCCATCAGCTGCACGCGCCAGCGGAAGACCCAGCCCCAGTTCACACGTGAAGCCTAACCGTGGCACTGAGGGAAGCAGGGCATTCCGTGTGCGACTCTGGGGACATGGAGTCGGGACTCGGTGGCATCGTCATGCTCGCGGCCACCCCCATCGGCAATACGGACGATGCGTCGGCCAGGCTTCGCCGCGCGCTCGAGACGGCGGATGTGGTCGCGGCAGAGGACACCCGGAGGCTCAGGGATCTCGCGGGCCGGCTCGGGATCGAGGTCAAGGGGCGCGTGATCGCCGTGCACGACCACAACGAGGGCGAGCGCGCCGCCGACATCGTCAGGGTCGCCGCCGAGGGCGGGACCGTGCTGGTGGTGTCCGATGCGGGGATGCCCACGGTGTCGGACCCCGGATATCGGGTCGTGTCGGAGGCGGTCGCGACCGACGTGCCGGTGACCGTGCTGCCCGGCCCGAGCGCGGTCCTGACCGCGCTCGCCCTGTCGGGACTTCCGACGGATCGGTTCTGCTTCGAGGGCTTCGCGCCGCGCAAGGCCGGGGAGCGCGTACGCACCTTCGGGGCGCTCGCGGCCGAGCCGCGGACCATGGTGTTCTTCGAGGCGCCGCATCGGCTGCTCGACACCCTGAGGGCGATGTCGGAGGCGTGGGGCGCGGACCGTCCCGGCTCGGTGTCGCGCGAGCTCACCAAGACCTACGAGGAGACGCGTCGGGGCACGCTCGGCGAGCTCGTCGCGTGGGCCGAGGAGTCCCAGCCGCGCGGCGAGATCGTCGTGTGCATCGCGGGCCGGCCCGCGGAGGCGCTTGGCACCGACGCCGCCGTGAGTGAGGCCCTCGCGCGCATCGACGCCGGCGAGCGCGCCAAGGACGCCGTCGCGGATCTTGCCTCGACGACCGGTCTGCCGCGCCGGGAGCTCTACGACGCGGTGCTTCGCGCGCGACAGGCGAGGGCCGCAGATGAGCCACCTCGCTGATCACGCGCGTCGGTGGCCGCGGCGCGGTGGCCCCACGGTGCTCGCCCTCGCGGCGGGCGTCGTGGTCGGCGCGCTCCTCGCCTCATCGACGTCGACCAGGGCCGCGCTCGCGGACCTGAGGCCCGATGCCGAGGCGACTGCCGCATCGTCCATGGCCGCCGACGACGTGGAGGCGACGACCGAGTCGATCCCCGCCGTCACCGCCCCGGCCGAGGCGGTCGAGCTCGACGACGCCGACCAGGTGTCCGATCTCGAGATCGTCGCTGACGGTCCCTCGCTGACCGACGAGGATCTCGGAGACCCGACGTCGTACCTCGTGCTCGTCAACAAGACACGGCCTCTCGACCCGATCGACTATGCCCCCGAGGACCTCGTGCACGTCGACGGCGTCCCGGGCGGCTCCTCGGAGCGGATGCGCTCCGAGGCGGCAGAGGCGCTCGCGGCGATGCGCGACGGGGCCGTCGAGGCCGGCCTCGACTTCTCGATCACGTCCGGGTACCGCAGCTACTCCGAGCAGGTCTCGCTGCACGCGACCTACTCGGGCAGGCGCGGCGTGACCGTCGCGGAGAACTTCTCGGCGCGCGGCGGCTACTCGGAGCATCAGACCGGGTGGGCCGCCGACATCTACGGCTCCGAGAGCTGCCGGGTCAAGCGCTGCTTCGCGCAGGAGCTCGTCGGCGCGTGGGTCGCCGAGAACGCGTGGGAGTACGGCTGGATCGTCCGGTACCCCGAGGGGGAGTTCGAGACCACCGGCTACTGGTTCGAGCCGTGGCACGTGCGCTACGTGGGGGTCGAGCTGTCCACGTGGATGCATGAGCAGGGGATCGCGACGTTCGAGGAGGCGGCCGGGCTGCCCGCCGCCCCGGACTACGTCGACTGATCCCGCCCGCGGGGCCGACGCATCGTCCCTTCCCCGCCCGCCGCATCGTCCCCCTGCCATGCACTCCGCACGGATCTCGACACGACACCCCGACGACACCCCGACGAGCTACGCGACACGCTCGCGTGTCGGCATGGAATCCGTGCGGAGTGCACGGGGAGCTGCGGCCGTGAGGAGCACGCCTCGTCCTCAGTAGGATTGGCGGCATGTCGCACATCCTCTCCGCCGTCGCCTGGCCGTACGCCAACGGACCGCGTCACATCGGCCACGTCGCCGGGTTCGGCGTCCCCTCCGACGTCTTCAGCCGCTACATGCGCATGGCCGGGGAGGACGTGCTCATGGTGTCCGGCACCGACGAGCACGGCACCCCGATCCTCGTGCAGGCCGAGGGCGAGGGTGTGGACCCGCAGGTGCTCGCCGACCGCTACAACCGCGTGATCGTCGAGGACCTCACCCAGCTGGGCCTCAGCTACGACCTGTTCACCCGCACCACCACGGGGAACCACTACAAGGTCGTGCAGGAGATGTTCAAGGCCGTGCACCGCAACGGCTACATGATCGAGCAGACGACGCGCGGCGCGATCTCGCCGTCGACAGGGCGCACGCTGCCCGACCGCTACATCGAGGGCACGTGCCCCATCTGCGGCACCGACGGCGCTCGCGGCGACCAGTGCGATGCGTGCGGCAACCAGCTCGACGCGATCGACCTCATCAACCCGGTCAGCCGCATCAACGGCGAGACCCCCAAGTTCATCGAGACCGAGCACTTCTTCCTGGACCTGCCGGCGCTCACGGACGCGCTCGCGACGTGGCTCGGCTCGCGCCAGGGCTGGCGTCCGAACGTCCTCAACTTCTCGCTCAACCTGCTCGACGACGTGCGCCCGCGCGCGATGTCGCGCGACATCGACTGGGGCATCCCGATCCCGCTCGAGGGGTGGGAGAACAACCCCACCAAGCGTCTGTATGTGTGGTTCGACGCCGTCATCGGCTACCTGTCGGCCTCGATCGAATGGGCGCGCCGCAGCGGCGACCCCGACGCGTGGCGCAAGTGGTGGAACGACCCCGACGCCCTGTCCTACTACTTCATGGGCAAGGACAACATCACGTTCCACTCGCAGATCTGGCCCGCCGAGCTCCTCGCGGCCAACGGGCGCGGCGCCAAGGGCGGCGAGCTCGGCCCGTTCGGCGAGCTGCAGCTGCCGACCGAGGTGGTCTCGAGCGAGTTCCTCACCATGGAGTCCGCGAAGTTCTCGTCCTCGCGCGGCCACGTCATCTACGTGCGCGACATGCTCGCCCGCTACCAGCCCGACGCGCTGCGCTACTTCATCGCGATGGCCGGCCCCGAGACGGCCGATGCCGACTTCACGTGGTCCGAGTTCAAGCGCCGCACGAACACCGAGCTCGTCGCGGGCTGGGGCAACCTGGTCAACCGCACCGCCTCGCTGCTGCACAAGAACGTGGGCGAGATCCCCGCGCTGACCGACCTGCAGGACGTGGACCGCGCGGCGCTCGACAAGTCCGCGAAGGCCTTCGACGAGGTCGGCGGCCTGGTGCGTCACCACCGCCAGCGCGCCGCGATCTCCGAGGCCATGCGCGTGGTCGGCGACGCGAACGCGTACCTCGCCGAGACCGCGCCGTGGAAGCTCAAGAATGAGGACCCCGAGCGCATGAAGACCGTGCTGGGCGTCGCCTCGCAGCTGGTCAACGACGCGAACACCATGCTCGCGCCGTTCCTCCCGCACTCCGCGCAGCAGGTCCACGAGGCCCTCGGCGGCACCGGCACGCTCGCGCCCATGCCGCAGATGAACGAGGTCGACGACCTGGACCTGCCGGACCGCTCGTACCCCGTCATCCAGGGCGACTACACCGGCATGCACGACACGTGGGGCCGTCGCGACGTCGTCGCGGGCACCGCCGTCCCCGCGCCTTCGCCGATCTTCACCAAGCTGGACGACGAGATCGTCGAGGCGGAGCTCGAGCGGATGAAGGGCGACGACTAGGTGGCTCGTCCCGGAGTCTGGCCGCCTGCGCCCGAGGCGCTGCCGGCCCCCGTCGTCGACAACCACTGCCACCTCGAGTCGCCCGCGGGCGATGAGCCCCGGACCGTCGAGGAGCGCCTGGGCGAGGCGGCCTCCGTCGGCGTCGACCGCGTGGTCCAGATCGGCTGCGAGCTCGAGTCCGCCCGATGGACCGTGGACGCGGTCGCGCGGCACCCGCAGATGCTGGGCGGGATCGCGCTGCACCCGAACGAGGCGCCGTTGCACGCCAAGGGCGAGCACGCCACGGGCGTGGGCTACGACGAGGCCTTCGCCGAGATCGCCTCGCTCGCGACCGCTGAGCGCATCCGCATCATCAGCGAGACCGGGCTGGACTATCACTGGACCGAGGAGCCCGACAGGCCCGCGCAGATCCGGTCGTTCCGCGACCACATCGCGCTCGCGAAGGAGCTGGGTCTCGCGCTCGGCATCCACGACCGCGACGCGCACGGGGACGTCCTCGACATCCTGGCCCGCGACGGCGCCCCCGAGCGCACCGTGATGCACTGCTTCTCGGGCGACGCCGCGATGGCCCGGCTGTGCGTCGACCGCGGCTATCACCTGAGCTTCGCGGGCAACGTGACGTTCAAGAACGCGCACGAGCTGCGCGCGGCACTCGCGGTCACGCCGATCGAGCGGGTCATGGTCGAGACCGACTCGCCCTACCTCACGCCGCATCCGCACCGCGGCGCGCCCAACTCCCCGGCGCAGGTCACGCACACCGTGCGCGAGGTGGCGCGAGTAAAGGGGCTGCCGCTCGACGAGGTGTGCCGCGCGCTCGATGTGACGACTGTCACCTTCTATGGTGCCTGGTAGATTCGCCGGCGTACGCTTCAGTTCGTCAAGACCGTTACCGATATGAGATAAATGCGGGAGTGTCTCGCCCCCCGAGACCCGACCACGTTGGCATGAATGACCGTCCCGAAAGGGCACCTCTTGAGCTATCTGCGCACCACCCCACGTCCTGGAGGACGCCGTGACACGCGTACCCGGACGGGCGCGCGGGCACGCATGATGCAGCAGCTCGGCGTCTCCGCCGCGCTCATCGCCTTCTCCGCTGGAGCGTTCGCCTCGACCACCGTCGGCGCCGTGCAGAACGTGCGCGCCGAGGACAGCGAGGTGTCGACCTCGCTCGACGTCGTGGGCGCCGTCGAGGCAGGCGGCGCGGACGTCGAGGTCGTGACCGAGACGAAGGAGGTGTCGCTCCCCTTCGAGACCGTCGAGGAGGACGACGACTCGATTGACAAGGGCACCGAAGAGGTCACCACCGAGGGCGAGGAGGGCACCAAGCTCGTCAGCTACGAGGTGACCTACGTGGACGGCGAGGAGGTCTCCCGCGAGAAGACCGTCTCCGTGATCGTCGCCGAGCCCGTCGACGAGGTCGTCTCGGTCGGCACCTACGAGGAGCCCACCATCTCCGTGCCGAACTCGGTCGCCGCGGCGAACCCGACCGGGAACCGCGCGATCGGCAAGGAGCTCGCGGAGTCGACCTACGGCTGGACCGGCGACCAGTGGCAGTGCCTCGAGGCCCTCTGGACCCGTGAGTCCGGCTGGAACCAGAACGCCCACAACAGCTCGTCAGGCGCGCACGGCATCCCGCAGGCGCTGCCCGGCTCCAAGATGGCCGCGTACGGCTCCGACTGGGCGACCAATCCCGCCACGCAGATCAAGTGGGGCCTGTCTTACGTGAAGGGCCGCTACGGCACCCCCTGCAACGCATGGAACTCGTTCCTGTCCAAGGGCTGGTACTGACCTCGGTGGCCGATCTACTCGGTCCCACCGATGTGCGGGTGCTCGCGGAGTCCCTCGGCACGTCGCCCACCAAGAAGTGGGGACAGAACTTCGTCGTCGACTCGGGGACCGTGCGTCGCATCGTCCGCGTGGCCGGCGTCCAGCCGGGCGACCACGTCGTCGAGGTCGGACCAGGACTGGGCTCCCTGACCCTCGCGCTGCTCGAGGCGGGTGCGTGGGTCACCGCCGTGGAGATCGATCCCACGCTCGCCGCAGCGCTGCCCGAGACCGTCGCGCGCCGGGCCCCTGGCGATGCCGACCGCTTCTCCGTGATCAATGACGATGCGCTCAAGGTCGACGACCTTCCCGGCGCAGGACCCGAGGCCGGGCCCCCCGCGGCGCTCGTCGCGAACCTGCCGTACAACGTGTCGGTCCCCGTGATCCTGCACTTCCTCGAGACGTTCCCCGCGCTGAAGCGCGTGCTGGTGATGGTCCAGGCCGAGGTTGCCGACCGCCTCGCCGCCGACCCCGGCTCGCGCACGTACGGGATCCCGAGCGCCAAGGCCAACTGGTACTGCGACGTGCGCAGGGCTGGCGACGTGGGCCGCGCGGTGTTCTGGCCCGTGCCGCGCGTCGACTCGGCGCTCGTGCTGATGGAGCGCCGTGAGCCGCCCGTCACGACCGTGAGCCGCGAGCGGGTCTTCGCGGTGGTCGACGCCGCGTTCGCGCAGCGCCGCAAGGCCCTGCGCGGGGCGCTCTCCGGCATCGCGGGCTCGTCCGCCCGCTCCGAGGAGGCGCTGCGCGCCGCCGGGATCGATCCCCTCACGCGCGGCGAGCAGCTGCGGATCGAGGACTTCTCCCGCATCGCGGAGCAGCTCGCGGCGCTCGACTGACCGGCTGCTGCGCTCCTGGCCCGGCCCGTCCGACTCGGCACTGCCAGGCATGGCACGATGGGGCGCATGCCGCGCACCGTGACCGTCCGAGCCCCGGGCAAGGTCAACCTCCAGCTCTCGGTCGGTCCCCGTCGCGAGGACGGCTACCACCCGCTCGTGACCGTCTTCCAGGCCGTGTCGCTGTTCGAGACGGTCGCCGCGACCGCGCGTGACGACGAGGAGTTCACGCTCTCCGTGTCGACGGGGCCCTCGCTCATGCTGGATCCCGTCGTCGTGCCGCTCGACGAGACGAACCTCGCCCTCAGGGCGGCGCGCGCCGTCGCGGAGCGCTATGGCATCACCGACGGCATCGACCTCGAGATCGTCAAGGGCGTGCCCGTGGCCGGCGGGATGGCCGGCGGCAGCGCCGACGCGGCGGCCGCGGTGGTCGCCTGTGCGGAGGCGTGGGACGTGGGCGCCTCGCGCAAGGAGCTCGAGCGCATCTGCGCGACGCTCGGCGCCGACGTGCCCTTCTGCCTTCACGGTCACACGGCCGTCGGCCTCGGCCGAGGCGATGAGCTCTCACCCGCGATGACCCACGGCGAGTTCCATTGGGTCCTCGCGACCCAGCGCATCGGCCTGTCCACGCCCGGCGTGTTCGCGGAGTTCGACCGCGCCGTCGCGGCGGGGGAGCGGACGGTCGCGAACCCCGCGATCGACGACCGCGTGATGGCGGCGCTCATGGCGGGCGACGCGAAGCGTCTCGGCGAGGCGCTCACGAACGATCTCCAGGAGTCGGCGCTCAGGCTCGCGCCGCACCTCGACAGGGTCCTCGCCGCGGCGATGGAGGCCGAGGCGCTCGGCGCTGTCGTCTCCGGCTCGGGGCCCACTGTGGCCGCGCTCGCGCGGTCGCGGCAGCATGCGCTCGCCATCGCGGCCCACCTCACCGCGTCGGACGTCGCCGACCACGTGCTCACCGCGAGCGGGCCCGTGGCCGGCGCGACCGTGCTGCTGGAGCAGTAGCCCCGTCAGTCCTTCTTGGCGAGCGCGTCCCGGATCTCGGTGAGCAGCTCGATCTCGGTCGGCGAGACCGGCTCGTCGGGCGCGGGCTCGTCCTTCTTGCGCATCTCGGCCAGCTTGTTGAGCGGCATCACGATGGCGAAGTACAGGGCGGCGGCGATGATGAGGAAGTTGATGATCGCCGTGATGAATGCACCGATCGCGAGGATCGCGTCGTCCGAGACATCGTCGGGAGTGCCGCCGTTGTTGAGCGTCCACAGCCACACCGCGGAGAGGTCCGGCTTGCCGAACACCGCGGCGATCAGCGGGTTGATGATGTTGTCGACGAGCGACGTGACGACGGCGCTGAACGCGGCGCCGATGACGACCGCGACCGCGAGGTCGATCACGTTGCCCCGCATGATGAAGTCCTTGAAGCCCTTGATCACGGCTGCTCCCCTTGGATGTTGCTCCGAGGCGCCCCGGCCCCGGGTGAGCCGACGTCGCCGGGCGTCGACGCCCGAGCCGAATCTATCGAAAGGCGGGCGCGCGCGCATCAGCACGCGACACCGCGTGCCGCATGGCGTGGCCCTCATGCACTCCGCACGGATTGCGACACGACACGCCAGCGTGTCGTGTCGCAATGCAGCGCGTCGCCCGGGGTGTCGACTTCAGATCCGTGCGCAGTGCATGGCGCAGTGCGGTGCACCGGGACGATGCGGTCGTCGCCAGGCGCGCCGAAACTCAGTGGTCGCTGGGCAGGCCCGGGCGCCGCTCGAGGTCGTGCAGGCCGTTCCACGCGAGGTTCACGAGGTGGCTCGCGACGACCTCCTTGGAAGGCTCGCGCACCTCGGCCCAGTGCTGGCCCGTGAGGGCGACCATGCCGACGAGCATCTGCGAGTAGATCGGCGCGACCGACGGGTTGAGCCCGCGCTTGCGGAACTGGTCTGCGAGCAGGCCCTCGACCTGCGCCGACACGTCGCCGAGCAGCGAGGAGAAGGTGCCCGACGTCTGCGCGACGGGCGAGTCGCGCGCGAGGATGCGGAAACCGTCGGGGGAGTCCTCGATGTAGCCCAGCAGCGCCATCGCGGCGCGCTCGACGAGCTGGCGCGGGTGGGCGACCTGGGCGAGCGCGCCGGTGAGCGCGCCGAGCAGGGCCTCGACCTCGCGGTCGACGATCACCGCGTAGATGCCCTCCTTGCCGCCGAAGTGCTCGTAGACGACGGGCTTGGACACGTCCGCGCGGGAGGCGATCTCCTCGACGGAGGTGCCCTCGAAACCCTTCTCCGCGAAGAGCGCGCGACTGACCGTCAGCAGCTGTTCGCGGCGCTCGCGGGCGGTCATGCGCGAGCGCGGAGGCTTCCTCGGTTCTTCGGTCACGGTCCCAGTCTGCCGTGTCGGGCTGGCAGACTAGAGCACCCGGGTCCTCTCGGGCCCCATTCCGCCCTGGTGTAACGGCAGCACGCAGGCCTTTGGAGCCTTGCGGTACAGGTTCGAATCCTGTGGGCGGAGCCGCCGGTGCGGAGGTCTTCCGGTGTCCTGGCAGGTAGAGTTGTCCCGACCGACCCGACGCCCGACGAGGGCAGCGAAGGGGGACTGGTGGCCCACACCCGACCCGCAGCCGTGATGATCCTCGCGGCAGGCGCAGGTACGCGAATGAAGTCGGCCACCCCCAAGGTGCTTCACAGCATCTCGGGTCGCACCCTGCTCTCGCACGCGATCGTCGCGGCGCACGAGCTCGAGCCGCAGCGCACCGTTGTGGTGGTCCGTCACGAGCGTGAGGCCGTCGCCTCCCACGTCGCCGAGGTCTCGCCCGACGCGCTCGTCGCCGATCAGGACGACGTCCCCGGCACGGGCCGCGCGGTGTGGTGCGGCATGTCCGCGCTCGACGCGACCGCGGTGGCCGCCGCCGTCGCGGGCGGCGACGCCGACCGCGCGCACCTGGACGCGCGGGTCGAGGGCGCGATCGTCGTCACCTCGGGGGACGTCCCGCTCGTCACCGGCGACCTCCTCGGCACCCTGGTGGACGCGCACGCGGACGCCGGCAACGCCGTCACCCTGCTCACCGCGAAGGTGCCCGACCCGACCGGCTACGGCCGCATCGTCCGGGATGCCGGAGGCGACGTGACCGCGATCGTCGAGCACCGCGACGCGACCGACGCCCAGCGCGCGATCGATGAGGTCAACGCCGGCATCTACGTCTTCGACTCGACGGTGCTGCGCGACGCCCTGTCGCGGCTCGGTCGCGACAACTCGCAGGGCGAGATGTACCTCACGGACGTCATCGCGCTCGCGCGCGAGGCCGGCGGCCGCGTGGGCGCCCTGATCGCGCCCGACGCCCAGGACGTCGAGGGCGTCAACGACCGCGTGCAGCTCGCCAAGGCGGGCGCGGCCCTCAACCGCCGCATCGTCGAGGGCTGGATGCGCGCAGGCGTCACGGTGACAGATCCCGCGACCACGTGGATCGACGCGGACGTGACGCTCGGCGTCGACGCGACGATCCTGCCCGGAGTGCAGCTCCACGGCGACACGATCATCGGCGCGGGAGCGACCGTGGGCCCGGACTCGACCCTCACCTCCGTCACGGTGGGCGAGGGCGCGACCGTGACCCGCGTGCACGGCGTGGACGCCGTCATCGGCGACCGCGCGACCATCGGACCGTTCACCTACCTGCGTCCCGGCACCGTCGTCGGGGTCAAGGGCAAGGTCGGCGGCTTCGTCGAGACCAAGAACGCGCGCATCGGCGACGGCGCGAAGGTGCCGCACCTCAGCTACGTCGGCGACGCGGAGATCGGAGAGGGCACCAACGTCGGTGCCGGCACGATCTTCGTCAACTACGACGGCGTGAACAAGCATCGGACCGTGGTCGGCGCCCAGGTGCGCATCGGTTCCGACAACACCTTGATCGCCCCCGTGACCCTCGGGGACGGCGCCTACACGGGAGCGGGCACCACCGTGCGCCACGACGTCCCGTCGGGGGCGCTCGCGATCAACTCGTCCCCTCAGCAGAATGTGGAAGGGTGGGTCGAGCGTCGTCGCCCCGGCACTCCTTCCGCCGAGGTGGCGGAGCGGGTTCGGCGAGCGGCCGGTTCCCATGAAGGACTATCGTCGGGCTCACAAGGCCAGACGCACGAAGGAGAGTCATGAGCTCGATCATCTCGAACCCGTCTGAGCGCCGCATGGTCCTCGCGGGTGGGCGAGCCCACCCCGAGCTGGCCGAGGCCGTCGCCGAGGACATGGGTATCGAGCTGCTGCCGACCACCGCGTACACCTTCGCGAACGGCGAGCTCTACGTGCGCTTCGGCGAGTCCGTGCGCGGCGCCGACGCGTTCGTGCTGCAGTCGCACGCTGCGCCGATCAACGAGGCGATCATGGAGCAGCTGATCATGGTCGACGCGATGAAGCGCGCGTCCGCGAAGCGCGTCACGGTGATCATGCCCTGCTACGGCTACGCGCGTCAGGACAAGAAGCACAAGGGCCGCGAGCCGATCTCGGCGCGCCTCATGGCGGACCTGTTCAAGACCGCCGGCGCCGACCGCATCATGTCGGTCGACCTGCACACCTCGCAGATCCAGGGCTTCTTCGACGGCCCGGTCGACCACCTGTGGGCGATGCCGCTGCTCGCGCAGTACGTCCGCTCGCGTGTCGCGCCCGACAACATCACCATCGTCTCGCCCGACGCGGGCCGCGTGCGCCTCGCCGACCAGTGGTCCGACCACCTCGGCGCGCCCCTCGCGATCATCCACAAGCGTCGCGACCCCTCGGTCCCGAACCAGGTCAAGGTCCACGAGCTCGTCGGTGAGGTCGAGGGCCGCACCTGTGTCCTGGTCGACGACATGATCGACACCGGCGGCACGATCGTCCAGGCCGCGAACGCGCTGTTCGAGAACGGCGCCGCGAGCGTCATCGTCGCCTCGACCCACGGACTGCTGTCCGGCCCCGCGGTCGAGCGCCTGCGCGACTCGGGCATCTCCGAGGTCGTCGTCACCGACACCCTGCCCATCCCCGAGGACCGCCGCTGGGACGGGCTGACCGTCCTGTCGATCGCCCCGCTCATCGGCCGCGCGATCCACGAGGTGTTCGAGGACGGCTCGGTCACGAGCCTGTTCAACGGCAACGTCTGAGCCTGCTCAGCATCTAGACGCACACGAGGCGCGGGCCCCCGGAGAGGGGCCCGCGCCTCTGTATGTGCAGGGGCTCAGTGAGCGAGCGTCACGCGCACTCGTAGACGACCTGCGAGGCGCGGGCATCGATGCCGACCACCCACACGCCGTCTCCGCGGTCCCACGTGAGGACGCTGCGCGCCGCGAGGAACTCGTCATAGGAGGCGTAGGCGAAGGCGGCATACGCCTCGGCGCCCTCGAGGTACCCGCCTTCCTCGGTGTCCAACACCATGAACGAGGACTCTGCGAGTGCGTCGTACACGGCGCGAGCCACGTCGTTGCCTCCGTCGACTGGCACGTAGACGGTCTGGCCGTCGTCGTTGGTGCCCGAGGCGACCCAGGCCTCCGGATCGTGTCCAGGGTCGATCGTCTCGTTCGGGCGGAAGCAGCTGCGGGACGCGGGGAGGATCTGGGTGGTCTCCGAAGCCGAGGCAGTGAACGCTGCGATCGCCTCGGCGTAGTCCGAACCCGCGTCCACGGGGAGCTCGATGCTCGCACCGAAGGAGGACACGAGGCGGTACCGCACGTCCACGAGCCCGTCGACGAACCCGTCGGACTCGTCCTGCATGAGCGTCCACGGGCCCAGCTCTGCGACGATCGACCGCTCGCCGTAGCCGAGGAAGTCCGCCCGGTCCTGCGTGAGCGTCGTTCCGGCCGCCTCGTTCCCGGCCAGGTACATGCGGTCCGCACTGCTCAGGTCGATCGACCATCCCGCTGCCGGCGTGACGGTGCGCGGCAGCGTGAGGCTGTCGTAGTTGGTGAAGATGTCGTACGTGCGATCGTCGGTCTCCCAGTAGTCCGAGCTCGGCTCGCACTCGTCGTTCGGCACGACGGAGGGGCACCGGATCCACCGGACGCCCGATCCGTCGACCTCGTACAGCGCGGCGTCGTACCCGACGTGCTCGTAAAGGTAGTAGTCCGAGACCCACAGGACGATGTCGGCGTCGCCGTGGGTGCCGACGCTGAGGTACGTGCCCTCGGTGTCGGCGAGGGCGGCGGGTGCCTCGATCTCGACGGGCTCGTGCCAGGTCTCTCCGGTGGTGGGGTTCTCGAGTCGTTCGAGGATCGCGATGTCGTCGCCGGTGACCAGGGGGGCGGTGGTCTGGGCGGGTTCGGCGCTGGGGGAGGCGCTGGGGGTGGACGACGCGGTGGCCGACGGGGTAGCGCTGGGGGTGGACGATACGGTGTTTGAGGGGGTGGGGCTGGTGGTGGCGACGGGGGCGTCGCCCTGGCCGGGCAGGAGCAGGAGGACGCCGATCGCGGCGGCGGCGACGCCGGCGGCGGAGGAAGCCACCGTGGTGAGGGCGCGGGTGCGGCGGCGGCGCTTGACGGCGCCGATGGCGGTGGGCTCGTCGAACTCGGCGGCGTCGCGCATCGACGCGGCGAGGCGGTCGTGACGGCCCTGGAGGATGTCGCGCAGCTCGCTCATCGGTTGCCCCCTTCCATGGTGACGACGCGGGTGGTCTCGATGCTGTCGGGGTCCTCGTGGGTGCCCAGCGCGGCGTTGAGGCGCTTGAGGCCGTCGGAGACGTAGCGCTTGACCGCGCCCTCGGACAGGCCCAGGGCGTGGGCGGTGTCGCGCACGGACAGGTCCTCGAGGAATCTCAGGGCGACGCATGCGCGCTCCCGTGGTGCCAGGGCGGCCATGGCGGCGTCGATGGCGGCGTCGCCGCCGACCTTCTCGGTGGGGTCGGGGACGGCCTCGGGTGGGGCGGTGCGTTCCATGCGGGCGCGTTCGGCGCTGCTCTTGCGCACGGAGTCGACGTAGCGGGACGCGATCGCGCGGCGCACGTAGCTCTCGGCCTGGGCGGCGGTGTCGAATCCGCGGCGCTTGGAGAAGGTCGCGATGACGGCGTCCTGGACCAGGTCCTCGGCCGCATGCGCGCCTGCGAGCATCTCGGCGAACGCCAGCAGGCGTCCGCGGCGCGCGCCCGCGACCTCGTGGAGCATCGGCTCCCAGCGTGATGGCATCCCTTGTGGCTCCCCTCAGTCACCCTCAGGACGAGGCAGGCCTCGAGAAGGGTTGGGGTGCCACGCTAGCGAGCACGAATCAGGCCCGACAGGGGGACACGCGGAGGCTGTGGGGAGACGCGCACGGCGAGGGGAGAGCCGTCGCCGGCGGGCTCAGGCCGGGCGATCCTCCCGCAGCCAGGTCCAGCCGATCCACGCGCACGTGCCACCGACGACGAGCCCCGCGAGCACGTCCGTCGGGTGGTGCATGCCGCGGTAGACGCGCGACAGCGCGACGGCGACCGGCACGAGCGCGCAGAGGATGACGACCGTCAGCCGTGCCCCGCGGTGGGAGATCCGCGTCGCCATGAGCGCGAACGAGAGGTACACGGCCGAGGAGGCACCGGTATGGCCGCTCGGGAAGCTCGAGGTGGGCGGCGCATCGTCCAGCTGCTCGACCTCGGGCCGGGTGCGGTTCACCACCGCCGTGCTCGCGAGGTGCACCGCGACCTCCGCGGCGAGCGCCACGAGCGGGACCGTGGCGAACCACCATCGTCCCGATCTCCACCACACCAAGGCGCACACGACGAGGGCGGTGACGAGGATGGTCTTCGTGTCGGCGAGCCCGGACGCGAACGCGCTGATCGTGTTCATGGTCGGGGTGCGGGCGTCGACGACGGCCTGGCTGATCGCCGACTCGTCGAGCGCGAGCACGTTCCCGATCAGGTAGCCCACACCGATCACCGCGGCCCCGAGGGCGACCACGGGGAGCAGCACCCGTCGCAGCGCCGCGGTTCCGACGTCGGAGGGTGAGGGGGCCGTGCCGCGTGGTCCGGCGAGCACGGTCACATCCTCGCGTGGCGCGAGCGCGCGAAGGAGTACAGGCCGTATGCCGCGAAGCCGAGTCCGATCAGGACGACGAGCACGGGGCCGGCGGGCATCCCGAGCAGCGACTCGACGCCGCCGTCGAAGCCCTTGGCCTGATCGGGGTCGGTCCGGACCGCCGCGATCACGAACAGCACACCGACCGCGCCCAGCGCGATGCCCTTGGCGATGTAGCCCGCGGTGCCGAGCACCTTCACGCCCGTGCCCGCGCCGCCTGAAGGCAGACCCTTGAGGTCGTCGAGGTACTTCTTGGTGGCGCCCTTCACCACGTGGTAGACGCCTCCCGCGAGGATGCCCAGGCCGACCGCACCGACGAGGAAAGGACCCGCGGGCCAGCTCATGAGCGTCTGGCTCGCGCTCTCGGCCTGCTTGTCTCCGTTCGAGCCGCTGGAGCCCATCGCGATCGAGGCCGCGGAGAACGCCAGGGACGCGTACATCACGAACTTCCCGCCCGCCTTCGCGCGGTCCTTCGCCCCCTGTCCGGAACGGAACGCGTCGAAGAGCTGCCACAGCGCGAGCGCGAGGAACGCCACCGCGGAGGCCCAGAGGATCACCGCGCCGAGCGGCGCCTCGCGCAGCTGCGTCATGGCGTTCGACGAGTCCGCTTCCCCGCCGCTGCCGAGGCCGATCTTCACGATCACGAAGCCCAGGATCAGGTGGATCACCCCCGAGACGGCGTAGCCGGCGCGTGCGAGGGTCTCCCAGATGTCGCCCGAGGTGCCTGTGCGGGCGCTGTGTGCCGCTGAAGTGGTCATGGCAGTGCCAACCGCGTCCGTGCGGCCCGCTATTCCCCGCGTGCGGTGGCCGTGCGGCCCGGGTTAGCGGTTCGCGGCCCCAGCAGGTAGACTGTTCCAGTTCCTCGGCGAGGCTGCGCCCCTGCAGGGCCCGGCGTGATCGACGCGGCAGATGCATGACGGCTCTGCCTTGCCGTGCAACCGCTATCTGTCCGTTCATTCTCGAGGAGAACCCCGATGTCTGATGAGCTGAAGCTCGCCGCCGAGACCCGCACCGAGTTCGGCAAGGGCTTTGCCCGCCGAGCCCGTATGGCCGGCAAGATCCCCGCCGTCCTCTACGGTCACGGCACCGACCCCGTCCACGTGCTCCTCCCGGGCCACGACACGATGATGGCCCTCAAGCACGCGAACGCGCTGCTCACCATCGAGTTCGATGGCAAGTCCGAGACGGCCATCGCGAAGGACATCCAGCGCAACGCCGTCAAGCGCTCGATCGAGCACGTCGACCTGCTGCTCGTGAAGAAGGGCGAGAAGATCGCCGTCGAGGTCCCGGTCCACGTCGAGGGCGAGACCTTCGGCTCGACCATCCACGTCCAGGAGCTCAACACCCTGCACATCCAGGCCGAGGCCACGCACCTCCCCGAGACCATCGTCGTCTCGGTCGAGGGCCTCGAGGAGGGCGCGAAGATCGTCGCGTCCCAGGTCGAGCTGCCCAAGGGCGCCGAGCTCCTCAACGAGCCCGACGCGCTCGTCGTCCACGTGACGCAGCCCCGCACCGCGCCCGAGCCCGACGAGGCCGAGGCCGCCGCCGAGGCTCCCGCCGAGGCGACCGCGGAGTAACCTCCCAAGGTATGACAGCGCCCGGACCGCACCTGTGCGGTCCGGGCGCTTTCCCTTTGCGACACCTCCGTCGCACCGCGCGCCGCCCAGGCGTCCGTCGCATCGTCCCGGCGCCCGTGCGCGAAGCCACCGCACACACGCCACCGAGCAGCTGAGGAAACTGATGCCCGCACTCGTCGTCGGCCTGGGAAACCCGGGTGAGGAGTACGCCGCCACGCGCCACAACATCGGCGCGATGGCCATCGATGAGCTCGCGTCCCGCGCGGCCGTGTCGCTGTCGGTGCACAAGAAGACCCACACCCGCTCGACGGCCGCGCGCCTCGCGGGTGAGGCGGCCCACCTCGCGGTGCCGATGTCCTATATGAACGTCTCGGGCGGCCCCGTGAGCTCCCTGGCGAAGTACCTGTCGGTCCCGCCGACCGAGGTCATCGTGATCCACGACGAGCTCGACATCCCCTTCGGCACGGTCAAGCTCAAGCGCGGCGGAGGCTCGGGCGGCCACAACGGCCTCAAGGACGTCACCAAGGCGCTCGGCACCCCCGACTACATCCGGGTGCGAGTCGGCATCGGGCGCCCGCCTGGCCGCATGGACGCCGCGACGTTCGTGCTCAAGCCCTTCGGCGCCGCGGAGCGCAAGGAGCTGCCGTTCCTCGTGTCGGACGCGGCCGATGCGGTCGAGGCGATCCTCGAATCGGGCCTGGAGAAGGCACAGCAGCGCTTCCACAGCCCGTCCTAGCAGGGTCGAGGCGGGTTTCGGGTTGCCACTGCACCCGTCCGGCTGACTACTATCGAAGTAGTGACCTCGAGGCGGTCGCGGAGCCCCGTCCCGGCAGCCTCTCAGTTCGAGCGCTCGCAGGAGGCACCCCATGCCGTGGCATATCCCCCAAGCACCCGCAGGCGAGGGCTTCAAGGCCGCGCTGTTCGATCTGGATGGCGTGCTGACCCCCACCGCTGAGGTTCACATGGCTGCGTGGAAGCGCATCTTCGACGACTACTTCTCGTCGCACTCGATCACCCCTGCGTACTCCGACGCCGACTACTTCGCGCACGTGGATGGCGTGCCTCGCTACGACGGCGTCGCTCGGCTGCTCAAGTCGCGCGGCGTCGAGATCCCGTGGGGCGATCCCACGGACGCTCCCGGAACCGACACGGTGTGCGGGCTCGGGAACGCCAAGAACGAGGCCTACACCGCCGTCCTCAAGGAGAACGGCGTGACCCCGTACGAGGGCTCGGTGGCGCTTCTCGACCATCTGGGCGAGCTCGACGACTTCCCGATGGCCGTCGTGTGCAGCTCGCGCAACACCCCCGTGGTGCTCGAGGCCGCGGGCCTCGCGGACAGGTTCGCGACCGTCGTCGACGGGGACACCGCCGCCGCGGAGGGCCTGCCCGGCAAGCCCGCCCCCGACACCTTCCTCGCCGCCGCGAAGCGGCTCGGCGTCCCCGCGGCGGACTGCGTGGTGCTCGAGGATTCGCTGTCGGGCGTCGCGGCCGGGCACGCGGGAGGCTTCGGCCTCGTGCTCGGAGTGGATCGCGGCGCGGGCATGGACGCGCTTGAGATCGCCGGCGCCAACGTCGTGGTCAAGGACCTGAGCGAGCTGGTCGAGCTATGAAGGTGGCCCACCGGCCTCTGCACGACACGAGCGTGCCCGAGTATCTCGACAGGCTCCGCTTCCCGCCCGACCCGTGGAAGCTCATGGAGACCTCCTTCGATGCGGACGACCTCGGCACGACCGAGACGCTCTTCGCCGTCGGCAACGGGTACCTCGGCCTGCGAGGCAACATCGAGGAGGGCCACGACGGCCACCAGCACGGCACGTTCATCAACGGCTTCCACGAGACCTGGCCCATCCGGCACGCCGAGGAGGCCTACGGGTTCGCGCGCACGGGCCAGACGATCGTCAACGTGCCCGACCCGAAGGTCATCCGGCTCTACGTCGACGACGAGCCGCTGCTGCTCTCCGTCGCGGACCTGATCGACTACTCGCGCACGCTCGACATGAAGGAGGGCGTCCTCACGAGGGACCTCCTGTGGCGCACGCCGGCGGGAAACCGCGTGCGCGTGCGCTCGTCGCGCATGGTGTCGCTGAGCCAGCGTCACCTCGCGGTGATGCGCTTCGAGGTCACCCTGCTCGACTACGAGGCGCCGATCGCGATCTCCTCGCAGCTGCTCAACCGCGGCGCGGGCCTCGACGAGTACCGCGCGAACAAGCAGCCGACGTCGGGCTTCGACCCGCGCAAGGCGGAGAAGCTCGACGAGCGCGTGCTCGAGCCGCGCATCCACCACGGAGACGACAACCGCGTCCTGCTCGGCTACCGCACCCGCAACTCGGGCATGACGCTCGCGTGCGCGATGGAGCACCACATCGAGTCGGACGCGGACTACACGACCGTCACGGACGTCGCGCCCGACTACGCCAAGCAGGTCTACCGCTCGCGCCTCCAGCCGGGCCAGACCTTCTCGCTGACCAAGGTCGTCAGCTATCACACGTCCCGCATGGTGCCGCCGCGCGAGCTCGCCGACCGCTGCAACCGCACGCTCGACCGCGTGCGCGAGGAGGGCGTCGAGAAGCAGTTCCAGGATCAGCGCGACTGGCTCGCGGAGTTCTGGGAGCGCTCGGACGTCGAGATCGCCGAGCAGCCCGAGATCCAGCAGGCGGTGCGCTGGAACCTGTTCCAGCTGCTGCAGGCAGCCGCGCGCGGTGACGGATACGGTGTCCCCGCGAAGGGCGTGACCGGCTCCGGCTACGGCGGCCACTACTTCTGGGACACCGAGATCTACGCGGTGCCGTTCTTCATCTACACGTCGCCCGTGATCGCGCGCAATGCGCTGCGCTACCGCTACCGGCTGCTCCCCGCGGCCGAGCGGCGCGCGGGCGAGCTCGCGCAGAACGGCGCGCTGTTCCCGTGGCGCACGATCAACGGCGAGGAGGCGTCGGCCTACTATGCGGCCGGCACCGCGCAGTATCACATCGACGCCGACATCTCGTATGCGATCAACAAGTACGTGCTCGCGACGGGGGACGACGAGTTCCTCGCTCGCGAGGGCATCGACATCCTGGTGCAGACAGCGCGCATGTGGGCGGACCTGGGGTTCTGGCGTCATTCCCGCGGCGACGGTGAGTCCTTCCGCATCCACGGCGTGACGGGCCCCGACGAGTACACGACCGTCGTGAACGACAACCTGTACACGAACGTCATGGCGCGCTTCAACCTGCGCTGCGCCGCCGAGTCTGTGCGCAAGCTGCGCGGGCAGTGGCCGGATCAGTACGCCAAGATGGTCGCGCGCATGGACCTCGACGACGAGGAGGTCGAGGAGTGGGAGCGCGCCGCCGAGGGCATGGCGATCCTGTGGGACGACCAGCTCGGCATCCATCCGCAGGACGCGCTGTTCCACGAGCGCGAGGTGTGGGACCTGGAGAACACGCCGCCCGAGAAGCGGCCCCTGCTCCTGCACTTCCACCCGCTCGTGATCTACCGCTTCCAGGTCCTCAAGCAGGCCGATGTGGTCCTCGCGCTGTTCCTCCAGGGCGAGCACTTCACGATGGATGAGAAGCGCGCGGACTTCGAGTACTACGACCCGATCACGACGGGTGACTCGACTCTGTCAGGCGTGGTCCAGTCGATCATCGCCGCCGAGGTGGGCTACCACCAGCTCGCCCTCCAGTACTTCTGGGACGGGCTCTTCGTCGACCTCGCGGACCTGCACTCGAACACCGCGGATGGCGTGCACGTCGCGTCGACCGGAGGTGTCTGGTCCGCGCTCGTACACGGCTTCGGCGGTTTCCGCGACCACGGTGAGGGTCTCAACTTCGACCCGCGTCTGCCCGACTCGTGGCCGTCGCTGACCTACCGGGTCACGGTGCACAACAACCGCCTCAAGGTCACGGTGCGCCAGGAGTCGATCGAGTTCTCCATCGAGCGCGGTCGTGCGCTGTCGGTCAACGTGCGCGGCGAGCGCTTCCTGGTCACACCCGAGAACGAGGTGATCGTGCCGCTCGCGGACCAGGGTCCTCGCCTCGACGGCGCCCCGGACCCGTCCGCCTTCCACGGCACCCTCCGCGCGGACGGCTCGGTCATCACCGCGTCCCTGCCGGCGATGGTCACCGATGCGGAGGACCAGGTCGTCGATTAGGCTTGATCAGCCGCGACGGCGGCCGATGGATGAGGTAGCAGCGGTGAGGTCTCTCCCGCATACCCCGATGCGCTTAGGAGCACCCGCATGACCGAGGCACGCAAGATGAACGTCGAGTCGTTCAATCTGGACCACACGCAGGTCGACGCGCCCTACATCCGGCTCGCGGACCGCAAGGTCCTCCCGCACGGCGACGTGCTGAGCAAGTTCGATGTGCGCTTCTGCCAGCCGAACAAGGAGCACCTCGAGATGGTCGCGGTGCACTCGATCGAGCACTCGTTCGCCGAGTGCGTGCGCGACTTCAGCGTGGACGTCATCGACTTCAGCCCGATGGGCTGCCAGACCGGCTTCTACCTCATCATGAGCGGCGAGCACACGCCGGAGGACGTCAAGAGCCTCGTGCTCAAGACGATGCGGGCGATGCTCGAGCTCGATGAGGTGCCGGCTGCGAACGAGGTCCAGTGCGGCTGGGGCGCGAACCACTCGCTCGCCGACATGAAGGACGAGGTCCACGCGTTCCTCGAGAACGCGAACTCCCTCCTGGACGTGATGCAGTGACCGCCGGCGACATGCCCGCGGTCCTCGTGGCGATGCCCGAGGAGGCGCAGGGCTTCCTCGACCTCTCGGACGGTGCGAAGCAGGTCGCCTCGACCGACGAGGCCTACGTGGTCACGTCGGGCGACGTCACCTACCTGCTCGTCGTCACAGGAATCGGGATGGTGTCCGCGGCGCGCGCGGCGACGATGGTCGCGTACGGCGTCATCGGCGGCATCACGCCCACGGCCCTCATCTCCGCGGGCACGTGCGGCGGCATCCCCGGGCACGTGACCGTGGGGGACCTCGTCGCGCCGTGCTGCGCGCTCGACTGGTCGGCCGACTCGACCTCGATCGGCTACGAGTACGGGCAGGTCCCCGGGCACGCGGCCTTCCACGAGTCTGACGACGACCTCGTGGACCTCGCCGTCAAGCTCGGTGCGAAGAAGGGCTACCTCGCCTCGGCCAACGCCTTCGCGGTCGCCGCGACGGTGGACCTCATCCGCGAGCGCTTCCCCAAGGTCATCGCGACCGACATGGAGACCGCCGCAGTGAGCCAGGCCGCCGCGCAGGCGGGCGTGCCGTTCCTGTCCCTGCGATGCGTCTCGGACATGTGCCAGGGCGACGGGGGAGCCGAGTTCGACGAGCACCTGGACGATGCGGCGGCCAGGTCCGCTCGGGCCGTCCTGGATCTCCTGGCCCGGGAGTCCGTGGCCAACCCCGCGACGGTCTAGCGGGACCTAGCCTTCGAGTCCTTCGAACGGCGATCCCGGCCTCTCGGACGCCTCGGCCGAGGTCACCTCGCGGTCTTCGGTGTAGTAGTCCTTCAGCGGCACTCCCCAGGTGGTGTGCCATGCCTCGCCGTCGGGAAAGGCGATCACGACGGCGTGGAAGTCGAGGAAGTACTGGGTGAGCGCGACTGTCGAGCCGTCATCGAGCATGTACTCCAGCCCAGTCGCCCGGGCTCCGTCGATCTCCGCCGCAGGATCTGGCGCCTCGCTTCCAGGCATGTCAGTGAAGGCGTCGACCAGTTCCTCGATGAGACCCGCGTCGTCGATCGTCGTGCGCGTGACGACAGGCTCATCGGCTCCGGACACCTCGTAGAAGTACATGTCGATGCTCGTCACGTGGGCAGCGTCGAGCTCGATCGAATGCGTCTGGGTGGGTGCGCAGGCGGAGAGTGCGAGCGCCCCGAGCACGAGGGCCACCACGCCGGCCTTTCCACTCACCCTGCCCACGGTGATCCCCCGATCCCCTCGGCCTCCGACCCTACCGGTGCGTGACGCGCGCCAGGAACTCCTGCGTCGCCGGCTCCTTCGGGAAGCCGAAGATCTGCTCGGGCGGGCCCTGCTCCAGGATGCGGCCCTGGTGCATGAACACGACGCGGTCGGCGACCGAGCGCGCGAACGACATCTCGTGCGTCGCCATCAGGATGGTGGAGCCCTGCTCCTTCAGCGAGCGCACGAGGTCGAGCACCTCGCCTACGAGCATCGGGTCCAGCGCGGACGTGATCTCGTCGAGCAGGAGCAGCTCGGGGTCGGTGAGGATCGCGCGGACGATCGCGACGCGCTGCTGCTGACCGCCTGAGAGGCGGTCGGGGTACTCGTCCACCTTGTCGCCCAGGCCGAAGCGCGTGAGCAGGTCGACGCCCTTCGCCTTCGCGGTCTCGGCGTCGACGCCGTGGACCTTGCGTGCCGCGAGGGTGACGTTGTCGATCACCTTCATGTGCGGGAACAGGTTGAAGTGCTGGAACACGACGCCGATGCGCGCGCGGACCTTGTCCACGTCGATCGCGGGGTCGGTGATGTCGTCTCCGGACAGGACGATGCGGCCGTCGTCCACGCGCTCGATGAGGTTGATCGTGCGCATGAGGGTCGACTTGCCCGAGCCCGAGGCGCCGATGAGGACGACGACCTCGTGCTTGCCGATGCCCAGGTCCACGCCCTTGAGGACGTGGTTGTCGCCGAACAGCTTGTGGACGTCGTGAAGCTCGAGGACGGCGCTTGAGGTGGGGACGGCGCCTTGGTCGACGGTGCTCATACGGTCCCTCCGATCTGCTCGCGCGCGGCCATTCGGGCCGAGATGCGGTCGGTGAGGCGGATCATCGGGAAGCTCAGCGCGACGAACAGCAGGCCGGCCACGACGTAGGGCGTGAAGTTGTAGGTGCTCGCCTGGACGATCTGGGCGGCGCGGATCGCGTCGACGGCGCCGAGCACGGAGATCAGCCCGACGTCCTTCTGCATCGACACGAAGTCGTTCATGAGCGCGGGGATGACCTTGCGCAGGCCCTGAGGGATGACGACCATGCGCAGCGTCTGCGCGTGCGACAGGCCGAGCGAGCGGGCCGCGACGCGCTGCGACGGGTGGACGGCCTCCATGCCCGCGCGCAGCACCTCGGCCACGTAGGCGGAGTAGCACAGCACGATTCCGATGGTGCCGAGCAGCGCGGCGGGGAAGCGGGTGGTGGGGTTCAGCGCGGGGATGCCGAAGCCGACCAGGTACAGCACGATCAGCACGGGCAGGCCGCGGAACAGGTCGGTGTACCCGGTGGCGAGTGCGCGCAGCGGGAAGAACACCGGACCGCGCAGCGAGCGCATCACCGCGAGCAGCGTGCCGATGATCGCGACGCCGATCGTCGCGAAGAACAGGACCTGGATGTTGAGCCACAGGCCCTCGAGGATCTTGGGGAGGCTCTCCCACGCGATCTCGGGGTTGAAGAAGGCCTGCTGCACGCTCTCCCAGCCGGGGGAGGTGAGGACCAGGGTGCCCGCGACGACGGCGAAGAGCACCGTCGACACGAGCGCGACCAGGACGGAGCGGCCGGACGCCCGGCGCCGGAATTCGCGTCGCTCGAGCTCGAGCTCGCTGGGCTGCCAGGCGGCCGTGGCCGCTCCGTCGGTGGTCATCTCAGAGTGTTCCTCGTTTCAGGACGGTGCTTAGTTGAGGACCGGCACGTCGATCGCGTCGGACAGCCACTCGGACTCGAGGTCGGCGAGGGTGCCCTCCGCGGCGAGGGTGTCGACGGCCTCGGTGACGGGCTCGGTGAGCGCCGAGTCCTTGGGCAGGACCAGGCCGAACTCGTCGCCGCCGGTCGCGTCCGCGAACTGGCCGACGACCACGCCGCCATCGAGCTCGACCGCGGCCTGGTACAGGGCGGACGGAAGGTCGGTGACGTAGGCGTCGATCTGGCCGGCGGTGAGCGCGGCGTTCACGTCGGCCTGGTTGTTGAAGACCTGGACGTTGTCCTCGCCGAGCGCCTCGACGGCGATGTCGTAGGACGTGGTGCCGACGGCGACGCCGACGAGCGCGCCCTCGAGGTCGGCGGCGCTGGCGGCGTCGGCGTAGTCGTTGCCCTCGACCGAGACGACCGCCTGGGTGGCGGTGTAGTACGCCGAGGAGAAGTCCACGGCCTCCTTACGCTCCTCGGTGATGGAGAACTGCTGGAGATTGAAGTCCCAGTCCTTGGCGCCGGGCGCGATCGCCTCGTCGAAGCCGGTGCGGACCCAGACGACGTCCTCGGCGTCGTAGCCGAGCTCCTCGGCGACGGCGTAGGCCACGGCGGCCTCGAAGCCCTCACCGGACTCGGGCTCGTCGCCGACGACCCACGGCTCGTAGGCGGGCTCGCCAGTCGCGATGGTGAGCTTGCCCTCGGTGACGGTGTCGAGCTCGACGGCGGCCTCGGTGGTCGCGGTGGCGCTCGAGTCGGCGGAGGCCGACTCGGAGGTCTCGGCGTCGGTCGAGCTCGAGCAGCCCGCGAGCGCGAGCGTCGAGACGGCGAGCAGCGCGACGGAGGCGCGGCGCAGGGTCGGTGCAGTGAACATAGATCTCTCCTGGGACAGAAAGGGGTTCCGAGCGAGATCGCCATCGATCGCTCGCGGGTGTGGGAATCCTACTCGGAGGACTCGGCGAGCCTCCAATCGGCAAAATCGAAACCTGGTGAGACAACGCACGAGACCAGCGCCTCCGCATCGTCCAGGAGCCGTGCCGACTGCCAGACCCCCGCGGGGACGAGGCACTGCTGGACGTCGCCGCCCACCGCGTCGGGGCCAAGTCGGACGGTCGTGACCGAGCCGGGCTCCCCGCCCGAGCCGCCGAGCGACAGCTCGAGCGCGCCGGGCCCGTGCCATAGCCACACCTCGTCGGACGTGACCACGTGCCACGCGCTGTGCTCGCCTGGCGCGAGGAGGTAGTGGATCATCGTCACGGCCGGGCGGTCGCCGCCGTCCGTCGAGACGGGGATCGGCGACGTGTAGTAGCGCCGGAACCAGCCGCCCTCGGGGTGCGGCTCGAGGTTCAGGGACGATGCGGTCGCGGGGATCATCTGTGGTCCTCCTGGACTCCGGTGGTCGCGGTGAAGGCGGCGGTCGCGTAGCGCACGCGTCCCGCGGTGACGGTCGCGGCGGCCCTGCCCTCGCCCGACTCGGCGAGCGTGGTGAGCGTCTCGGTGACGTCGGTGACGGGCACGTCGAAGAAGGCGAGGTCGGCGTTGGTGCCGACCGCGAGATACCCGGTGCGGCCCACGCCCTCGTCGATGCCCATCGCGTGCGCGCCGCCCAGGGTCGCGGCGCGCAGCAGCCGCTCGGCGAGGTCGTCGTGCGAGTAGCCCTGGTTCCTTGCGATGCGGAAGAGCGAGGCGACATCGGCCATCGGGTCGAGCGACGGGGACGACGACAGCGAGTCCGTGCCGACAGCGATCGGGCTGCCCTCGCGCAGGTATGCGGCGACGGGCGGGGCGTCGAGGCCGATCACCTCGTTCGAGCGCGGGCACAGTGCGACGGTCGTGCCGCGGGCGCGCAGGATCGCGCGGTCGGACTCGCTCATGTAGACGCCGTGCGCGATGTGGCAGTCGGGGCCGAGCACGCCGAGGTGGTCCACGTACTCGGTGGCCGACGTGCCGAAGCCCGCTTGGCGCAGCTCGAGCAGGCTGCCGAGCTCGAGGTTCTGCCACGGCTCGTTGCGGTCGTGGTCGAACTCGCGCTCGATGCCCGACTCGCCCAGGTGGATGTGGATGCGGCTGCCGCGCTCGCGCACGATGTCGGGGATCTCGAGCAGCGGCATGATCTCGAGCGAGTACGGCGCGTGCGGCGACAGGCCGGTGCCGGGGCGCGTGGGGAGCGAGTCGAGCGCGGCCTCGACCTCGGCGCGGCCCTGGGTGCGCCACTCGTCGTTGGTCCAGTCGATGACCTCCCAATACGTGATGCCCGCGAGACCCGCGTCGTGCAGGGCCCTCGCCGCCTCGGGGTCGGTCACGATGTCGGCGGCCGCCGTGACGCCCGCGCCGATCATCTGCTCCGCGCCGAGCTTGGCGTCGGCTGCCCAGTCGTGCGGCTCGTCGTACACGGGGTTGAAGGCCTTGGCCCAGTCCTCGAAGCCCTTGTACTGGCCTCGACCGACCTCGGACATGCCCGTGTACTGGAGGTGCGTGTGCGCGTTGACGAGGCCCGGCGTGAGCACGCCGTCCCAGCGGACGTGCGTGAAGGGCAGGCCGCGCTCCTCGAGCGACTGCTCGACCCACGTGCGCGAGCCGACGTGCAGGATGCGCTCCCCGCGCACGGCGATCGCGCCGTCCAGGATGGGAGGTGCGGTCACGGGCAGCACGAGGGCCGCCGAGTACAGGGTGACCGGGAACGCGGTCATGCAGTCTCCTTGGGGGTCTTGCTCGCGGACGATGGGGTGGCGGGCCGGGCGGCGGCGTAGCGGGGCGAGCGCCAGTCGGTCTCGGCCCCATACGATGCGTCGGTCGCCGGGGTGAGTTCGAGGCCGCGGGCCTCGGCGGCCGCCTTGCCGACCGTGGCGACCGCGGCGTCGGACAGCGCGTGGACTCCCACGCCGGGGCGGGTGCGCACCAGCTCCGCGACCGCGGCGAGCTGGGTCGCGAACGACAGGTCCATGATCTCGATCGGGTTGCCCTCGGCGGCGGTGACGTTGATGCAGCCGCCGCGGTCCAGGACCAGGGTGTGGGCGGGCTCCGCGACGTCGAGGGCGCGCGCGACCGCGCCGGCCACGATGAGCGGCTCGAGGTGAGCGCCGTCGAGCATCACCTCGCCGGGCACGCCTCCTGCGACCGCGACCACGGTCGCGGCGGCGAGGATCTCGGGCGTGACGGTCGCGGGGGCGCCCGTGCACGAGACGACGAGCGCGCCCTGGGCGAGCTCCTCCGACGGGCCGACGTCGAAGCCGTCGTGGACGGCGAGCAGCGCGCGGACCGGGTCGATCTCCGAGACGCGCACCTCCGCGCCGAGAGCGTTGAGATGCGCGGCGACGCCGACGCCGACGGGGCCGTAGCCGATCACGAGCACGGGGAGGTCGCGGACGGTCATGTCGACCTGCTCGAGCAGGTCCGCGATCGCGAACACGCACGACTGGCCCGTGCCGTAGCGGTTGTCGAAGCCGGTCTTGGTGGCCGCGTCGTTCACCGCGACGACGGGGGTCTTGAGCGCGCCCTGCGCGGCCATGCGGCGCAGCGGGGTAAGGCCCGAGGTGGTCTCCTCGGTCACGCCGATCCAGCCCTCGACCAGCTCCGGGGCGGCCTCGTGCGCGAGGCGGACCACGTGAGAGCCGTCGTCGACCACGACGTCGAAGCCGCGGCGCAGCCACGCGAGGGCGGCCTCGCGCTCGGCGTCGCCCGAGAGGGTCGCGTCGGCATCGACCGGCACACCGCGGTCCCTGAGCGCCTGCGCGACCTCGAGGTCGGTCTCGTCGGGGTGCGCGTAGACGGCCACGTCGGCGCCCGCGTCGCGCAGCATGAGTGCGAGGTTCGCGGTCTTGGGCTCGAGGGTCATCGAGACGCCGATGCACAGGCCGCTCACGGTGCCGGCCGCCTTGAGCTCGGCTGCGAGCGTCGCAGACACGGGCATGTGCGCGCGGGCGAAGTCGAGTCGCCCGCCCGCGTCTCCCCGCGAGGTCAGGGGCTTCCCGCCCAAGGCGAGCGCGCCATCGTCCGCGCTCGCGTCGATGTCGAGCACGTCCGGGCCCGTCGCATCGTCCTCGACGAGGCGTGCGCCGAGGGCGCGGGCCATGCCGGCGACGGCGAGCGCCGCCTGGGTGTCCTCCTCGTCGGCGCTGACGCGGATGGGGCGTCCGGCGATGAGGAGGTTGGTCTCGCGGGCGAAGCGGCGCAGCAGGCGCTCGGCCTCAAGCACGGGATGTGGCATGGCCTCAATTCTAGGGACGGCGGCCTGGGACCGACGCCGTCGAGAGCGGCCACAGGTCCCGGGGCCCGCCTGTCGGACCGCGCGCCTACGATGGGGGAGTGCACCGGAAGGAATTCCGGCGCTTCGTCGTGCCTGGAGGAACCCCCGTTGTCTGCTGCCGCCGCATCGTCCGTGTCTGCATCGTCCGTCGCCCCCGCGTCGTCCGTCGCCACCGCGCCGCTCGCGGCCGCGCTCGCGTCGCTGCCGACCGTCGACCTGTCCGAGGGCGGCCACCTGCTCGGCGCGTCCTCCGCCGCCCCCGCGATCGTCGCGAAGGCCGTCGAGGCCGATGACACGCACCCCGTGCTCGTGCTGACGGCCACCGAGCAGGACGCCGAGGCGCTCGCGGCCGCGGTCGGCGCGTACATCGACGCGCGCCGCGTGACCGTCTTCCCGTCATGGGAGACGCTCCCGCACGAGCGGCTGAGTCCCCGCTCCGACACCGTCGCGCGCCGCCTTGCCGCGCTGCGCCGGCTCGTGCACCCCGAGGAGGCGGAGTCCGAGACGGGCCTGCCTCGACTTGCTGTCGTCGTGGCGCCGCTGCGCGCGGTGCTCCAGCCGCTCGTCCCCGGGCTCGCGGACCTTGTGCCCGTGCGGGTGCACTCGGCGGACAGGATCGACCTCACCGAGCTCGTCGAGGCGCTCGCGGGCGCCGCGTACACGCGCGTCGACATGGTCGAGCGGCGCGGCGAGTTCGCGGTGCGCGGCGGCATCGTCGACGTGTTCGCGCCCACCGACCCGCACCCCGTGCGCATCGAGTTCTTCGGCGACGAGGTCGACTCGCTGCGCTCCTTCTCGGTCGCCGACCAGCGTTCTTTGGAGGACGTGCCGCTGCTGTGGGCGCCGCCGTGCCGCGAGCTGCTGCTCACGGCCGACGTGAAGGCCCGCGCTGCCGCAGCGGTCGACGAGTATCCGGCCGCCGCCGACATGCTCACCCGCATCGCCGACGGCCACGCGGTCGAGGGCATGGAGTCGCTCATCCCCGTGCTGCTCGATCGGCTCGAGCCGCTTTCCGAGGTGCTGCCGCGCGAGACTCGCGTCCTCGCGGTCTCGCCCGAGCGCCTCGCCCGTCGCGCCGAGGACCTGCAGCGCACCGCGCAGGAGTTCCTGGCCGCCGCGTGGGTGTCGGCGAGCGCCGGCGCCGAGGCCCCTGTCGAGGCCGACGCGGTGTTCCTCTCGCTCGCGGAGCTCGAGGAGGTCGTCGAGTCGCGCGGCATCGCCTGGACCACGCTGGGCACGTTCGGCGCGCATGGCGCCCTTGAGACGGGGCTCACTCCGGCGGAGGAGTTCCGGGGGCGCCTGCGCGAGGGGCTCGCGTGGCTGCGCACCCGCACCGCCGACGGCTGGACAGTGGTGCTCGCCGCGGCCTCGACCGGCTCCGCGCACCGCATCGCCGAGCAGCTCGGCGAGGCGGATGTGCCCGCGCGCGTCATGCCCTCCCTGGACGATGCGCCGTCCGGCATCGTCGCCGTCGTCCCCAACATCACGGGCCGAGGATTCGAGTACGCCGAGGGGCGCATCGTCCTCCTTCACGAGAGCGACCTCACCGGCCGCGCCGTCTCCGCCGCCGGACCCAAGGTGAAGGTCGCGAGCCGGCGCCGCGCCCAGGTGGACCCGCTCCAGCTGCGCAAGGGCGACTTCGTGGTCCACGACGCGCACGGCGTCGGCCGCTTCGTCGAGCTGTCCAAGCGCAACGTCCGCGGCGTCGAGCGCGAGTACCTCGTGATCGAGTACGCGCCCTCCAAGAAGGGCGGGCCGGGGGACCGGCTCTCCGTGCCGACCGACCAGCTCGACCAGGTCACCAAGTACGTGGGCGGCGAGACGCCGTCCGTGAACAAGATGGGTGGCGCCGACTGGCAGAAGACCAAGGGCAAGGCGCGCAAGGCGGTCAAGGAGATCGCCGCCGAGCTCATCAGGCTCTACAGCGCGCGCATGGCGACGAGCGGCCGCGAGTTCGGGCAGGACACCCCGTGGCAGCGCGAGCTCGAGGAGTCGTTCCCGTTCGTCGAGACGCCCGACCAGCTCACCACGGTCGACGAGATCAAGGCCGACATGGAGCGGTCCGTGCCCATGGACCGCCTCGTGTGCGGCGACGTCGGCTTCGGCAAGACCGAGGTCGCGGTGCGCGCGGCGTTCAAGGCGATCCAGGAGGGCACGCAGGTCGCGCTGCTGTGCCCCACGACCCTGCTCGTGAAGCAGCACCTCGACACGTTCACCGAGCGGTTCGCGCAGTTCCCCGTGAAGGTCGCAGCGCTGTCGCGCTTCCAGACCGACAAGGAGGCCAAGGAGATCCTCGAGGGGCTGAGCGACGGAACCATCGACATGGTCATCGGCACGCACCGCATCATCACCGGTCGCGTGCGCTTCAAGGACCTGGGGCTGCTCATCATCGACGAGGAGCAGCGTTTCGGCGTCGAGCACAAGGAGACGCTCAAGGCGATGCGCACCAACGTGGACGTCCTCGCGATGTCCGCGACGCCGATCCCGCGCACGCTCGAGATGGCGGTCACCGGCATCCGCGAGATGTCGACGCTCGCGACCCCGCCTGAGGAGCGCCACCCGATCCTCACGTACGTCGGCCCGCACGAGGACGCGCAGGTCACCGCCGCGATCCGCCGCGAGCTGCTGCGCGACGGCCAGGTCTTCTACATCCACAACTCGGTGAAGACCATCAACTCGGCGGCCCGCCACCTGGGCGAGCTCGTGCCCGAGGCCCGTGTGGCCGTCGCGCACGGCCAGATGAGCGAGAAGCAGCTCGAGCAGGTGATCGTCGACTACTACGACAAGAAGTACGACGTGCTCGTGTGCACGACGATCGTCGAGACCGGCCTGGATATCTCGAACGCGAACACGCTGATCGTGGAGAGGGCGGACGCGTTCGGCCTGTCGCAGCTCCACCAGCTGCGTGGCCGCGTGGGCCGCGCCCGCGAGAGGGCGTACGCGTACTTCCTGTACCCGCCGAGCAAGGCGCTCACCGAGACCGCGCACGACCGGCTTCAGACCATCGCCGCGAACACGGACCTGGGCTCGGGCATGGCGGTCGCGCTCAAGGATCTTGAGATCCGCGGCGCGGGCAACCTGCTCGGCGGCGAGCAGTCTGGTCACATCGAGGGCGTCGGCTTCGACCTGTACATCCGCATGGTCGGCGAGGCGGTGGCCGGCTTCAGAGGAGAGGCCGAGGAGAAGGCGCCGATGACGGTCGAACTCCCGATCGACGCGCACATCCCGACCAAGTACATCGAGCACGAGCGGCTGCGACTGGAGGCGTATCGCAAGATCGCGGATGCCGCTTCGGGGGAGACCCTCGCCGAGATCCAGGAGGAGCTCGACGACCGCTACGGCACGGTGCCCGAGCCCGTGCAGAACCTCATCGCGGTCGCGAGGCTGCGCCTGATGCTGCGCGAGCATGGCATCACCGACGTGGTGAACCAGGGCAAGTTCGTGCGCCTGTCGCCGGTCGAGCTGCCCGACTCCGCGTCGATGAGGCTCACGCGCCTGTACCCCGGGACGATGATCAAGCCCGCGGTCCGGCAGATCCTCGTGCCGACGCCCATGACCGCGCGAGTCGGTGGCAAGCCCGTCGAGGGGCTTGCCGTGCTCGACTGGGTGCGCGAGCTCGTCGAGGTGATCATGCCCGCGAAGGCGTGAACCTGCCGCTTGCGTGACGCGGGCCGTCGCGACTGGTAGAACGGTTCCAGCCCACGAGCGAGTGCCGGCGACGGCGGCTACTGGGCAGCGGACGGCGCCGTGCCGGCTCCGCTGTGTCGAGGGCCGTGGGGTGCGGCCGCGGGGGTGAGGATGGGGAAGCGCGGCGAACCTGCGTCTCGGTGGGACAAGTTCTGGATCGGGATCGTCATCCCCGTCGTCACCTGTGCCGGTGCCTACGTGGTGTGGACCTGGGAGGCGAGCCTCTTCGATTCCTACTCGTTCGTGCGGTTCCTCTTCCTCGAACTCCCACTTACCTGGGTTCTCCTCGGGTTCATCGGATTCTCGATCGATCGAGCGCGCAAGGTTTGGCGCGGCGAGGCGCCCACCAAGCCCTCTCGCGCGGGTGTTCTCGCCCTTCCCCTCGACGGCGGGTACACCGACGGCTGGTGCGTGGCCTTCCTCGCGGCTCCCGGTCGCCGACTCGATGTGCTGTCGTGTTTGTCGGCCCGCGGAGTCGACCCCTCCGCCGCGGTCGAGGCGGCCTACGAGCCCACCCGGCCCGTCGTCGCCGGGATCTGCATGGCTGAAGCCGATGCCCGTGCGCTCGCAACCGAGCTCGGCGAGGCGGGCGCCATGGTCGCCGTCATCCGCGGCGAGCGGTACGCGGCGCGATCAGCGGTCGTCCCCAGGCTCGATTGACCCGCCCGTCGTCCACACCTACCCTCTATGTACATCATGTACATGTCGCGATGCGTGTGTGCTGAGAACAGCGGACGGAGGCGAGCATGACGGCGACGAGCGACTACCCATCGATGGCCGACGCGCGCGCCTCCCTCGCGGCCGTGCTCGACGCTGCTGCGGCGGGCGGTGCTGTGACCATCGGACGTCGGGGGCGACCGGCGTCAGCGGTGGTCGGCGCCGAACAGCTGCGCGCGTTCCTCGCGCGATCGGTTCCGTCGCGCGCACAGGTGCTCGTCGAGGACGACGGCTTCGTCCTGCTCCTCGAGGGCTCGCCGTTCGTGTCCGAGGGGGAGACCCTGGACGATGCGGTCACGGAAATGATCCTGGCGTTGCGCGAGTACGCCGAGGACTGGGTCGACCACCTCCACGCCGCGTCCAACCACGAGCAGAGCTGGGGTCTCGTGAACCTCGTCAGGCTCTCCGACGACGGCCAGCTCGCCGGCTGGCTCACAGCGTGAGCCGCGGCCGCACGCCTCCGGCCCCGACGCGCGAGCACCACGACGACTTCTGCGTCACCGAGGAGTGGACGCTCGCGCGAGTCGCCTCGGGACAGCCGGTGAGACATCAACGGACCTACGAGCTGCCGCTGTGGGATGGGCGCACGCTGCGCACGCGCATCTCGCGGCCCGTGGACTCGACGACCTATCGGAGCTCGATGTGGTCGCACATCCTGCGCGAGCAGCTCGAGGTCTCGTCCGACGAGTTCTGGCGGTGTGCGCTCGACGGAGTGACACCGGATCGGGGAGGTCCCGCGACGCGCGACGTGTCCAAGGCTCTTCCGCTGTATCTGGTGCGCGAGCTCACCGCACGAGGAGTCACGCGGACGGAGTTGAAGGCGATGGACGCCGCTGCCGCAGCATCGCGCCTCGCCGAGTTGATCGCGGGCGAGAATCACTGAGCGGCTCCTGGTTCGCAAAGAGCCCTGTCAGAGCACCTTCCGAGCGTGGCTAGGATGAGGCTCATGGTCTCGCTGAAGCGACGTTTCGTCCCCGGCCTCGTCGCGGCTGCCGCCGCGCTCACCCTCGCGGGCTGTGCCTTGCCCGGACAGGGCTCACCAGGAGTTGCCGCGGAGACTCCCGAGGTCACCGTCACACTCGACGAGGTCCAGGAGTACTGCGACGGTCTCCTCGACGTCGGCATCTCCTGCCAGTCGGACTGGGCGCTCACGCTCGCGCTCGTCCACGACTCCGCGATCGAGAAGTCGTCCGAGCTCGACGGCGCGTGGAGCGACGACGAGATCACCGCCGACATCGACGAGTGGCTCGAGACCATCGGATACACCGACGGCTCGGCCACCCCCGAGGCCATCGACGTGATCCGCACCGCGAAGGCCGTGAGCAACCTCGCGACCACCGAGGAGGGCGCGACCTTCCTCAGCGACACCGCGGTCTCGCTCGAGGAGGACGTCGTCTCCTCGTCCCGCTTCGGCGACTTCACCGCGGATACCTTCATCGCCTCGATCGCGGCAGCGGCAGACACCGCGACCAACAACGCGAGCTCGATCGGCGACACGGTCTACGTCGTCTTCGCCGCGATCACCGGTTTTGCGGACGCGGGCACCGATCCCGAGTGGCTCGGTGACTCCGAGGATGTCGTGGCGTCTGCTGAGGCCGAGGCGAGCGCCTCAGCTTCGCCGAGCGCGTCGGCCTCGGCGACCGCCGGAGAGTAGGCGTATGCCGGAGACCCAGGTGGACCGCCTCGTGGCGGTCATGGACCGCCTTCGCTCCGATGGCGGCTGCCCCTGGGACGCCGAGCAGACCCATGAGACGCTCGCGCCCTACGCGATCGAGGAGGCGCATGAGCTCGCCGAGGCGATCGAGTCCGGCGACCGCGGCGAGATGCTCGGCGAGCTCGGCGACGTGCTGCTCCAGGTGGTCTTCCATGCGCGGGTCGCGCAGGAGCACCCCGACGAGCCGTTCGGCATCGAGGAGATCGCGAAGGCCTGCGCCGATAAGCTCGTGGAGCGACACCCCCACGTGTTCGCCGACGTGATCGCTGAGGACGCCGAGGCGGTCAACGCCAACTGGCACGCGATCAAGGCGCGGACGATGGGCCGCGAGTCCGTGATGGACGGCGTGCCCGCCGCGCTGCCCGCGCTCCAGCGCGCGCAGAAGATGCTGTCCCGTGCCGACCGCGCGGGACTGGACGTCCCCGCATCGTCCGGTGCCGCATCGTCCGGCAACAGCATCGGCGAGAGACTGCTGGCGCTGGCCGCCGAGGCGAGCGCGCAGGGCGTGGACGCCGAGGCCGCGCTGCGCGAGGCGGTGAGGTCCTTCGAGACCGCCGCCCGCGAGACAGAACGCGCTGGTGCGCGCAGGATAGGTGAGTGACGACGGTGAAGTGTCACCGGACGTTCACCCCATAGGACCTAGGACCGCGAGAGTCAAGCGCTGTCCGTCGATAGACTCCCCCAAGGAAGCACCCCGATGCCGCGAACGCGGCGGAGAGAAGGACAAACATGGCCACCATTGAGGCCGTTGGCGCCCGCGAGATCCTGGACTCGCGCGGCAACCCCACCGTTGAGGTCGAGGTCGCCCTCGAGGACGGCACGTTCGCGCGTGCCGCTGTTCCCTCGGGCGCGTCGACCGGTGCCTTCGAGGCTGTTGAGCGCCGCGACGGCAACAAGGACCGTTACCTGGGCAAGGGCGTCGAGGACGCCGTCGACGCCGTCATCGACGTCATCGCCCCGGAGATCGTCGGCCTCGAGGCCACCGACCAGCGTCTGATCGACCAGACGATGCTCGACCTCGACGGCACCGACAACAAGGGCAAGCTCGGCGCGAACGCCATCCTCGGCGTCTCGCTCGCCGTCGCGAAGGCCGCCGCCGACTCGGCCGACCTCGCGCTCTTCAAGTACGTGGGCGGCCCGAACGCGCACGTCCTGCCCGTCCCGATGATGAACATCCTCAACGGTGGGTCGCACGCCGACTCCAACGTCGACATCCAGGAGTTCATGATCGCCCCCGTCGGCGCCCCCACCTTCCGTGAGGCGCTGCGCATGGGCGCGGAGGTCTACCACTCCCTCAAGTCCGTGCTCAAGGAGCGCGGCCTGGCCACGGGCCTCGGCGACGAGGGCGGCTTCGCCCCGAACCTCGGCTCGAACCGTGAGGCTCTCGACCTGATCCTGGTCGCCATCGAGAAGGCCGGCTACGTGCCCGGTGACGACGTCGCGCTCGCGCTCGACGTGGCCGCCACCGAGTTCTTCAAGGACGGCATGTACCAGTGGGAGGGCGGTCAGAAGACCCCCGCCGAGATGATCGAGTTCTACGAGGGCCTGGTCAACGACTACCCGCTGGTGTCCATCGAGGACCCGCTGTCCGAGGACGAGTGGGAGTCCTGGAGCGAGCTCGTCGCGAAGGTCGGCGACAAGACCCAGATCGTCGGCGACGACCTGTTCGTCACCAACCCCGTCCGCCTGAAGAAGGGCATCGAGGAGAAGGCCGCCAACGCCCTCCTCGTGAAGCTGAACCAGATCGGCACCCTGTCCGAGACCTCGGACGCCGTGCAGATGGCGCAGCGCGCCGGCTTCTACGCCATGGTGTCGCACCGCTCGGGTGAGACCGAGGACGTCACCATCGCCGACCTGGCCGTCGCGTACAACGCGGGCCAGATCAAGACCGGTGCCCCCGCCCGTGGCGAGCGCATCAACAAGTACAACCAGCTGCTCCGCATCGAGGAGGAGCTGGACGACGCCGCGGTCTACGCCGGCAAGTCGGCGTTCCCGCGCCGCTACGGCATCTAAGACGCGCTGAGTCGCCTCTGACGGCGGGTGTGCCCCTTCGGGGGCGCACCCGCCGTTCGCTTTCCCCCCGGGGACGGCCGCATCGTCCCTGTCCCGCCGTCCTGCCGACAGTTCGAACCAATCCGAGTGCCGACACCCCGGCGACGCGCCGCACGCGCCCGCGACACGCCCGCGTGTCGCAGTCGAGATTGGTTCAGACTGTCCCGGGCAGGGACGATGCGGGGGCGACGACGATTCGGTGGCCGGGACGATGCCGGGGCCGGGACGATGCGGCACAGATCGGTCTTCGACGGGCCTAGGCTTGTCGGTCATGGCTATCGGCGCGACCATGCACACGTTCGAGATCGAGCTCGCGGACGTCGACCGCGGCGTCTACGAGTCCCTCTCGCTGCGCGTCGCCCGCCACCCGTCTGAGACCGCGCCCTACATGGTGACGCGCGTCCTCGCGTACTGCCTCGAGCACGAGGAGGGCATCGACTTCGGCGAGGGGATCTCCGGGACCGAGGAGCCGGCGGTCATGGTCAAGGACCTCACGGGGCGGATCGTGACCTGGATCGAGATCGGCCAGCCCGAGGCCGAACGGCTGCACCGCGGCAGCCGCCTCGCCGACCGCACTGCGGTCTACACGCATCGCGAGCCCGAGAAGGTGCTCGCGCGGTGGGAGGGCAAGAAGATCCACCGACGCGAGGACATCGTGCTCACGTCCTTCGACCCCGGCTTTGTCGAGGCCGCCGCCGCGCTCGTCGAGCGCCGCAACACCCTCACGGTCTCCGTCACGGAGGGGCACCTGTACCTCGAGCTCAACGGGGAGTCGCTCGACTCCGACCTCCACCGTCATCCGCTCGGCTGACCGCCGCCATGCACTGGGCACGGAACCGAATCCGACACCCCGGCGACACTCCGACGTCGCAGGGCGACACGCTGGCGTGTCGCCGCGGAATCCGTGCGGAGTGCATGGAGCGTGAGTGTCCGATTCGTGCGACTCGCGGCCGCGAGGTGCAGGCGCGATGTCTCTCGGCGGCGACAATGAGCGCATGAGCGCGTCCAACCGTCCCGGCGCGCCCCGCACTGGGGCGCGCGCGACATCGGCGCGCTCGGCATCGTCCAGGTCGTCGGCCGCGCCCCGATCGTCGTCGGGCCGGACGGCCGCGCCCAGGTCTGGCGCGGCCCCGAGGTCCGGCACCGCGCGCACCGTCAAGGGTCGACCCGCCGCCTCGGCCAAGCCGCGGCCCTCCGGCTCCAAGGGCACGTCCGTCTTCTCACGGAAGCCCGCGACCGCATCGTCCACGCGACCCGGCGGGCCGACCGCCGCGGCCCCCACCGCATCGTCCCGAAGGATCGAGCCCACGGGCCGTCGCGGGTCCTTCGCGTGGATGTTCACGTGGCGCGCGGGCGTCCTCGCGTTGGTGATCGCCCTCGGCATCGCGGTCGTCGTGCCGAGCGTGCGCGTGTACATGGAGCAGCAGGCGACGCTCTCCGAGCTCGCGGCCGAGCGCGACGCCGCGCAGGACGAGGTCGACGAGCTGCAGGCGGACGTCGAGCGCTGGGACGACGACGCGTACGTGATCGCGCAGGCGCGCGAGCGTCTCCAGATGGTCTTCCCTGGTGAGACGGCCTACAAGGTCACCGACCCCGACACCGCGGAGGAGCATGCGGACGGTTCGCCCGCGGCGTCGCGGCAGCCCGAGAACACCACCGAGGTCGCCTGGTACGACCAGATCTGGGAATCGGTCGAGGAGGCCGGGACGGAGTAGTCCTCAGCGCACGTAGAATTGTGCGGGTGAGAACCGAGGTCGACGAGCGAGATGTTGCCGTGCTGCGTGCCCAGCTGGGTCGTGAGCCACGGGGTCTTGCCGCGATCGCCGCGCGCTGCGTGTGCGGCAACCCCACCGTCGTCAAGACGCGTCCGCGCCTCGACGACGGCACCCCGTTCCCCACGCTGTACTACCTGACTCATCCCGATGCGGTCGGCGCCGTCTCCACCCTCGAGGCGGTCGGCACCATGCGGACGATGCAGGAGCGGCTGGGGGAGGACCCCGAGCTCGCGGCTGCCTACAGGGCGGCCCACGAGCGGTATCTCGCGGAGCGCGCCGAGCTCGGTGACGTGCCCGAGATCGCGGGGATCTCCGCGGGAGGCATGCCTGATCGCGTGAAGTGCCTTCACGTGCTCGTCGGGCACGCGCTCGCGGCCGGGCCGGGGGTCAATCCCTTCGGGGACGAGGCCTTGGAGCTCATCGCGGACTCGTGGCGGCCGGACCGCTGCGCGTGCGCACCGGTGGAGGACTGACGCACACGCTTGGGACAAACGTCCAAGAGTGCGCTCGGGGGCTTCCGCGGGCCGTGCGTCCGCGCTAACGTAGCCAATCGAACGGCCCTTCCCCGGTGTCGGTCTGCATCGATTACGTGGATTTTTCGTCAGGTGCCTGAGAGCACCGAGTAGATGTGAGAAGGATGGTTCGATGGCCTCGTCACGTGCGACGGTCCTCCATCACGGCGGCAGCATGCGCCCCGTGGCAATGCTTGCGGGTGTAGTGCTGTTCCTGCTGGTATCCCTGCTGCCCGCCTACGGGCTGTTCCGGGTGTTCGCGTACGGCGACGCCCTGCAGACCTCCGAGATGGTGCTTGTCGGCGCGTGCCTCGCAGGGCTCGTCGCCGCTGTGTGGATCGGCGCGACGGTATCGCGGCGGTTCGACGGCCCCGCCCCCGGGCCCGTCGAGCTCGACCGCCTTCCCGAGGTGCTCGTCCTGTCGCTCACGCCGTCGTCGTCCTCGCGGGCCCGGCTCGTGAGCGCCACCTGGCGCCTCGAGGTGCCCGCGGGCGGGCTGCTCGAGCTCGACGCCGACTCGCGCGCCCAGGGCGACTATCCGGTGCGCCACCACCGCTGGCACTGCAACGGTGAGGTGATGGAGTTCTCGATGCCGCTCGACTCGACCACGATGTCGCTCGAGCCGCTCGTCGAGGCGTGCGCCAAGCTCGACATCCGCCTCACGATCGCCGGCGACTGGATCGCGGGTCTCGCGACCGATGCCGACGACCAGCTCGCGGCGGAGAGTGCCGCCGAGTCGTCGGCCGCCACGATCTCGCCTGCCCGCGGGGACAAGGACGATGCTCCCGTCGCCGAGATCCGTGAGGCCCAGCCGACGCCCGGCGCAGGATTCCCCGAGCCGCTCTGGCCGCAGGACCGCTGAACCGCACCGACTGATCCGGTTTGCCACGGAGGCTCGGTCTCCGTGTCCACCGACCAGGACCCGCGCGCCGCATCGTCCCGCTCCCCGGCTACCCTGGGGGCATGACTCGCGTCGCCGCCATCGACTGTGGAACCAACTCCATCCGCCTGCTGATCGCAGACGTCGACACCGCCTCCGGGACCCTCACCGATCTCTCCCGCACCATGACCGTGGTGCGGCTCGGGCAGGGGGTCGACCGCACGGGTGAGTTCGCCGAGGAGGCGCTGACTCGCACGTTCGCCGCGACCGACGAGATCGCCGTGGCCTGCCGCGAGGCCGGCGTCGAGGCGATCCGCTTCGTCGCGACCTCGGCGACGCGCGATGCACGCAACCGCGACGTATTCCTCGACGGCGTGCGCGAGCGCCTCGGCGTCACCCCCGAGGTCATCTCGGGAGACGAGGAGGCGCGGCTGAGCTTCCGCGGGGCCACCTCGGTGCTCGACGCGAGCCACGACGCCCCCTACCTGGTCGTCGACCTCGGCGGCGGATCGACCGAGGTGGTGCTCGGCACCGGCACGCCCGAGGCCGCCCACTCGATGGACGTCGGCTGCGTGCGGATGACGGAGCGCCACCTGGTGAGCGACCCGCCCGAGCCCGATGAGATCGCCGGAGCGACCGCCGACATCCACGACGCGATCGACAAGGCCTTCGAGGGCGTGCCGATCCACCAGACCCGCACGCTGGTCGGGCTCGCTGGCTCGATCACCACGATCACCGCGCACGCGCTGGGGCTGCACCAGTACGACCGCGAGAAGATCAACGGCGCGGTGCTGCCGATCGACGCGGCGATCAAGGCATGCGATGAGCTCCTCCACGCGTCGCGCGACTCGCGCGCCGCGCTCGGCTTCATGCACCCCGGACGCGTGGACGTCATCGGCGCGGGCGCGCTCGTGTGGCGGACCCTCATGGGCCGCGTGCGCACCGCCGTGCAGGAGGCCGGGGGAGAGCTGCCGCACGTCGTCACGAGCGAGCACGACATCCTCGACGGCATCGCGTTCTCGGCGGCCGAGCGCTTATAGCGTGAGGGTCCTCCCGGATCGACGATCCTGACGTATGGGGGCGTCGGGGTCCTCCCCGGTCGACGATCCTGACCCTCAGGCGAGGAGCCCGAGAGGCGCCGGTCGGCGAACCGAGGCCTGGCCTCTGGCCAGGCTCCAGCATCGTCCCCTCTCCAGCCCTCGTAGCCCAATTGGCAGAGGCAGCCGACTTAAAATCGGCTCAGTGCGGGTTCGAGTCCCGCCGGGGGCACTTCTTCGGGACGATGCGCGGGCCGGCTTCCCTCGGGCCCGTGCGCCCTGGGATCGCACCACGGTCGAGGATCGCGGGATTCTCGGCCCTCGTGCGATTCCAGGACACATGTGTGCCCAGTCCGTCCGCCAGGAGGCGGCAGCGGGACGATGCGCGGGCCGGCCGATACGACGATGCCCCCGTCCCGGACAGGTGGGACGAGGGCATCGGGGCCGGGGGGATCGGCCCTGGGAGGCGCGGCTACAGGATCTCGGTGAGCTCCTGCTTGGCGGCCGCGCGCACGGCCTCGTGGGCGTCCGCCGCGGTGCGGGCGGACCGGGCGATCGCGGCGAGCTCGCGGCACTCGTCGAGCGTGTGCAGCGACAGCGCGAGCCTCACGGCGGGCACCTTGGACGGCGCCATCGAGAGCGAGGCGACGCCGAGCCCCACGAGCACGAGTGCGAGCAGCGGATCGCCCGCCGACTCGCCGCACACGCCCACAGGGGTGTCGTGGACCGCGCCGCCGCGGCAGGCCGCCGCGACCACATCGATCACCGCGGGCTGCCACGGGTCGAGCAGCTCGGACAGCTCGCCGGCCATGCGGTCGGTCGCCATCGTGTACTGGGCCAGATCATTCGTGCCGATCGACGCGAAGTCGACGTTCTCGAGCACGTGCTCGGACCGCAGCGCGGCCGCGGGCACCTCGATCATCACGCCGGCCTTCTTGAGCCCCGCCTCGCGGACGCGCGAGGCGAACCAGTCCGCCTCGTCCACGGTCGCGACCATCGGCGCCATGACGCGGGCGTCCGCACCGGTAGCCGACGCCGCCGCCGCGAGAGCCGCAAGCTGCGTGTCGAGCAGGTCGGGCAGCGCCTGCGACAGTCGCAGTCCGCGCCGGCCGAGCGCGGGGTTCTCCTCCTCGCCGAGGTCGGCGAAGGCGAGCGGCTTGTCGGCGCCCGCGTCGAGCGTGCGGACCACGACGCGTCGTCCCTCGAAGGGGGCGAAGACCTTGGTGTAGATGTCGGTCTGCTCCTCGAGCGTCGGTGCGGTCGTGGCCGACAGGAACACGAATTCGGTGCGGAACAGCCCGACGCCCTCGAGGTCCTGCGGGCCGGCCTCCTCCGCGTCCTCGACGCCGCCGATGTTGGCGAGCAGCGGCACGGCGTGGTCGTCGGCGGTGCGGCCGGGGCCGGTCGAGGTGGCGAGCGCCGCCGCGCGCTTCTCGCGGCGCACGCGCTGGGCCTCGAGCAGCTCGGGGTCGGGATCGATCGCGACCTCTCCCGCGTCGCCGTCCACGGCCACGAGGGTGCCGGCCGGGATGGCGGTCGCGTCGGGCACCTGCACCACGGCCGGGATCCCGCGCTGGGCGGCGAGGATCGCGGTGTGGCTCGTGCGGCCACCCGCCTGCGTGACGATCGCGATCGCAAGGTCGCGGTCGAGCGTCGCGGTGTCCGCCGGGGCGAGGTCGAGCGCGACGATCACGCTCGGCTCGCTCAGGGGCGGCACCCCAGGCGCGGGCAGGCCGAGCGCCGCGGCGACGGAGCGGGCGCCGACGTCGCGCAGGTCCGCGACGCGCTCGGCGAAGTAGCCGCCGAGGGCCTCGAACTGCGCCGCGTACTCCTCGACCGCGTTCTTGATCGCGGTAGCCGGCCCGTCTCCCGCCTTGAGGCGGTTGGTGGCCGCGCCGTGCAGCCCGACGTCGCGGGCCATCATCGCGTTCGCGGTGAGGATCGGCGCGGCGTGCTCGTCCGCTCCCGCGGCGCGGGACTCGAGCTCGACCGCGACGGACTCGAACGACTCGAGGACGTGCTGGATCGCTGCGTCGACGTCCGCGGGAGCGGGCTCATCCTTCGGAGGAGCGGCCGGTGGTGCGACCTGCACCACCGGCCCGGAGGCGCTGCCCCCGCTGACTCCGATGCCCGACCGTGTCTCGTGCGCGGACATCGCGGTCACTCCGCGTCCAGGTCGCGCTTGAGGAGCTCGACGAGGCCGTCGAGCACCGCGTCGGCGTTGTCCCCCTCCGCGGCGAGCTCGACCTCGTCGGCGTTCTTGGCGCCGAGCGCCATCACGCCGAGGATGCTGCGAGCGTCCATCGGGGCTCCGCCGACCTTGGCGATCGTGACCGCGAGGCCGGACTCCTGGACCGCCGCCACGAAGATCTGGGCGGGGCGGGCGTGCAGACCGACGGAGGATCCGATCGCGACGGTACGGGTGGGCATGATGCAGTCCTTTCGAGTGGTGCGGGTTAGGCGGTGGCCACGGCGTCGACCGTGGCGAGTCGCTTGTCGCGCGACTTGAGGGCGACGACGATCGCGGCCATGACCACGACGCCGATCGCGAGGGCGAGGAGGAAGAGCAGGAAGTTGCCGATGAGCGGCAGCACCCAGATCCCTCCGTGCGGGGCGCGCAGCGTCGTGCCGAACGCCATCGCGAGGCCACCCGTGAGCGCCGAGCCGACGACGGACGAGGCGATCACGCGGAACGGGTCGGCGGCCGCGAACGGGATCGCGCCCTCCGAGATGAACGATGCTCCCAGCAGCCACGCGGCCTTGCCGTTCTCCCGCTCGGGCTCCGAGAAGAGCTTCGGGCGGAGCGTCGTGGCGAGCGCCATCGCGAGCGGGGCGACCATGCCGGCTGCCATGACGGCGGCCATGATCTTGAGCTGCGGCGCATCGGTCGCGGCTCCCGCGGCGGCCAGCCCGGTGGTCGCGAAGGTGTAGGCCACCTTGTTGACCGGGCCGCCGAGGTCGAAGCCCATCATCGCGCCGAGGATCGCGCCGAGCGCGAAGGCAGAGCCGCCCGAGAGGCCCGTGAGCCAGTCGTTGAGGCCGTCGAACGCGATCTGGATGGGGCGACCGAGGACCGTGATGAAGAGGCCGAGCGTGATGAACGTGGACAGCATCGGGATGACGACCACGGGCATGACGCCCCTGACCCCCGCGTGCACCTTCCAGGAGGCGACCCACTTGGCTGTGAGACCACCGAGGAGACCGGTGACGATACCGCCGAGGAAGCCCGCACCCATCGTCGCTGCGACCGAGCCGCCGACGATGCCGGGGACCAGGCCGGGACGGTCGGCGATCGCGAACGCGATGAAGCCGGACAGGATCGGCACGAGGAATCCGAACGATGCGCCTCCGATGACGAACAGCAGCGCCGCCCATGCGGTGAGCGAGGTGATGTCGAAGTTCTGCGCGATGTTGTAGGAGTCGTCCGACGTGAGGTTGTAGTTCGTGATCTCGATCGCGCCCTCCTCGCCGAGCGAGACCTGCGCGAGCATGAACGACAGGGCGATGAGGATTCCGCCCGCGGCGACGAACGGGATCATGTAGCTCACACCGGTCATCAGCCACTGGCGGACGCGGGTGCCGACGCCGGCAGTGTCGTCGACCTTGGACACGAGCCCGGACGATGCGCCGGTGGCGGACGCAGCGGCCGCGGCCTTGGACGGGTCGGACTTCCACTCGGCGGCCATGCTCACGGCCTGCTCGACGAGCAGCGGGCCGTCGGAGATCGCCTTCTTCACGCCGACGTCCACGGTGGGCTTGCCCGCGAAGCGGTCGCGGCCCTTGACCTCGACGTCGTGCGCGAAGATCACGGCGTCGGCCGCGGCGATCTGCTCGGGCGAGAGGCCCTTGGCGCCGACCGAGCCCTGGGTCTCGACCGTGATCGTGTGGCCCGCCTCGGCCGCCGCGCGCTCGAGCGCCTCGGCCGCCATGTACGTGTGGGCGATGCCGGTGGGGCACGAGGTCACGCCGACCAGGGTGAGGCCCGCGGCGGGCTCAGGGGTCGCCTCTGGCTCGGCTGCCTCGGGGGCGGCCGCGGACGATGCGGCGGCAGCGGGCGCCTTGGGTGCGGACTCGGCGGCCGGGACGACGTCGCCGATCTCCGCCTCGACGAGCGCGACGACCTCAGCCTCGGTCTTCGCGGCCGCGAGGCCTTCAGTGAACTCGCTCTTCATGAGCGCGCGGGCGAGGGCCGGAAGCACCTGCATGTGCGCATCCGAGCCGCCTTCGGGCGCCGCGATGAGGAACACGAGTTTGGCCGGCCCGTCGGGAGCTCCCCAGTCCAGTCCGTCGACGCGTCCGAACGCGAGCGAGGGCTCCGCGATGCCCGCCGACCGCGCGTGGGGGATGGCGATGCCGCCCGGAAGCCCGGTGGGCATCGTCTCCTCACGCTTGGTGACATCGGCGAGGAACACGTCGATGTCGGTGCAGCGGCCGGCGTCCACGAGGGTCTGGGCCAGCGCGCGAGTGGCCTCGGCGCGGTCCGGTGCCTTGAGGTCGAGCAGGACCTGAGCTTCGGTGATCAGAGACATGATGGCTCCCTTCAGGGGGTCGTCAAGCGCTCAGCACCATGCTGAGCGGTACTTCGGTGGAGAGGGCGGGGGTGATGCGCCGGACATCGTCCGGGGTGGGGACAGAGGTGCCGGGAAGGGCCACTGCGGCGGAGCCCCAGGCGACGGCGCCTGCGAGTGCCTCGGCCCCGGACAGTCCGGAGGCGAGGCCGTGGAGGAGGCCGGCGAGCATGCAGTCGCCGGCTCCGACGGTGGACAGGGGATGAGTGACGGTCGCGCTTGCGTGTGCGACCTCGTCTGCGGTGACCAACAGCGCGCCGTCACCGCCAAGGCTGACCGCGACGGTCCCGATGCCCTGCGACACGAGGTCCCGCGCCGCGTCGCGCACGTCGCGCAGCGTCGGCAGCGCGTGGCCGACGAGCTCCGCGAGCTCCTCGTGGTTGGGCTTGATCAGGTCGGGAAGTGTGGCGACGGCCGCCGTGAACGGCGCGCCCGAGGAGTCGACGACGAACCGCACGTCGCGCTCCCTCGCGCCCTCGCGCAGCGCCGCGTACATGTCGGTGTCGACGCCGGGAGGCAGGCTTCCGCACACCGCGAGCCACGAGGCGCCCTTCGCGGCCTCGAGGGTCTCAGTGACCATCGCCTGCGCCTCGGCGGGGGTCAGCACGGGCCCGGGCTCGTTGAGCTTGGTCGTGGTGCCGTCGGGCTCGAGCACGGAGACGTTCATGCGGATCGCACCCGAGATGGGGATGGGACGATGCGCCACTCCGGTCTCCCCGAGCAGGTCGACCAGGAGGTGGCCCTGGTGGCCGCCCACGGGGACCACGGCGACCGTGTCTGCACCGTTGGCGGCAAGGGCGCGGGAGACGTTCACTCCCTTGCCTCCCGCGTCGAGCCGCGCGTCGGAGGCACGAAGCACCTCGCCTCGCTCGAGCGCGCCGATCACGAGCGCGTGGTCCACGCTCGGATTGGGGGTCAGAGTCACGATCATGCGGTCATCACCTCGGGTCCGGCGGCGCGCAGCTCGGCCGCCACCTCGTCGGGAAGGGCGTCGTCGGTCACGATGAGGTCGACCTCGTCGAGCGACGCGAAGCGGTGAAGGTGGTCGTCGCCGGCCTTCGAGGAGTCGGTGGCGACGATCACGCGGCGGGCCGCCTGCACCATGCCGCGCTTCGCGCGCGCCTCGACCTGATCGGGCGTGGTGAGGCCGCGCGCGACGGACAGCCCGTTCGTGCCGAGCACCGCGACGTCCACGACGAGGCCCTCAAGGGCCTCGTTGGTCCACGGGCCGACGGTGGCGCCGGTGACGCCGCGCACCCGCCCGCCCGTGATGAGGAGGGTGATGCGGGGCATCGTCGCGAGGAACGCGGCCGCGGGGATGGAGTTCGTGATGATCGTGAAGTCCGCGTCGGAGGGGAGGAGCGAGACGAGGATCTGGGTCGTCGAGCCCGAGTCGAGCAGGATGGTGCCCCCCGGCGGCAGTTCCTCGAGGACGCGGGCCGCGATGCGCCGCTTGACGTCGGAGTTGCGTGCGGTGCGGGTCGCGAGCGAGGGCTCGAGCTCGAGCCGCTCGACGGGGATGGCTCCACCGTGCACTCGGCGGACGGCTCCACGGGTCTCGAGGGCGGTGAGGTCGCGGCGGACGGTCTCGGAGGTGACGCCGAGGAGCTCGGAGAGCGAGGAGACCTCGACCCGACCCTCTCGGCGGGCCTCGGCCAGGATGCGCTGCTGGCGTTCCGCTGCGTACATGGACGTCGTCGTCCTCTCCTGCGAGTGATCTGCGTTGACACCTGACTGAACTGCGCCGAACCGGTGACCTGCGTGAAGCCTGCGAACTGGTTCGACTCGCTCATCGAAACATGAAATCGGGCAGAAAGCAACACAAACAAAGTTTGAAGTGAGTTGGTTCGTGTGTGGTTAAGTGGTTCACGGCGCCATGCGGGCGACGAACGGGACGTCTCCGGCGCCTCGGGATAAATCGTTCTCGGGGACGAGTGCGTCAGGGGGCGGCCCTGCCTAGACTCGTGGTGCACACCGACTGAGCCAGGAGGTTCCCCGTGGCCAATCCCTTCTTCACCCAGTCCAAGGACTTCACGCCCGAGGCGCTGCAGCGCCAGGGCAACGCCGATGCAGAGCAGCTGCAGGCGACCTTCGACCTGCCCGCCGCGCAGCCCGCCGAGATCGGCCGGATGTCGTACGAGGGCACCATCACGAAGACCTTCGGGTCGCTGATCGTCCTGGGCCTCGCCGCCGCCGCGGCCTACCTCGCGCCGATCGAGACGATGTACCTGCCGATGTTCGGCGCCGCGATCGGCGGCTTCGTCGTCGCGATGATCGCGATCTTCAAGAAGACGGGCTCCGCGCCGCTGACGCTGATCTACGCCGCCCTCGAGGGCGTGTTCCTCGGGGCGTTCACCCACTGGGTCGAGGTCGCGCTGAACGTGCCCGGCGCGGGTCTCCAGGCGCTGCTCGCCACCGGCGTGACCTTCGCCGTCACGCTCGTGCTGTACCGCTCCGGCAAGGTGCGCTACACGCCCAAGTTCCAGAAGATCATGATGATCGGAATGGTCTCGTACCTGGTGTTCTCGCTCGTGAACCTCGGCTACATGATCTTCGGCAGCTCCGGCAGCGCGTGGGGCATGCGCAGCGATGTCGAGGTGCTCGGGATGCCGCTCGGTGTGATCGTCGGCTTCGTTGCGGTGATCCTCGCGTGCATGTCGCTCATCGCCGACTTCGACTTCATCGAGCGCGGAGTCAAGGCCGGCGCGCCGACCCACCTCGAGTGGAAGGGCGCCTTCGGCCTGCTCGTCACCCTCGTGTGGCTCTACACCGAGATCCTGCGCATCATCGCGATCTTCAACCAGCGCTGAGGAGTCTGCCGGCCCGGCCGGCACCCTCGCGCTGAAGACGACGGGCCCGCGGCATGCGCCGCGGGCCCGTCGTCATGTCTGGCGTGAACCGGGCCGTCGCATCGTCCGGGTGGGTGTGAACCTGGCCGTCGCATCGTCCAGGTGGGTGTGAACCTGGCCGTCGCATCGTCCGGGTGGGCGCGAACCGGGCCACCGCATCGTCCGGGTGGGGTGTCCTCCCGCGGCCGGCACCCAGCGGTACAGAAATGTCCACTGGCTGACGCCGCGCGCCGCGAAACGACCATGAATGTCCACTGCCGCGCATCCGAGTCAGGTGTGCTTCCCACTGGACGCTCATTGTCGTTTGCGGCGGCCCCGCGTCCCCCAGTGGACGGATCTGTACCGCCGTGACCGATGGCGGCGACGGATGGGCCGGTTTGATCGTGCGCGACGGATGCCGTGCTCGACCGTGGCCGTGGCCGACCGAGCCGACGACGAGGCCAGCCTGGCCGGCCGCCGTATCAGGCGAACGAGACCTGGCAGAAGCCGTGGTTGCAGTAGCCGCCAGGGTTCTTGTGCAGGTAGCCCTGGTGGTAGTCCTCGGCGTAGTAGAAGCGGCCGTCGCCGGCCGTCGCCGCCATGCCGATCTGCGTCGAGATCGGCCCATAGCCCTGCGCGGTGAGGCGCTCCTGGTAGCGGTCGCGCGAGCCGAGCGCGGCCTCGAGCTGCTCGGGCTCGGTCGCGAGGATCGCGGACCGGTACTGCGTGCCGATGTCGCCGCCCTGGCGGTTCGGCGTGGTCGGGTCGTGGTTCTCCCAGAACGCGGCGAGCAGCGTGTCCAACGACACGACAGCGGGGTCGTAGACCACCTGGACGGCCTCGAAGTGGCCGGTCTTGGCGGTGCAGGTCTCCTCGTAGGAGGGATTCTTGGTCCAGCCACCCATGTAGCCGACAGCGGTCGAGTAGACGCCGTCGAGCTGCCAGAAGATCCGCTCCGATCCCCAGAAGCAGCCCATGCCGACGTAGAGGACCTTCATCCCGTCGGGCCACGGGCCCTTGAGCGGCGTCCCGAGCACCACATGCGTGGGCGCGATGGCCAGCTCCGTGTCGCGGCCGGGCAGTGCCTGGTCCGCGGTGATCATCGTGGTCTTGTCGAGTCCGAACATCATGCTCCTTCCCACCGGCACAACAACGTCCGGGGGGTGTCTGTTCCGTGGGTGTGCGCGCCGCTTCTTCCGCGTCGGGATGCGCCGATAGTCTCAGCCTATGACCGACGACGACCGCAACGGTTCCCTCCTCCATCCGAGGGCCGCGAAGAGCTCCTCGGAGTCCGACATGGTGCCCGCGTGGCTGCGCGTGACGGCCGCATGGGGCTGGCGCCTCATCGTGCTCGGGATCGTCCTCCTCGCGCTCGCGTCCATGTTCACGTCGGTCTCCGCGATCGTCGTCCCGGTCATCATCGCGCTGTTCATCACCGCGCCGATGGGGCTCGTCGTCGACCGGCTCGCCAGCTGGCACATTCACCGCGGCATCGGCGCGGCGCTCGCGATCCTGCTGCTCATCGTCGTGGTGCTCGGCCTCATGACGGTCGCGGGCGCGGAGATCGTCGCGGGCTTCAGCGACCTGAGCGACGCCGCGATCGCGGGCTTCGACGAGCTCCTCACGTGGCTCGCCGACGGCCCGCTGCACGTGAGCGCCGACCAGTTGGCGCAGTTCCAGGACAGCCTGGTCGAGCTTCTTCAGGGCAACTGGGCCGGCATCGCCTCGGGCGCGCTGTCCTTCACCGGCACTGTCGGGGGTCTCGCGGCCGGCTCGATCATCGCCCTGATCACCCTGTTCTTCTTCCTCCGCGACGGCGGGTCGATGTGGAACTGGGCGATCGGGGTCATGCCGGACTCGACCTCTGCGCAGATCGACCGCGCCGGCCACAATGCGTGGCACACGCTCCGTCGCTACACGCAGACGACGGTGTTCGTCGCCTTCGTCGACGCGGTCGGCATCGGCCTCGGAGCGTGGATCCTCGGGGTGCCCCTGGCCTTCCCCATCGCGATCCTCGTCTTCCTGTTCTCCTTCATCCCGATGCTCGGCGCGACGCTGTCGGGCATCATCGCGGTGCTGGTCGCCCTCGTGGACGGGGGGCTGACCACCGCGCTGTGGATGACCGGTGTCGTGCTGCTCGTGCAGCAGCTCGAGGGCAACGTGCTGTACCCGCTGCTGTTCGGCAAGGTCTCGTCCCTCCACCCCCTCGTCATCCTGCTCACGGTGTCGTTCGGCACGCTGCTGCTGGGCCTCGTGGGCGCGATCATCGCGGTGCCGATCGTCGCCTTCATCGCCGCCTTCGCGCGCGGGCTCCACAAGGAGTTCCGCCCGGCGCCAGAGCCGCCGCCCTTGTCCGATCAGATTCCCGAGCTGGCCCACAAGTCGGTCGAGGCGATTCAGCGGGTGGTCCACACCGGTCAGATCCGGGTCCGCAACAGGGGCGGCGCCGACGCGTCGCAGGGAGAGGACTCGGAGGAGGCTCCTCCCACCGAGGATCAGATCCCGATCCACCACCCCGGCGCCGCGGACGACGAGGACGGGCGCGCCTAGACTCGCTGTCGTGCAGTGCGACTACTTCGACGCGGGCGTGTGCCGCTCGTGCGCGCTGCTCGAGACCCCGTACTCTCGCCAGCTCGCTGACAAGGACGATGCGGTCCGACGCACCCTGGGGGCGACCGCCGAGGGCGCACGCTGGCTGAGCCCCGTCGCGAGCCCTGAGGCGGGATTCCGCACCAAGGCGAAGATGGTCGTCGGTGGGACGGTGGAGGCCCCGACCCTCGGCATCCTCGACGCGGAGGGCGCGGGAGTGGACCTGCAGGGCTGCGGCCTCTATCCCGAGTCGCTCGCGTCCGCGTTCGCACCGCTCGCGGAGTTCGTGACGCGCGCCTCCCTCGAGCCGTACGACCTGCCCACGCGCCGCGGCGAGCTCAAGAACATCCTCGTGACCGTCTCGCCCGACGACGAGCTCATGGTCCGGTTCGTCATGCGCTCGACCGAGTCGCTCGCGAGGATCCGCAAGCACCTGCCGTGGCTTCGCGAGCAGCTCCCGCGGCTTGCGGTCGCCTCGCTCAACGTCCTGCCCGAGCACAAGGCCGTCGTCGAGGGGGAGCGGGAGATCCTGCTGACCGAGCGCGAGTCGCTGCCGATGCGACTCGACGCCCTCACGCTGCACCTGCGGCCGCAGAGCTTCTTCCAGACGAACACCGGCGTCGCGCGCGAGCTGTACCGGCAGGCGCGCGAGTGGATCGCCGCGGCCGACCCCGCCGACGCGTGGGACCTGTACTGCGGGGTGGGAGGGTTCGCGCTGCAGGCGCTCGCCCCCGGCCGCGAGGTGCTCGGCGTCGAGGTGTCCGAGCAGGCGATCGCGTCGGCGTCCCTCACCCGCGACGAGCTGGTCGAGGCCGGTGTTCCTGGAGCGGACAGGGCTCGCTTCCTGGCCGACGACGCGACCGCGTTCGCCCTCGCCCAGGCCCGTGCCCCCGAGCTCGTCGTCGTGAACCCGCCCCGCCGCGGCATCGGGCCTGAGCTCGCGGCATGGCTCGAGCGATCCGAGGCGCGCACGGTCGTGTACTCGAGCTGCCACCCCGGATCGCTCGCACGAGACCTCGCGGCGATGCCGTCGCTGCGCCCCGTCGAGATCCGGGTGATGGACATGTTCCCGCACACGACTCACGCGGAGACCGCGGTGCTCCTGCAGCGCGCGTAGCGCACGCGGAGGCGGTCCCTCGGGGCCCTCGGCACAGCGTCGTCGCTGGTCCGCGGGAGGCGTCGATTTCCTCCCTTCCGACCTCGTTGGCATGGAAGCGTCCGATGTGTTCTCATTGTCCGTCTGGTAGGTGCAGGATCGGAGAATGAAGTGACAGTCAGGGCACGCTCGAAGGCCGCCGTGGCGGCGCTCGCGGGGGTGCTTCTGGCGGGCTGCTCGGCCCTCGGCCAGAGCCAGCCGACGGGCACCGGAGCCGAGGTCGCCGAGGCCGTCGAGGCCGTCGAGGAGCCCGCGCCACCGGTCTACGAGGCGATCGACCTCGTGCCCGAGGAGCTGCGTGGCGCCGCCCGTGCGACGGTGGCGCAGACATCGGTGCTCCCCACGATCCAGGACTTCTCAGCCTCGCTGGTCGGCGTCGGCGGTCCGTCGGCGGCACCCGCCGAGGCGGCCGACCCGGATGGGGGAGACGGCGGCGAGGCGACCGACGAGGGCAGCCAGGGCACCCGTGCGACCCGGGTATCCGACAGGGACGATGCGGACGAGGGCACCGACTGCTCCGTCGAGAAGTGCCTCGCGCTCACCTTCGACGACGGACCGACGGCCGGCACGGAGGACCTGCTCGACGTGCTCGCGAAGCGTGGAGTCAAGGCCACCTTCTTCGTCGTGGGCAAGAACGCCTCTGCCCACCCGGAGATCCTCGAGCGGATGGTCGCGGAGGGCCACACCGTCGGCAACCATTCGTGGAGCCACGCGAACCTCACCGGTCTGACCGACAAGCAGCTCGCGCGGGAGATCAACCGCACGAGCGACCGGATCGAGCAGATCACCGGCGTCAGGCCGACCGTGCTGAGGCCCCCGTACGGCTCCACGGGCCCGCGGGTCGCGGCCGTCGCGGAGGATGCGGGCATGGCGCAGATCCTGTGGGACGTCGACCCGCGCGACTGGAAGGTGCGCGACGCGCACAAGGTGACGAAGCGCATCGTCCAGAAGGCGCACCCTGGCGCGATCGTCCTGTCGCACGACATCCACGAGACCACGCGCGACGCGTACGCGAAGGTGATCGACAAGCTCCTCGCGCAGGGCTACACGCTCGTCACGGTCCCCGACCTGCTCGACGACATGGAGCCCGGCGAGACCTACCTCTCGCAGTAGCTGCGGCGGCCCGTGCGAGGCCCGTGCCCGCGACGCGCGGCCAGTCCCCGCGCCGGCACCGCACAAGCACAGCGCGCGCACCATTCACACCAGGCCTGGCCGCTCACGACGAAGGCCCCCGCGCCTCAGCGCAGGGGCCCTCGAACGAAAGCGTCGGGTCAGCCGGCGAAGGGCTCCGTCGAGATCACCTTGACCGGGATCTCGTTGCCGTTGGGCGCCGTGTACGAGGTCTCCTCGCCCGCGTGCTTGCCCATGAGGGCCGCGCCGAGCGGGGACTGCGCCGAGAACACGTCGAGGTCCGTGCCGCCCGCGACCTCGCGCGAGCCCACGAGGAACTTCATCTCGCGGCCCATGACCTCGGCCACGACGACGGTGCCGGACTGGATGCCGGCGTCGGCCGTGGCCTCTCCCACCGTGGCGGTGCGCAGGAGGTGGCGGAGCTGCTCGATGCGAGCCTCCTGCTTCGCCTGCTCCTCGCGCGCGGCGTGGTAGCCGCCGTTCTCCTTCAGGTCGCCCTCCTGGCGGCGCTCGTCGATCTCCTTGGCGATCTCCACCCGGCCGACGTTCACGAGGTGGTCGTACTCGGCCTGCAGGCGGTCGTAGGCCTCCTGGGTCAGCCAGGTTCCGGTCGTCTCGGTCACGTTCATCCTCCTTGTGGTGACTGCCTAGGTTAGCAAGCGCGCGTCAGCACGCGAAAGCGGGGCTCAGGCCGCGTCTGCGGGCGTGAGCGTGCAGCCCTGGACCGTAGCCGTCACGGCCTCCTCGGTCGTCGCGATCTCCACGACGACCCGCTGCTCGTCCCCCTCGGCCGAGTCCACGTCGACCGTCGCGACGCCGACCTCCGCATACGACTCGCTGAGCGCCCGCACCGTGCAGGTCGCGACGCCCTCGTCGTAGAAGAACACGTCGAACTCGGAGGTCGCGAGCTGGGGGCTCTCGACGGTGAAGCCGACGTCCTGAAAGCGCACGGTCTCGGACTGCGCCGCGAGGATCGCGTACGCGCCCACCACGAGGATCGCGGCGAGGAGACCCGAGATGGTCCACGCCCATGCGCGCGCGCTGAGGTGGGGCAGCGCGCCGCCGTCACGGGCGGGGCGGTGCGCCTCGGCGGGCTGCGGGCTGTGTTCCATGGACGGCAACGATAGTTCACGCCGCGGGATGCGGCAGGATTGTCCTCAACGAAAGGACTGTCCCCGTGGCCGATTTCACCGGCGGGCCAGGATTCCTGGCCTTCGTCTTCACCTTCTCGCTCGCCGTCGCGGGCGTGCTGCTGTTCCGCTCCCTGTCCAAGCACCTGCGCAAGATGAAGGGCGCCTCGACGACCTCATCCGAGCTGCGGCAGCCCGGCGCCGCTCCCGCCCAGGGTGGTGGGGAAGGGACGATGCGGCAGTCGCCCGACGCAGAGCCCGGTTCCTCGGAGCAGGAGCCGGGGGACGGCGAGCGGCCCGCGCAGTAGCGGGGCCGCGCGGTCAGGCCGCGTAGTAGATCGAGAGCGCGACGGCGATGTAGTGGCAGATGAAGCCGGCGATCGTCAGCGCGTGGAAGATCTCGTGGAACCCGAAGTAGCGCGCCGACTTGCCGGGCCACTTGAAGCCGTAGATGACGGCGCCGATCGTGTAGCACAGGCCGCCCGAGACAATCAGCCACACCACGGCCGCGCCTCCGGCCTCGTAGAACGGGCCGATGAAGCCGATCGCGACCCAGCCGAGCGCGACGTAGATCGGCACGTAGACCCATCGCGGGGCGCCGAGCCACAGGATGCGCGACAGCAGGCCCAGGATCGCGCCCGTCCACACGATCGCGAGCACCCACTTGCGCGTCGCTCCGTCGAGCAGCATCACCGTCAGCGGCGTGTACGTGCCGGCGATGATGAGGAAGATGTTGGCGTGATCCATGCGTCGCAGGACCGCCTGCGCCTGCGGCGACCACTTGCCGCGGTGATACACGGCGGAGGTGCCGAACAGCATCACGGCGGTGGTCGTGAAGATGGCCGTGGAGGCGCGCGCGGCGAGCGTGGGAGCGAAGACGACGAGCGTCATGCCGGCGAAGTACGCGAGCGGCGCCGCACCCAGGTGGAGCCAGCCGCGCAGCATCGGCTTGCCGATGGTGGGGAGGTTCTCTTCCATGGACCCTACGGTAACGTAGGTTAGGCCCGGGGGTTACGCTGGACCCGCGCCCGCGGGCGCACTCCACTCCTGGAAAGGACGGGCATGGGCGTGCGGAGCCTGCTCTACGGTCTGTACGAGCGGCAGTTGGGCGCGGAGCTGCGCGGCGCGACCCTGCCCCGCCACATCGGCGTCATCCTCGACGGGAACCGCAGGTGGGCCAAGACCATCGGAGCACCCGCGGCCCACGGCCACCAGAAGGGCGCCGACAAGATCACCGAGGTTCTCGAGTGGTCGCAGGAGGCCGGGGTCGAGGTCGTGACGCTGTGGCTGCTGTCCACAGACAACCTGGACCGCGATCCGGCGGAGCTCGAGCCGCTGCTCGAGATCATCTGCTCGGCGGTCGAGAACCTCGCGCATGACGGCCGCTGGCGCCTGCGCCACGTCGGCGACGCGTCCCTTCTCCCCGCATCGTCCGCCGATCGGATCTCCGCCGCCGTCGCGCGCACCGAGGACGCGACCGGCGTGCACGTCAACATCGCGATCGGATACGGCGGCCGGCATGAGATCACCGATGCCGTGCGCTCCTACCTCCGCGAGTGCGACGAGGAGGGCCTCACGCTCTCGGAGGCCGCAGACCGCCTCAAGGTGGACCACATCGAGGACCACCTCTACACGAAGGGGCAGCCTGACCCCGACCTCGTGATCCGCACGTCCGGCGAGCAGCGCCTGTCTGGCTTCCTCATGTGGCAGAGCGCGCACACCGAGTTCTACTTCTGCGAGGTCTACTGGCCCGCCTTCAGGCGCGTCGACTTCCTCCGCGCGCTGCGCGACTACGCGCTGCGTGAGCGGCGCCTCGGCCGCTGACCTTCGCGTCCGCGTCGTCACCGGGCCGTCGAGGGGCCCAGGTTACGGGGATGTGAATTTAGCGTGTCGGCGTTCCGGAGGCTGATGACACCGGCGTAGTTTCGAAGCGTGGTACCAACTCGACGCACCGACCCGGTGCCCGACTGACAGAACGCCGTGGGGCGTTCGGCGCCCTGCGGCCTAACGCTGGGAGCCCCTGTGACCGCCACCACGCCCCGCACCACCCCCCTCACCGACGCCTCGCTCGAGGACGATGTCGCCCTCCGCACGTATGTGCTGGACACGTCGGTGCTCCTGTCGGACCCCCGCGCGATGCGTCGCTTCGCGGAGCACGCGGTCGTGCTCCCGGTGGTCGTGATCACGGAGCTCGAGGCGAAGCGGCACCACCCCGAGCTGGGGTACTTCGCGCGGTCGGCCCTCAGGATGCTCGATGAGCAACGGGTCAAGAACGGGACTCTCGACAAGCCGGTGCCGATCAACGAGGCAGGCGGCTCGCTGCGCGTCGAGCTCAACCACACCGATCCTGAGGTGCTGCCCAGCGGCTTCCGGCTGGGGGACAACGACACGCGCATCCTCGCGGTCGCCGCGAACCTGAGCGCCGAGGGCCACCACGTCGTCGTCGTGTCGAAGGACCTGCCGATGCGAGTCAAGGCGTCGGCGCTCGGCATCGAGGCCGAGGAGTACCGCGCCGAGCTCGCGGTCGAGTCCGGCTGGACCGGCATGCGCGAGATCCAGGTGACCGACGACCAGATGGGAGCCCTGTGGGAGTCCGAGCGGCTCGACGCTCCGCCCACCTCCGACTGCGGCGAGGACATCAAGTCGCTTCCCGTCCACACCGGCCTCGTGATCCACTCGCCTCGAGGAAGCGCGCTCGGGCGCGTGACCGATGAGGGCGCGATCCGGCTCGTGCGGGGCGACCAGGAGGTCTTCGGAGTCCACGGCCGCAGCGCCGAGCAGCGCGTCGCGATCGACCTGCTGCTCGACGACTCGGTGGGCATCGTCTCGATGGGCGGCCGCGCCGGAACCGGCAAGAGCGCGCTCGCGCTGTGCGCGGGCCTCGAGGCCGTCATGGAGCGCCGCCAGCACAAGAAGATCATGGTCTTCCGCCCGCTCTACGCGGTCGGTGGCCAGGAACTCGGCTACCTGCCCGGCGACGCTGCGGAGAAGATGAACCCCTGGGCGCAGGCGGTGTTCGACACGCTCGGCGCGATGGTCTCCTCGGAGGTCGTCGAGGAGGTCATGGCGCGCGGGATGCTCGAGGTGCTGCCGCTCACGCACATCCGCGGCCGCTCGCTCCACGACGCGTTCGTGATCGTCGACGAGGCGCAGTCGCTCGAGCGCAACGTGCTCCTCACGATGCTCAGCCGCATCGGACAGGACTCGCGCGTGGTCCTCACCCACGACGTCGCGCAGCGCGACAACCTCCGCGTCGGCCGCCACGACGGCATCGCCGCGGTGATCGAGGCGCTCAAGGGCCACCCGCTGTTCGCGCACGTCACGCTCGAGCGCTCGGAGCGGTCCGCGGTCGCGGCGCTCGTGACCGACATGCTCGAGCGGCTCGACCTCTAGGTCCCGCGCCCACAAGCCTCACCCTCAATCCCTCAGCCAGGGGTGGGATGGACGGGGCCCCGGTCAGCATCCGCCGACTGGGGCCCCGGTTTTCTGTCCGCGGGCGTTCTCTCCTCGCGAGCGCCGCGTGCGCCGCGGTCCGCACCGTGCGCCCGCGAAGCGCCGTCACCCCTACCGTGCGCCCCAGTGGACACTCATTGTCGTTTCCGCGCCACGGCTGCGTCCTAGTGGACGTTTCTGGACCACCACACCTCGCCGTCGCGCCTCTCCTCCGTCGCCACGAAGCCAAGCCGCCTCGCGACCCCGGCCGACGCCCGGTGCTCGGGATGGATCCAAGCGCCCACCCGGGTGACGCCCCGCTCGCGAAGCCAGTCCAGCATCGTCCCTGTCGCCTCCGTCGCGAGACCCCGCCCCTGGTACGTCGTGGAGACGACCCAGGCCACGTCGGCCTCCAGCCCGGACGATGCGACCGTCGCCTGGACGTAGCCGGCGAGCGAGGCATCGTCCCTCGCGCGGATGACCCAGTTGAGCCACGCCTCGGTGCCGTCGGGGGAGGCGTGGGACTCGAAGCGGCGGTACCGGGCCTCGAGATCTGCGGCGGCAGGCGGCTCGCCGCCGGTGAACTCGTAGAGCGCGGAGTCGGCGAGTGCGACCGCCATCTCGGAGGCGTGCGCGGCGGTGACCGGCTCGAGAGTCAGGCGCGCGGTCGCGAGAGGCACGGGGACGATGCGGGGCACGCCGCCAGCCTAGGTCTCGTCGGTGGGAGGACGGCGCGGTGAGGGTGCGGCGCGGCGAGCGGCGCGGTGGGCGGGCGGCGCGCCTATGCACTGTCCTGGCGGGCGGCGGTACAAATGCGTCCACCAGGGCGCAGCCGAGGCGCGGAAACGACAATGAGTGTCCACTGGGGCGCATGGGGTCAGGCGCGGGGCGCGTGGGGCGCGCAAGGGGGCGCGCCGGCGTAGCGGGAGACAGGGAATGCGAGAGCCCCCGCCGCCACGAGGGCGACGGGGGCTCAGGGGTCGACGCTTAGGACGCGTCGGAGACGAACGGCTCGATCTCGGTGTCCGGGTCGCCGTCGAGCGCCTGCTCGAGCATCGGCACGAACGCGTCGAGCGAGTACATGACCGACGACGGCGAGTTCGCGAAGAACGCACCCTCGAGGATCGAGTCGGTCTGCCACAGGTTGCCGCCCACCGCGGTGGTGTTGAGCGAGTCGAACAGCGGCAGCGCCTCGAGTGCCTCCTGCGAGCCCTCGGTCGTGGCGACCTGCCACACGATCGAGTCGAGGTCGCCCAGGACGGTGTCGAGCTGCTCGGCGCTGATCTGCATCCACGCCGCCTCGGTGCCCTCGATCGACGCGACGTCGAGGCCGAGATTCGCGAGGAACTGGTTGCGGGTGTCGGACGCGGCGTAGACGAACGCCTGGCCCTCGTAGTAGCCGCCGACCTGCGAGGTGAGGCCCTCCCACTCGGGGTGGGCGTCGCGGACCTCGGCGTAGGCCGCGTCGATGTCGGTGAGGATCGTCTCGGCTTCGGCGGTGGTGCCGGTGACCGTGGCGAGCAGGTTCAGCTCGTCGGCGAGGGTGACGCCCCACTCGACGGTCTCGTTGCCCTCGGAGTCGGTCGCGGGGCGCGTGATGACGGGCGCGATCTGCGACAGCAGGTCGTACTCCTCCTGCGTCATCGTGTGGTTCGGGTAGGTCGCGACGATCAGGTCGGGCTCGTAGGACGCGATGAGCTCGGCGTCGTACGTGGTCGAGCCGGGCTCGAAGGTCTCGGGCTTGGCGCCCGCGGCCTCCATGTCGGCGAGGGCCCACGGGCCGGTGCCGTAGTCGTAGCCCTGCCAGCTGACGGGCACGGCGACCGGCGCGACGCCGAGTGCGTAGAGGTACTCGTGCTCGTGCGAGCCGAGGGTGACGACGCGCTCGGGCTCGGACTCGACGGTGACCTCGCCCATGACGGTGTCGACGGTGACGGGGAAGGCGTCGGCGCTCGCCTCGGCCGAGGCAGAGGTGCTCGCGTCCGCGGACGTGGTGGACGACGCCTCGGTGCTCTCGGTCGACGAGCACGCCGCCATGAGCACAGCCGCGGAGGCCGCCATCGCTGCCGCGGCGAGGCGGCGGGTGGTGGTCTTCATGGTGTTCCTTTCCTAGGGGTTCCGGGGTGGTGACGTTCTGGGGATCAGGGACGATGCAGGGGCCGGGTCGTTCTCAGCGCGGCCCGTCGCTCGGGTCGTGGCCGCCGGGCGCGTGCGCGGGCACGATCACGGGGGTGCCGGTGACGGGGTCGGGGAGCACGCGCACCTCGAGGCCGAACACGTCGCCGACGGTCTCCGCGGTGAGGACCTCGGAGGCCGGACCGCTCGCGGCGACGCGTCCCTCGGACATCGCAATGACGTGGTGCGCGTAGCGCGCGGCCTGGTGCAGGTCGTGCACGACCATGACGATCGTGCGCTCCTGGCGGTGGTTGAGCCGGTGCAGGAGGTCCATGACCTCGTACTGGTGCGCGATGTCGAGGTAGGTGGTCGGCTCGTCGAGGATCATGAGCGGCGTGTCCTGCGCGAGCGCCATCGCGATCCACGCGCGCTGCCGCTGGCCGCCAGAGAGCTCGTCGACGACGGCGTCCTGGATGTCGGTGAGCCCGGTCGAGTGCAGCGCGGACATCACGGCGGTCTCGTCGGTCGCGCTCCACGGCCGCAGCACCTTCTGGTGCGGCGTGCGCCCGCGCGCGACGAGCTCCTTCACGGTGATCCCCGCGGGGGCGAGAGGGGACTGCGGGAGCAGTCCGACACGCCTCGCGACCTCGCGCGTGGGGACGCGGTGGATGTCCTCGCCGTCGAGCAGCACGGTGCCGTCGCTCGGCGTCAGCAGGCGCACGAGCGCGCGCAGCAGCGTCGACTTGCCGCAGCCGTTGGGGCCGATGATCGCGGTGATCTGGCCGTCGGGGATCTCGACGTCCACGCCGTGGACGATCGGCGGGCCGCCGTAGCCGATCACGGCGCCCTGGGTCTCGAGCCTTGTCATGACTGACCTCCTCGGGATGCGCGCGCCACGAGCCACAGCAGGTACGGGGCGCCGACGGCGGCGGTGAAGATGCCGACGGGAAGCTGCAGGGTGTCGGGCATCTGCTGCGCGACCTGATCGGCTGCGAGCAGGAGCACGGCGCCCATGAGCGCGGAAGGGATGAGCGTCACGCCGGCGTTGCGGGTGAGCCGCAGCGCGAGCGCGGGGGCGACGAGGGCGATGAAGCCGATCGGGCCGGTGACGGCCACTGCTCCGGCCGCGAGCAGCACCGAGCACACGGCGAGCACGGCGCGCGAGCGGCCCACATGGATGCCGAGCGCCTTCGCGGTGTCGTCGCCCATCTCGAGCGTGCGCAGCGCGCGGGCGTGCCACAGCACGATCGGCAGCAGCACCGCGAGGACAGCGCCGGCGACCGCGACGTGAGTCCACGTGCGGCCGGTCACGGAGCCGACGAGCCAGCCGAGCGCGTTGCCCGCGTCGTGCACGTCCATCCGCGTGAGCAGGTACTGCGTGGTGGCGTTCGCGACGAAGCCCATGGCGATTCCCGCGAGGATCAAGCGAAGCGGGACGATGCCTCGCCGCCACGACAGCGCGAGGATCAGGGCGGAGACGGTCAGCGCGCCGACCACCGCGCCCGCGGCCGTGACCCACAGCGAGCTCGCGCCGATGAGCCAGATCGTGAGCACCGCCCCCGTGCCGGCGCCCATGCTGATGCCGATGAAGTCAGGCGAGGCGAGCGGGTTGCGGGTGAGGGACTGCAGGATCGCGCCCGACAGGCCCAGCATCGCGCCCACGAGGATCGCGGTGAAGGCGCGCGGGGCGCGCACCTGGCCGACGATGAAGTCGCCGGGGGAGCCGACCGAGATTCCGATGGACGCCTTGAGGCCGTCGAGGATCGAGATGTCGGCCTTGCCCGCGGTGAGCGCGATGATGAGGAGGCCGAACAGGACCCCTGTGAGCGCGAGTCCGACGACGAACGTGCGTCGGTGCGTCGAGATGCCGAGCGGGCCCAGCCGGAGGATCCTCACAGCTCCACCACCTTCATGCGGCGTGCCATGAGCGCGAAGATGATGCCTCCGAGGAACGCGGTCGTGATGCCGACGCCGATCTCTCCTGGGTAGGCGACGACGCGTCCGAGGACGTCGCACACGAGCACGAGCGCGGCGCCCCCGAGCGCGCTCACGACGAGCAGCCATGGCAGCGAAGCCCCGACCAGGGCGCGCGCGAGGTGGGGCACGGCGAGGCCGACGAAGACGATCGGGCCGGCAGCCGCGGTCGCGGCGCCCGCGAGCAGGGTGACGATCACGATGATGAGCGTGCGGGTCGCGCCGATCCTCACACCGAGCGCGCGGGCGGCGTCCTCTCCAAGCGCGATGGCCTGGAGCTGACGCGAGGCGAGCAGTCCCGCCGCGAGCGAGACGAGCACGATCCACGCGAGCGCGGACAGATCGTGGTTCTGGCGACCCGTGAGCGAGCCCGCGACCCATAGCCGGTACTGCTCGAGGGTCTGGTCGTTGACGAGCAGGACCGCATACGTGACGGAGGACACGAGCGCGGTGAAGGCGACGCCTGCGAGTGCGAGTCGGACCGGTGCGCCCGCGGCGGCGCCGCGCGCGCCGATCGCGTACACGATGACCGCTGCGAGCCCCGCGCCCGCGAAGGCGACCCACACCTGCGCGCCGAACGTCGTGGCGACGCCGGTCGCCAGGGCGATGACCACGGCGAGCGACGCGCCGGCATTGATGCCGAGCAGTCCCGGATCGGCGAAGGGGTTGCGCGTGAGCGACTGCATGAGCGCGCCCGCGACGCCCAGCGCCGCGCCCGCGAGGATGCCGATGAGCGTGCGGGACACGCGCAGCTCGCGGACGATCGCCTGCTCGGGGGAGTCCGGGTCGTAGGCCGTGAGCGACTGCCACACCGTGCCGAGGTCGATCGCGCGCGATCCGACGGCGAGGGAGAGCGCCACGGAGGCGGCCAGCACGATCGCGGCGGCGATCGCGATCAGGGCACGCGTGCGCATGGGGCTCCTTGGGCTGGCGGCGGCGCGCGGGGGCGCCGGTGAGGCTTGCCTAACCTAGCCCAGCCAGGGGAATTAATACAACATGGGCGTTGTCAAATACGTGTCACGGATGGCGTGCCACCCGAGCCGACCGGACGCGCCGGACATGGGGAGCGATGCGTGAGTGGGACCGCGCGGGGTGAGGCGAGCTGCTCGTCGGAGCCGACGCGCTGGATAAGGGGCGCGAACCGGGTCGGTCGGTCGCGAGCGGTGAGCCGAGGTGCGAGTCAGATGGACTGCTCGTCGCCCTGCGGGACGATCTCCGGCACCGGGCATGCGTCGACGGGCACGTCGACGTCGATCCCGTAGAGCGTGCGGATCGCGTGCAGGTAGCGGTCGGCCTCGCCGGCGCGCGCGAGCTCCCTGGCTCGCACCGTCGGTGTGTGCAGCAGCGTTCGGGCGAAGCGGCGCAGCGACTGCTCCGCGAGCTCCGACCTGGCGATCGTCTCCGCGTCGGCGCCGGCGGCGGGGCGGATGCGCGCGAGCTCGGACTCGAGCAGGCCGAACACGTGCTCGCGCAGCGCGACGATCGCAGGGTCGATGGCCCGCTCGGTCTTGCCGGCCTCGAGCCTGGCGACGGCGTGAGCGACGATCGAGCGCGCGGCCTCGAGGGCCTCGACGGACTCGCCGGGCGCATGGCGGCCGACGGTGTCGAGGTTGATGACCTGCACGTCGCGCAGGTCCTCGACGCCGGGGGCGACGTCACGGTGCAGCGCGAGGTCGACGATGGTGAGCGGGTGCCGCGCGGTCGCCCGCGCACTCGACACGAGCGCTGGCGTGAGGACGATGCTCTCGCCGCCCGAGCACGCGTAGATGACGTCGGCGTCGCGCACGGCGGCGGCCAGGCCGTCCGCCTCGATGACCGGCAGGCCCTGGCGCTCGCCGAAGATCGGGCCTCGGCCCGAGGGGGAGAAGACGCCGGTGAGCACCGCGCCGCGGGCGCGCAGGGTGGCGACGCCCGACTCGGCGAGTGCTCCGGTGCCGATGATGAGGGTGCGGGCGCCGGGCCACTCGACGGACTCGTCGGCCAGGTCGAGCGCCACGGACACGACCGAGCGGCCCGAGGTGCCCACGCCAGTGGTCGACGCGACCGCGCGGGACGTGCGCAGCGCGGACTGGAACAGGCGGTCGAGCCGCGAGGAGATGTGGTGGCGCTGCTGGGCCTCGAGGTGCGCACGTCGCACCTGGCCCGAGATCTCGCGCTCGCCCACGACCATCGACTCGAGGCCCGCGGTGACGGACATGAGGTGCTGCGCCGCGTCATCGTCCTCGTAGGTGATGAGCGCGTCGGCGACCACGTCCTCGGCGAGCCCCGACGCGGCGGCCAGGGCCGCGACGACCTCGGCCCGCGCGGCAGCGCCGTCCTCGGTCTCGAGGTACACCTCGAAGCGGTTGCATGTGGGCAGCACGACGGCGCCTGAGACGGGGGACTGGCCGTCCGCCGCGAGTTCCGCGATGCTCTTCGCCCCGAGGCTGAGCTGCTCGAGGAGCGCGAGATCGCGATTGCGGTGACTGGCCACAAGGGACATCAACATGACGCTCCATTGTGACACGGAGTCCCGGGTGCGGGTCCAGACCGACCTCAGCGGGGAAGGGGACCGGTCCTCCGGGTGAAGAAGGCGGCGAAGACGAGGCAGAATCGAGGCATGACCTCGACGACCCTGCCCGCCGGTCACCCGTTCGCGAACGGGACGACCGCGGATGCCCCGCTGATCGCCGCCCTCGAGGGGCGCGAGCCCTCGCATCGTCCCGTGTGGTTCATGCGCCAGGCCGGTCGCTCGCTCCCCGAGTACCGCGCCGCTCGCGTCGGCTCGACGATGCTCGAGGCCTGCTTCACGCCCGAGCTCGCGGCAGAGATCACGCTTCAGCCCGTGCGCCGCTACGGCGTGGACGCCGCGATCTTCTACTCGGACATCGTCGTGCCGCTCAAGGCGGCGGGCGTCGACGTCGACATCGCGCCCGGTGTCGGGCCGGTGTTCGGCGCGCCCATCCGCACGCTCGCCGACGTCGAGGCGCTGCCCGAGCTCGGCGCCGAGGGGGACGGCGGCACGTTCGACGCGGCGCTCGACCCGGTGCGTCGCGCGGTCGAGATCACGGTCGGCGAGCTGCGCGGCACGCCGCTGATCGGATTCGCGGGCGCCCCCTTCACGCTCGCGGCCTACATGGTCGAGGGCCGACCCTCGCGCGATCACCTGGCCGCGCGCGAGCTCATGTACGCCGAGCCGGACGCGTGGACGGCGCTGGTTGACTGGACCTCGGCGCTCGCGGGCCGGTTCCTGCGCGCGCAGGTGCTCGCCGGCGCATCGGCGGTCCAGCTGTTCGACTCGTGGGCGGGAGCGCTGTCCGAGCGCGACTACCAGGAGCACTGCGCGGGTGGCTCCGCGCGGGCGCTCGAGTCGGTCGCCGAGTTCGGCGTGCCGCGCATCCACTTCGCCACGGCGGCGGGGCATCTGCTGCCCGCGCTCGCCCAGGCGGGCGCGACCGCGGTCGGCGTCGACTACCGCACGCCGCTCGACGAGGCGGCCGGGATCATCCCGGACCTCGCGCTCCAGGGCAACATCAATCCCGCGCTGCTCGCCGCCCCGGCCGACGTCCTCGAGGCGCACGTCCAGGACGTCCTGACCCGCGGCGCGGTCGCGCGCGGGCACGTGGCCAACCTCGGCCACGGCATGCCGCCGCACACGGACCCCGCCGCCGCGCAGCGCGTCGTCGACTACGTCCACGAGCACGGTTGAGCCTGGACACGGTCACGCATGGGGACATCTGAGCGGGCGGAGACCGCAGTGCCACGGGCCGCCGCGAGCGAGCGCGGCCGCACGGTCGTGGTTGTGGGCGGTGGGCCCGCGGGGCTTCTCGCCGCGCGCAGGCTGCTGCGCGCGGGCGCCTCTGTCACCGTCCTCGAGTCCTCTGCTCGGCCGGGCGGCAGGGTGTCGCGGCTCGAGCTCGACGGACTCGAGCTCGACGCCGGGGCGGAGTCCTTCGCGGTGCGCGATGGCGACGTCGAGCGACTCGTGACCGAGCTCGGACTGCATGACCTCGTGGTCCCGCCCACGCCCTCGCCCGCGTGGATCGTGGGGCCGACGCGCGCCTACCCGTTGCCGCGCGCGGGCTGGATGGGAATCCCGACCCAGCCGTTCGCGTCGGACGTGATCGACGCGATCGGCATGCTCGGCGCGCTCCGCGTGTGGTGCGAGCGGTTTCTTCCCGTCAGGGAGCCCGGGCCCGACGCGACGGCGGGCGAGGTCTTCCGGAGCCGCCTGGGCACGCGCGCGACCTCGCGACTCGTGGAGCCCGTGGTTCGCGGCATCTACTCGCGGCCGCTCGACGAGCTGCGCTTCGCGGCGCTCGGGCCTGGGGTCGGAGCGGGCCTGGCGCGTCATGGCGGGCTCGTCGCGCTTGCGGCCGCCCGCCGTGCGGCGTCGCCCGCGGGCTCGGCCGTGCGCGGGATCATCGGTGGCATGGCGACCGTGACCGAGGCGCTCGCGCGCGAGGTGCGCACGCTCGGCGGTTCGCTCCGCACGGGCGCGGTCGTGGAGTCGGTGCGACGCTGCGATGATGGTCGCTGGCAGGTGGCGATCGCGGGGCAGGAGCCGCTCACGGCCGGCGAGGTGGTGCTCGCCGTCCCTCAGGCCGACGTCGTGACGCTGCTCCCGGACATCGAGAGGCGGCGAGAGTCGCGCAAGCCGGGCCGGGCCGTGCTCGTCACGCTGGTGCTCGACGCCTCGGAGCTCGACTCGGCGCCCCGCGGGACCGGGGTGCTCGCGGTCGGCGGCGTGACGCGCGCGAAGGCCCTCACGCACTCGACCGCGAAGTGGGAGTGGCTCGCCGAGCGCGCCGGTGGCCGCCACGTCGTCCGGCTGTCGTACGACGCACGCGCGATCGAGGGACTCGACCGCGAGGGCGGAGCGACGCGTGAGGGCTCGCTCGTCCACGTCGCGCTCGGGGATGCCTCGCGGCTCCTGGGCGTTGACCTGACGGCCGAGCGGCTGCGCGCGTCCGCGGTGGTCGCGTGGCCGGACTCCGCGCCGTCGGACGGGCCCGTCGTGGAGCCGGGTGGCGGCCTGAGCCTCGTGGGCTCGGCGGCTGGTCTCAGCGGTCTCGCGGCGATCGCTTCCGAAGATTTTGTTTTGAGTCATTCATAAGAGAGGATGTCGGCATGACCGATCAGCCTGAAGGCTTCACCCTGTTCTCCGTCCTCGACGGGCTTCTCGACGTCCCCGACGAGGAGCTGGCCGAGGTAGTCGAGCACTTCGACATGGCGGTCGAGGAGCTCGGCGACTATGACGTGGTCCTGCGCGGCATCTACGACGTGTCCGGGCTCCGCGCCGACGGCACCGTGATGCTCTGGCTCCACGGCCCCAAGCTTGAGGACCTTCAGCTCGCCCTGCGCGAGCTCCACGCCACCGAGCTGCTCGCCGGCACCAAGCTCGTGTGGTCCGCGGCCGGCGTGCACCGCGCCGCCGAGTTCAACCGTGCCCACGTGCCGGGCTTCCTTCGCGGCGAGCACCCCCGCAACTGGCTCACCGTCTACCCCTTCGTCCGCTCGTACGAGTGGTACCTCCTGCCGGAGGAGGAGCGCTCTCAGATGCTGCGCGAGCACGGCATGAAGGGCGCGGCGTTCAAGGGCGTCGTCGCGAACACCGTCGCCGCCTTCGCGCTCGGCGACTACGAGTGGCTCCTGCCGATGGAGGCCGACGAGGTCACCGACCTGGTCGACATGATGCGCGACCTGCGCTACACCGAGGCTCGCCGGCACGTCCGCGAGGAGCTGCCGTTCTACACCGGTCGTCGCGTGACGACCGCCGAGGCCGTGGAGGTCCTCGCGTCATGACCGATACCGCGACCCCCGCATCGTCCCTTCCCCCGCTCGCCGCATCGTCCCGCACCCTGGACGCGACGACCTACGACTGCATCCTGCTCGCCGGCTTCGGCGGCCCCGAGGGGCAGCACGACGTGATCCCGTACCTGCGCAACGTCACGCGCGGCCGCGGCATCCCCGACGAGCGCCTCGAGGAGGTGTCGCACCACTATCGGCACTTCGGCGGCATCAGCCCCATCAACGAGCAGAACCGCGAGCTCAAGGCCGCGCTCGAGGGCGAGATCGCCGCGCGCGGGCTCGACCTGCCCGTGTACTGGGGCAACCGCTTCTGGGCGCCCTACTTCTCGGACGCGCTGAAGGAGCTCCATGCGGACGGCCACCGCAAGGTGCTGGTGCTCGTCACCACGGCGTTCTCGTCGTACTCGGGCTGCCGCGCCTACCGGGAGGACCTCGCGACCGCGCTCGAGGAGACCGGGCTGACCGGGCAGATCGAGCTCGACAAGGTGCGCCAGTACTTCGACCACCCCGGATTCGTCGAGCCGAACGTCGAGGCCGTGCGCGCGGGGCTGAGGTCGCTCGCCGAGCAGGGCAAGGGCGACAACGTCCACGTGATGTTCGCGACGCACTCCATCCCGACCTCCGCAGCCTCCGTCTCTGGCCCGCGCGAGGCGCTTCCCGACGGCACGCCCGTCGAGGTGGGCGGCGAGAACGAGTGGTACGCGGGCGGCGGCTGGTACGCCGAGCAGCAGCGCGCGGTGGCGGCGCTCGTCATGGGCCGCCTTGCCGACGAGTTCCCCGGCGTCGCGTCGTCGCTCGTCTACCAGTCGCGTTCGGGAGACCCGCGCGTGCCGTGGCTCGAGCCCGACATCAACGACGCGATCGAGGCGCTGCCCGCCGACACCACGGGGCTCGTGATCTCGCCCGTCGGCTTCGTCTCGGACCACATGGAGGTCATCTGGGACCTCGACAACGAGGCGCAGGAGACGTGCGATGAGCGCGGGCTGACGATGGTGCGCGTGCCGACGGTGGGCGTCGACCCGGCGTTCGTGTCCGGGCTGATCGACCTTGTCGAGGAGCGTCACGTCGCTCCCGGGGGCAAGCCCCGCGAGCGTGCGGCGCTCACGGGCCTCGGCCCGTGGCAGGACGTCTGCCCGACGGACTGCTGCCTGGGCCGCGCCGCGAAGCCGACCATCGCCTCGGCCGAGTAGGAACGGATGCTCCGCAGCGCCCTCGCGCTGTCGCCGACGTGGCTGCGCGCGTCGTCGTGGCGCCGCGACGACTCCCAGGTCGAGACGATGTTCGGTCCCGAGCACTACGCGACCGTCGCCCTCGCGGCGGAGCGGGCGGGCTTCGATGCCCTGTTCCGCCCCGACGCGATGACCCTCGATCCGGAGAGGCTCGCCGATTCGCCGGGCTTCGCGAACATCGATCCGCTCGTGCTGCTCGCGTACCTCGCGGCGGTGACCGAGCGGATCGGGCTGTTCACGACCGCGTCGACGACGTTCGCGCCGCCGTTCCTCGTGGCGCGTCAGCTGCAGTCGCTCGATCGGGTCAGCGGCGGCCGCGCGGGCCTCAATGCGGTGACCTCGCTCGGCGGCGCGGAGAACTTCGGCGATCAGCCGATGGCCTCGTCGGAGGACCGGCTCGCGCGCGCCTCCGAGTGGCTCGACGTCGTTGCGGCGCTGTGGGCGTCCTTCCCGGACGAGGCGCTCGTGATGGATCGCGCCGCGGGTCGCTTCGCTGACCCGCATCTCGTGCGCCCCGTGGACTTCGCGGGCGAGCAGATCGCCGTCAAGGGGCCGATCGACGTGCCCGCGGTGTCGCGCGGCCGCATCCCCGTGATGATGGCCGGCGGCGGCCCCGCGTGGACCGACCAGGCGGGTCGCCACGCGGACGCCGTGTTCGTGGCGTGTCCGACGGATGAGGTGGCCGCGGCGACGCGCCTCGCGCTGAGGGATGCCGCCTCGCGGCATGGGCGCGCGGACGATGCGGTGGCGACGATGCCAGGGCTGAGCCTTCACCTGGCGGACAGTCGGGCCGAGGCCGAGGCGCTCGCGGCTGCCTCGCGCACCGAGGGTGATCCCCGGCACCCGCTCGGCGGGCCCCTGCACTGGACGGTGATCGGGACGGTGGACGATGCGGCGGACGAGATCGAGCGCCGCGCCGGGGCCGGGATCGTCGACGGCTTCGTCGCGCTGCCGGGCGGGTGGCGAGGGTCGATCGACCTGGTCACGGAGGAGCTCATGCCCGAGCTTGCGCGTCGCGGTCTCGTGCGTGGCGGAGGCGACTCGTCGACGCTCGCGGAGCGGTGGGCGCTGGTTCCTCCCTCGTAAGTGGCCATGTCGCCCGGTGACGCCAATTAAGTGACGACAATGTTGCAAAAAAAGGTGAGGTGTCGGTAAGGTCACCCTTACTCGACCGCGCCGACGCGGTGATGCCCCGCGGCCGCCCCTGGCCGTGACCGGCGCGTCCTCCTGTCAGGGAGCGGGTCAGGAACCATCCGAGAGGACCCATTCATGAGTCTCCGTAGTGCCGCTGCGGGAGCGTTCGCCGCTGTCGCCGTGCTCGCGACCGCCGCCTGCTCAGGCGGTTCGACCGCCGCCGAGGCCGAGTCGTCCGCGACCGCCACCGCATCGTCGTCCGCGTCCGCCGAGGCCGCCGCCTTCCCCCGCACGATCACCCACGAGTCGGGCGAGACGACGCTCGAGGCCGAGCCCGAGCGCATCGTCTCCACGTCGATCACGCTCACCGGCACGCTCCTGGCGATCGACGCCCCCGTCGTCGGCACGGCCGCGACGACCGTCACCGAGGGCATGACCGACGACAACGGCTTCTTCGCGCAGTGGGCGGATGTCGCGGTCGCGCAGGGCGTCGAGCCGCTCTACACCCTCAACGACGACGGGCCGGACCTCGAGGCGATCATCGCGGCCGAGCCCGACCTCATCGTCGCCTCGACCACCGGCTACGAGGCCGCGGCCGAGTTCTACGACGAGCTGTCCGCGATCGCGCCGACGATCGTCGTGAACTACTCCGACAAGACCTGGCAGGACCTCGCCCTCGAGATGGGCACGTGGACCGGCAACGAGGCCGAGGCCGAGGCCGTCGTCGCCGAGTTCGACGCCGCCGTCGAGGAGGCCGCGGCCGCGATCACGATCCCCGAGGGCGCCGTGGCCCAGGGCATCGTCTTCAACAACCTCGAGTACGACTCCGCGGTCGCGAAGATCGGCGGCACGCACGTGACGCTGCTCGAGTCGCTCGGCTTCGAGGTCGTCGACGCCGACGAGGCGCTCGACACCTACGAGGGTGCCCGCGACGACTTCATGTTCGTCTCGCCGGAGAACCTGCCCGAGGCCTTCACCGGCGACATCATCTTCCTCATCAACGGCACCGACACGCAGAAGGAGGCGCTGCTGTCGACCGAGCTGCTCGCCAACGTGCCCGCGGTGGAGACCGGCGACGTCTACCCCCTCGGCGCGACGTCGTTCCGCATCGACTACTACAGCTCGCTGATGATCGTCGAGGACGTCGTCGAGGCCTTCGGCGCCTGACACCGGTGACGGCAGTCGCAGCACGACCCACGGGCAGAGCCCCGCGCCTCGGCGCGGGGCTCTGCCTCGCCGCGTCCGCGCTCGCGCTCATGGGCATCGCCTCGCTGTTCCTGGGCGCCAGCACGATCTCACCCTCGGACGTGTGGGACGCGCTCTCCGGAGTCGACGCCGCGAGCGACGACGCGCTCATCGTCCGCACCCTGCGCGTCCCCCGCACCGTGACCGCGCTGCTGGTCGGCGCCGCGCTCGGCATCGCCGGCGGCCTCATGCAGGCCGTGACGCGCAACCCGCTCGCCGACCCCGGCATCCTCGGCGTCAATGCCGGCGCGGCCCTCGCGGTCGCGCTCGGGATCGTCGCGACCGGCGCGACGAACGCCTTCGGCTACATGTGGTTCGCGTTCCTCGGGGCGGGACTCGCGGGGGCGGCCGTCTACCTCGTGGGCGGCGCGCTCACCGCCAAGGTCTCCGTCGTCCGTCTGACTCTGGCCGGGGTGGCGGTGTCCACCGTGCTGGCCTCGCTCACGCGCGTGCTGCTCGTCAACTATCCGGGCGCGTTCGACGCCTTCCGCTACTGGGACGTCGGCACCCTGTCCGGGCGGACGCTCGACATCGCGGCGGCCGTCGCAGGCCCGATCGCGGTCGGCGCGGGGCTCGCGCTCGTCCTCGCGGTGCGGCTCAACGTGCTCGCGCTGGGCAAGGACCTCGCGACGTCGCTCGGCTCGTCGCCGCGGTGGACGTTCGCCGTCGCCGCGCTCGCCGTCATGCTGCTCGCGGGAGGTGCGACCGCGGCCGTGGGCCCGGTCGGCTTCATCGGACTCGCCGCGGCGCACGCGGCCCGTGCGATCACCGGACCGGACTACCGCTGGCTGCTGCCCTACGCCGCGCTGCTCGGCGGCATCATCCTGCTCGCCGCCGACATCATCGGCCGCGTCGTCGCGGCGCCCGCCGAGATCCAGACGGGCATCATGACCGCCGTCATCGCGGGCCCCGTGTTCATCGCGGTGGCGCGCCGCAGGAGGGTGATGGAGCTGTGAGCCTTCTCGCCTTGTCCCGAACCCGCCACCTTCGCGCTGCGGGGATGTCCTTCGCCTACTCGCCGCGTGCCGTGCTCGTCTCGGCGATGCTGCTCGTCGCCACGCTCGCCGTCGCGATCCTCTCGCTCGGCACCGGGACCATCTCCCTGAGCCCCGACGTGGTCGCGCGGGCCGTCCTCGGCCTCGGCGAGCCCAGCGACGTCCTCATCGTGCGCGATCTGCGGCTGCCGCGCGTGGCCACGGCCCTGCTCGTCGGCGCATGCCTCGGGGTCTCAGGCGCGATCTTCCAGTCGGTGTCGCGCAACCCGCTTGGCTCGCCCGACTTCCTGGGTTTCACCACGGGCGCCGCGACTGGCGCGATCCTCCAGATCATCGTGTTCGGGGGAGGGGCCGCCGCGGTCGCGCTGTCGGCGTTCGCGGGAGGCATCGGTACCGCGGTGCTCGTATACGTGCTCTCGTATCGCGGCGGCGCGACGGGCGGCAGCCGGCTGGTGCTGGTCGGCGTCGGCATGGGCGCCGTGCTCGCCGCGGTCAACCAGCTCATCATCGTGCGCGCGGACCTCGACGCGGCGTTCGACGCCCAGATCTGGGCCTCGGGAAGCCTCAACATCCGCACGTGGGAGGACGTGGTCCCGATCCTCATCGGCGCCATCATCCTCATCCCGCTGGCGCTGACGCTCCAGAAGCGCGCGTCGATGGTCGAGATGGGCGACGCGGCCGCGGCCTCGCTCGGGGTGCGTCCCGAGGCGCTGCGCCTCGCCGCGATGGCCGTCGGTGTCGCGCTCGCGGCGGCAGCCACCGCGACCGTCGGCCCGATCGCCTTCGTCGCCCTCGCGGCCGCCCCGCTCGCGCGAGCCCTCACCCGCCGCTCCGGACCGGCCTTCGGCTCGGGTGCGCTCATGGGTGCGCTGCTGCTCGCGTCCGCGGACCTGCTGTCGGGGCTCGCGAGTGACCTCATCCAGATCCCCGTGGGCCTCATGACGGGGCTGCTCGGCGGGCTCTACCTCATCTGGCTGCTGACAAGGAGCAGGCTGTGACCCTACTGACCGAAGACGCGACCCTCGCCTATGACGGCCACCGGGTCTGCGAGGACCTCTCCGTCGAGATCCCCGCAGGCGAGCTGACCGTGATCATCGGGCCCAACGCGTGCGGCAAGTCGACGCTGCTCAAGGCCCTCGCGCGCCTCCTGGCCCCGGCCGACGGCCGCGTGCTGCTCGACGGCCGCGACCTGCGCGACGTGCGCACGAAGGACCTCGCGCGGCGGCTGGGGCTGCTGCCGCAGTCGTCGATCGCGCCGCCCGCGATCACGGTGGCCGACCTCGTCGCCCGTGGGCGCTTCCCGCATCAGGGGCTGCTGCGCCAATGGTCGGAGGCCGACGCGACGGCCACGCGCGAGGCGATGGAGGCGACCGGCGTCGCCGAGCTCGCCGACCGCGTCGTCGACGAGCTCTCGGGTGGGCAGCGTCAGCGCGCGTGGGTCGCCATGGTGCTCGCCCAGCAGACCGAGCTGCTCCTGCTCGACGAGCCCACGACGTTCCTCGACATCGCCCACCAGATCGAGGTGCTCGACCTGTGCGAGGAGCTGCACGCCGCGGGAGACCGCACGATCGTCGCGGTCCTCCACGATCTGAACCAGGCGGCCCGGTACGCGACGCACCTCATCGCGATGAAGGGCGGCGCCGTCGTCGCGGAGGGAGCGCCCGCGGACATCCTCACGCCCGACCTCATCGCCGAGGTCTTCCAGGTGCGCGCGCACGTCGGCGTCGCGCCCGAGACCGGGAGGCCGCTCATCGTCCCGCTGGGGCTGGTCCCGTGACGCGCCCGGTGCCCCCGGAAAGCGCGCCCACTCCCTCGGGCTCCCTCGGTCCCGCGAGCCCCAGGCGCACGCCGATCGGCGCCGACAGGGCGCCGCTGCGCACCTCGTGCGACGCGATCGAGCGGCTGAGCGCCGTGCCGCTTGCGGTGCGGGCTACGGCCGTCGACGCATGGTGGGCCTCGCTCGAGTCCCTGCCGCTGGTCGGCGAGCCGCGCACGGTCGACGGCGTGGACTGCGTGCCCGTGACGTTCGCGACGCGGGGCGAGCACGACGAGGCGATGGTCTACGTCAACTCGGTGACCGACCGGCATCGAGAGAACGTCGTCCCGGCCCTCATGGAGCGACTCGACGGCACCGACCTGTGGCACCTCACCTGGTGGCTGCCGTCCGATCTCATGGCGAGCTACAAGATCGTCCACGGCGCGATCCCGCGCAACGCGGGGCGCGCGCGACCCGGCTGGAGGCGCATCCACGAGCGCGGGCGGGCCGATCCGCTCAACGGCCATGCGCTCGTCGATCCTCTCGGCGAGGAGTCCTCGGTGCTGGTCGGACCCCACTCGTCGTCCCATCCCGCGTGGGTCCCCGGCGACTCGACCCGCACGGGCGACCCCGTCGTCGTCCGGGAGCTCGCTCCCCACGATCCGTACCTCGACACCGTGCGGCCCGTCTGGCTGCACTCTTCCGCCGAGGCGACCTGGCTCGTCGTCCTCTTCGACGGCGAGCACTGGCGCCTGCACCTCCCCGCGGCGCTCGCGGAGTGGGGGAGGGACGATGTGGCGGTCGCCATGGTCTCGTCCGTCTCGCCCCAGGCCCGGGGCGAGGTGCTGCCGGTGCCCGAGCGGGCGGCCGCGCTCGTCGAGCACACCGTCCTGCCCGCGGTCGAGGAGGCGACCGGCCGCTCGTGGGCGGCGGACCGCATCGTCGTGTCGGGGCAGAGCTTCGGCGGTCTCGCCGCCGCGTCCATCGCCGTGAGGCGGCCCGATCTGGCGCGCACCGCGGTCGCGCAGTCGTCGTCGTTCTGGTTCCGGCCCGGCATCGAGCCCGTGCGCGGCGCGTGCGAGCCGGGGGAGCTCGTCGAGTCTCTCGGCGCGGGGGCCGACGCGAGCACCTCGCGCGTGCACCTCACGTGGGGCTCCGAGGAGGAGGACATCGCGTTCGTCGGTGCGGCCTTCGCGGAGGCCGCCTACGCCGCGGGCGCCGCGGTGACCGTGCGCGAGTATGCGGGCGGCCACGACTACGCGTGGTGGCGCTCGGGGCTGCTCGACGGCCTGGACCACGTGCTGGGCGAGGGTCCGAGCCCCGCCGACCCGACAGTCGCATCGTCCTGATCCGCTCGCGCCCTCCCGGGGCGCCCGACCCCCGATTGGTAGCCTGACGCCGTGTCGGTCTCCGAGCTGTCTGCCAGCGCCCAGAACTACCTGAAGGCCGTGTGGGGCCTCCAGGAGTGGACCGACGAGCCCGTGACGCCGACCGCGCTCGCGGCCAAGGTGGGCGTGCGGATGTCGAGCGTCTCGGACGCGGTGAGGCGCCTGTCCGAGCAGGGGCTGCTCACGCACACCCCCTACGGCGCGGTCGAGCTCACCGAGGAGGGGCGGCGCTACGCCGTCGCGATGGTGCGTCGGCACCGGCTCATCGAGACGTTCCTCGTGGACGTGCTCGGCTACACGTGGGACCAGGTGCACGACGAGGCCGAGACGCTTGAGCATGCGGTGTCGGACTTCATGATCGACCGCATCGACGAGCGGCTCGGCCAACCGTCGCGCGACCCCCACGGCGATCCGATCCCGAGCGCGGAGGGCGTGCTCGACGCGCCCGACGCGTGCCTGCTGTCCTCGGTCTCGCCCGGCGCGCGCGTGCGCGTCGAGCGTATCTCCGATGCCGACCCCGAGCTGCTGCGCTTCTTCGCCGACAAGGACTTCCGCATCGGCATCGAGCTCGAGGTACGGGAGGGTGCGCCCTTCTCGGGTGCGGTCGAGGTCCTCTGCCCGGACGGCGCCGCGCTCGCGCTCGGACAGGCCGCGACCGACGCGGTCTGGGTGACGATCGAGCCCGCGCCGCTGCGTCGCGTGTCGACTTCCAAGGTCGACAGCGACTCCACCCGCCGCGGCTAGCCTCCGCGAGGCGCGCGGTCGGTCCCGTCCCGCCGCCATGACACTCTCCGTCAATTAAGTGACATGCTTGTTGCATTAATCGTCAGCGTTGCTTAGGGTTGCCTCACGAGCCCCGCCCCGGGGGCCGAGTACGGCAAGGAGCCGCGCATGATCACCCGTGACGAGCTGACCCGGATCGCCGCCCTCGCGGGCGCCGCGCCCGAGCACACCCTGCGCCTCACCACGCACACGGGCGCGAGCATCGTCATCGGCAGCCACCCCGAGGGCTCGATGTGCGCGGACGGGTTCCGTGCGCTCATGGCCGGCTGGGACCCGGACCACGTGCCGCACGTGAGCGAGGTCATGTTCGCGGGCGCGTCCCTCGACCACGGCGTCCTGTCGCGGCCGGGCGAGCGCCTGTTCGTCACGTCGCTCTCGGCGGAGGAGACTGCCGCCTGCCTGCGTGCGCGCGAGGACTGGCCCGAGCACGCCCACGCGGTCGTGCGCGAGGACGCGCTGCTGGATCTCTCGGTCGTGCGGGTCTTCTCCGATGAGATGGACGAGTGCTCGCTCGCTGAGCTGGCAGACGACGCGGCAGCCGCCTGCGCCGTCGAGGCGCTGTGCCTCGACGTCGCGCGCGCCGCGGGCTGAGGCGAGCCTCGCGCTGACCGGACGTTCGGCGCCAGGGACGACGAAGGGCGGGGAACCCGAAGGTTCCCCGCCCTTGGCGTCCATACGGCCGACGGCTCGTCGACCGCCGCCCCTGGCCTGCCGGGCAGCGTCAGCCTCGCGCGGCCTCCTCGAAGGCGCGACGCGGGACCTCGACGCGGCTGAGCGAGACCATGTCGCGGCGGAACAGCAGCGCGATGGTCCAGTCCAGCGTGACGCGCAGCTTGCGGTTCACGGTCGGGATCTGCGACAGGTGGTAAGTGCGGTGCATGACCCACGCGGGCCAGCCGCGCATCTTCACGCCCATGATGACCGCGACGCCCTTGTTGAGTCCGAGCGAGGCGACCATGCCGAGGTGCTTGTGCTTGTACTCCTTGAGCTCGCCGCCCGAGAGCTTGGCGGCGATGTTCGCGCCCATGTGGCGGGCCTGGCGCACGGCGTGCTGGGCGCTCGGGGCGCACCAGTCGCCCTCGTCCTCGACGAGGTTCGGCACCTGCGCGCAGTCGCCCGCGGCCCAGACTCCGTCGACGACGCGGCCGTCCTGGTCGATGACCTGAAGCGTCGGGGACGAGCTCATGTGGCCGCGCGGGCCGAGCGGGAGGTCGGACGACGACATCACGGGCGCGGGCTTGACGCCGGCGGTCCAGACGATGGTGTCGGCGTCGAACTTCTCACCGTTCGAGAGCTCGACGTGGCCGTCGACGCAGCTGTCGAGCGTCGTCGACAGCAGCACGCGCATGCCGCGGGACTCGAGCTCCTTCTTGGTGTACTCGCCCATGTCCGGACCCATCTCGGGCAGGATGTGGTTCGCGGCCTCGACCATCACGAAGTTGAGGTCCTCGGGTTTGAGCTCGGGGTAGTAGCGCAGCGCGGCCTTGGCCATGTCCTCGGTCTCCGAGAACGCCTCGATGCCGGCGAAGCCGCCGCCCACGAAGACGAACGAGAGCAGGCGCTTGCGCAGCTCGGGGTTCGAGGTGGTCGCGGCGCGGGCGATGCGGTTGAGGATGCGGTTGCGGACCGCGGCGGCCTCCTCGACGAACTTGAAGCCGATCGCGTTCTCCGCGAGGCCCGGGGTCGGGAAGGTGCGCGACACAGCGCCCAGCGCGACGACGAGCTCGTCGAACTCGAGGTTGAGGTTCTCGCCGAGGTCGGTCTCCGCGGTGACGCGGCGGTCCTGGTGGCTGATGTTCGTCACCTTGCCCTGCAGGACGCGGACGCCCTTGAGGGTGCGGCGCAGCGGGACGACGGCGTGGCGCGCCTCGATCGAGCCGGCTCCGGCCTCGGGCAGGAACGGCGCGTAGGTCATGTACGGGCGGCGGTCGATCAGGGTGATGTCGACCTTCCCGCGCGCCTTCTTCTGAAGGGTCAGCGCGGTGTAGAGGCCGACGTAGCCGCCTCCGAGAATAAGCACACGAGTCTTTGACATGTGTAAACCTCCTGCTGGGTACAACCGCGTCGTGGTGCGATTGCTTCCCGCAGGCCGACGACCAGCGGCTGCGCGTGGTGATGCGTCAACTTTACCTGGTGCCGGGACCTGAGTCCCTACCGCGACCGGCATTCATCGCCGGAGCAGGGGGTTCGGAGCCAGCCGCGAATGCCCGGTCCCGCCACGAATGCCCCGCCCCGTGTGCGGGCGCGAGCCAAGTTCTCCGCGGGCGGGCCCGCAGACTACGGGAGAGCCTCTGGCTCAGCCCCGCCCGGTCATCGAGTCCACGTCGAGCAGCTCGTCGAGCTGCTCCTCGGAGATCTCGCCGCGCTTCACGAAGCCCAGGTCGATCGTGGCCTCGCGCACGGTCATCCCGCGCTTCACCGAGTGCTTCGCGATCTTCGCCGCGTTCTCGTAGCCGATCACGCGGTTGAGCGGGGTGACGATGCTGGGGCTCGCCTCGGCGAGGAAGCGCGCGTGGTCCACGTTCGCCTCGATGCCGTCGACCGTCCGCTCGGCGAGCACGCGCACGGCGTTGCCCAGCAGGCGCATCGACTCGAGCGTGCCGAGGGCCATGACCGGGATCTGCACGTTGAGCTCGAAGGCTCCCGACGCGCCCGCCCATGCGACCGTCGCGTCGTTGCCGACCACGCGCGCGCACACCATGAGCACGGCCTCGGGGACGACGGGGTTGACCTTGCCGGGCATGATCGACGAGCCCGGCTGCAGGTCGGGCAGCGCGATCTCGCGCAGACCCGTGTTGGGGCCCGATCCCATCCAGCGCAGGTCGTTGCAGATCTTCGTGACGCTCACCGCGATCGTGCGCAGCACGCCCGACAGCTCCACGAGGGAATCGCGGGCCGACTGAGCCTCGAAGTGGTTGCGCGCCTCGGTGATCGGCAGCGCGGTGTCCTCGGCGAGCAGCGAGATCACGCGCTGCGGGAAGCCCGCGGGCGTGTTGATCCCCGTGCCGACCGCGGTGCCTCCGAGCGGCACCTCAGCGACCCGGGGCAGCGCGACCAGCAGGCGCTCGATCCCGAGGCGCACCGCGGCCGCGTAGCCCCCGAACTCCTGGCCGAGCGTCACGGGCGTCGCGTCCATGAGGTGCGTGCGGCCGGACTTCACGACGTCCTTGAACTCCTCGGCCTTGCCCTCGAGCGAGGTCGCGAGCGTCTCGAGCGCGGGGACGAGGTCCTGGACCAGCGCCGCGGAGGCCGCGACGTGCACCGAGGTGGGGAAGACGTCGTTCGAGGACTGCGACGCGTTGACGTGGTCGTTCGGGTGCACGTCCCGCCCGAGCCGGTACGTCGCGAGCGTCGCGATGACCTCGTTGGTGTTCATGTTGGACGAGGTGCCCGACCCGGTCTGGAAGATGTCGACGGGGAAGTGGTGGTCGTGCTCGCCCGAGGCGACCTCCTCCGCGGAGGCGACGATCGCGTCGGCGATGTCCTGCTCGAGCACTCCCAGCTCCGCATTGGCGCGTGCGGCGGCCTTCTTCACCCGGGCGAGCGCCTCGATGTGGCGACGCTCGAGCGTGACGCCGGAGATCGGGAAGTTCTCGACCGCCCTCTGCGTCTGCGCGCGGTAGAGGGCGTCGACGGGGACCCGCACCTCGCCCATGGTGTCGTGCTCGATCCTGAACTCCGTTGTCATGTCGCTCATTCTGTCAGGGGACCGCGAGGGTGTGGTCCGGTGGTCGATCGGTTCCGCCGGTGGTGCGGGCGTGGTGTCAGGCGTCGAGCTCGTCGCGGGTCGGCGGGTTGGCGCCCGCGCGAGACACGGTGATCGCGGCGATGCGCACGCAGCGCTCGAGGATCGCGCTCACGGTGCCCAGGTCCATCGACTGGAGCGCACCCCGCTGCTTCGCGCCGAGGACGCCCTCCGCCCACAGCCCATCGATGAGGCCGGACATGAACGAGTCGCCGGCGCCCACGGTGTCGGCGACGTCGACGCGCTCGGCGCGCACATCGACCTGGCCCTCGGCGCTCCACGCGGATGCGCCTTCGCCCCCGCGGGTCACGATCACGAGAGCGGCGCCGAGGCCGAGCCAGTGCTGCGCGACGTCCTCGAGCTCCTCGCCGGGGGCGAGCCACCCGACGTCCTCGTCCGAGGCCTTGACCACGTCCGCGAGGCGGATCATGCGCTCGACCGCGACGCGCGCCGTGGCGGGGTCGCCCATGAGCGACGGCCGCGCGTTCGGGTCGTACGTGACGGTCGCGGTGTCGCGCGCCGCCTCGACGACGGACAGCACCGCGGAGGCTCCCGGCTCGAGCACGGCAGCGATCGAGCCGGTGTGGACCACGGTCGGAGACAGGCGGTGCATCGGGGAGTCGGCCAGGTTCCACTCGAGCGCGAACTCGTAGGTCGCGGCGCCGGTGTGGTCGAGTGTCGCCGCCGCGACCGAGGTCGCCGCCGCGCCGAGCGAGCCGGGGCACAGCGTCACGCCCGACGACCGCAGGTGGTCGCTCACCAGGGCGCCATCCGCATCGTCCCCGAGCCACGTGAGCAGCTCCGCGTCGCGTCCCAGCCGTGCGAGGCCGAGCGCGACGTTCGCGGGCGATCCACCCGGGTGGCGGGTGACCGAGCCGTCCGCGGCGTGCACCACGTCGACCAGGGCCTCGCCGATCACGAGCGCGTGGTCGGTCATCCTGCGTCCTCATCGGCCGGGACGACGCCCACGACGCCTGCGTCCGCCATGTCGTCGCCGCGCACCTCCGAGATGCGCTCGCGGGCGCCGTCGAGGAGGTCCTGGCAGCGGGCGGCGAGCGCCTCGCCCCGCTCCCACAGGCCCAGGGACTCCTCCAGAGTGGTCTCGCCGGCTTCGAGCCGGGCCACGATCGCGATCAGCTCGTCGCGCGCGTCCTCGTAGGCCATCCCGGCCACGTCGTCGGTAGTATTCGGCACACGACAACGGTAGCGCGTCGATGAAGACGCGCCCAGGGGGCACACGACTCACGATGGGGTGAGACATGTTCAGCGATGGCCACATGCAGCAGACCGCGCTCGCACGCCTGCGACAGGTGATCGAGGAGGGCGGCGACGAGACGGACCTCGCGAGGCTTGCGAACAGCGAGGAGGCGCTTGTGCGCGCCGCGGTGGCCGAGCATCCGCTCACGTCGATCCTCGCGCTTCTGAGGCTCGCGGAGGACGAGGCGATCTCGGTGCGCGCGGCTGTCGCGCGCAACCGCCGCGAGGACATCCCCGAGGACCTTCACGAGCGGCTCGCAAGCGACGCTCACGTGGAGGTGCGGATGGCGCTCGCCTCCAATCCGACGATCCCGCAGCGGGTCCTGGATCGGCTGGCACGCAGCCGAGACAAGGACGTCGCGCAGATCGCGCGGCGGAGGGTCGCCGAGCAGGGCGGCGCGAAGGGGATGCTCGCGCGGATGGCGCTGCCGCTGCGATAGGAGCGTGCCGTGCCCGGACGCGCCGAGCCGCGCAGTATCCGTAGCCGCGGCGAGCCGCCCAGTGTCAGTAGAGCTCGGGCTCCTCGCCTTCGAGCCCCTCGACCTCGGCGATGAACGTGCCCTGGGCCACTCGCACCAGCACCTGGTCTCCCGGGTCAAGCACGCTCGCGTCCCGCACCACGTCTCCCTCGGAGTCGCGCACGACGGCGTAGCCGCGGTCGAGCGTCGACTGGGGGCTGAGCGCCCGGAGGCTCGCGGCGAGCTCGCGGGCGCGGGCGTCCGCGGCGCTGAGGATATCGACGAGCGCGCGCCCGCACGCATGATGGAGCGCGGTCAGGCGCTCGCGGTGCGGGTCGAGCATGCGCGAGGGGTGCGCCATCACGGGGCGCGTGCGGAAGGTGGCGAGTCCGCGCTCCTCGCGATCGAGCCGGGCAAGGAGCGCGCCGCGCATGGTCGCCGTCGCGCGCTCGACGCCCGCACGCTCCTGCGCGGCATCGGGGACGATGCGCTTTCCTGCGTCCGTCGGGGTCGAGGCTCGGAAGTCGGCGACGAGGTCCAGCAGGGGAGAGTCCTTCTCGTGGCCGATCGCGCTGACGAGCGGCGTCGCGATGCGAGAGGCCGCGCGCACCATCTCCTCGTCGCTGAAGGGCAGCAGGTCCTCGAAGGCTCCGCCGCCGCGCGCGACGACGATGACGTCGACGCCATCCGTCTCGTCGAGCTCGCGCATCGCGGCGACGACCTCGGGCACCGCGCGCGGTCCCTGCACGGTGACTCGGCGGATCTCGAAGCGCACCGCGGGCCAGCGTCGCTGCGCGTTCTCGACCACGTCGTGCTCGGCGTCGCCCTGGGTCGCGCACACCAGCCCGACCACACGCGGCACGAACGGGAGCGGGACCTTGCGCTCGGGGGAGAAGAGGCCCTCCTCGGCGAGGGCGCTCTTGAGCATCTCGAGGCGCGCGAGCAGGTCGCCGAGGCCGACGGTGCGGACCTCCTTACCTCGGAGCTGGAGGGAGCCGGACTTGGTCCACCACTGGGGCTTCGCGTGGACGACGATGCGCGCGCCGTCCTCGAGCGGCGTGCCCAGCTCCTCGACTGCCTTGGCCGGGAGGGTCGCGCCGAGCGACATGTTCTCGTCGGTATCGCGCAGCGTGAGGAAGACCAGGTCGCGCCACCGCTTCACTCCCAGGACCTGGCCCTCGACCCATACGGGGGACATGCGGGAGATGTACTCGCCGATCTTGGGGGAGAGGTGGCGCACGGGCCACGGCCGTTCGGGAGTGGTCTCCGCGGCGGTGCCAGGAAGCATGACGGGCCCCGGTTCGTTGTCCCCGTGGAAGCCGTCCGCGTCACTCACGGACCCCAGCCTGCCACTTAGGATGAGGTACATGCCTGCAACACCTGCGAAGAAGGTCCTGCTCGCCGCGCCGCGCGGTTACTGCGCCGGCGTCGACCGGGCGGTGATCGCCGTCGAGAAGGCGCTCGAGCTGCACGGCTCCCCGATCTACGTCCGCAAGGAGATCGTCCACAACAAGTACGTCGTCGAGACGCTCACGGAGCGCGGCGCGATCTTCGTCGAGGACACCGACGAGGTGCCGGAGGGCGCCCACGTGGTCTTCTCGGCGCACGGAGTCTCTCCCGCCGTCCGCGAGGCGGCGACGCAGCGGAACCTGCTCACGATCGACGCCACGTGCCCGCTCGTGTCCAAGGTCCACAAGGAGGCGGTGCGCTTCGCCCGCGACGAGCAGACGATCCTGCTGATCGGCCACATCGGGCACGAGGAGGTCGAGGGCACCGCGGGTGAGGCCCCCGAGCACACCATCGTCGTGAACTCTCCCGAGGACGCCGACACGATCGAGGTGCCGGACCCGGACAACGTCGTGTGGCTCTCGCAGACGACGCTGTCGGTCGACGAGACGATGGAGACGGTGCGTCGCCTGCGCGAGCGCTTCCCGAACCTCCAGGACCCGCCGAGCGACGACATCTGCTACGCGACCCAGAACCGCCAGGTCGCGGTCAAGAAGATCGCCCCGAACGCCGACCTCGTGATCGTCGTCGGGTCCGCGAACTCCTCGAACTCGGTGCGCCTGGTCGAGGTCGCGCTCCAGGGCGGCGCGAAGTCCTCGTACCGCATCGACCGCGCGGCCGAGCTCGAGGACGCCTGGTTCGACGGTGTCGAGAGCGTGGGCGTCACGTCGGGTGCCTCGGTGCCGGAGATCCTCGTGCGCGACGTGCTCGATGCGCTCGCGGCCCGCGGCTACGAGACCGTCGAGGAGGTCCGGACGGCGACCGAGGACCTCATGTTCTCGCTCCCGCGTGAGATCCGCGCCGACCTCAAGGCCAAGGAGGCCGCGACCAGGGCCTAGGGCGAGTCCTCGGCCGCGACGACCGGGTCGAGCAGCTCCGGCGCGTTGATCGAGCGGATCGACGTCTCCACCTCGCGAGTCTCGAGACCCTTCTCGATCTGCTGGAGGGAGGCGAAGCGTCGTGCCGAGGGCAGCACCTGCCTCTCCATCGAGCCGACCGTCTTGTTGTAGGCGTCCCCGGCCTGGTCGATCGCCTTGCCGACGCGGGCGAGGTGTTCGCCCATGGTTCCCAGCCGCTTGTAGAGCTCCTGGCCCGTGTCGAGCACCTCCTGCGCGTTCCTCGCGAGCGCCTCGGCCTTCCAGGTGTGCGCGACCGTGCGCAGCATCGCCACGAGCACCGTCGGGGTCGCGATGACCACGCCGCTCTCGTAGGCGTCGGTGAGCAGTTGCGGGTCCTGCTCGGTCGCGACCTGCAGGAAGGACTCGGCGGGAAGGAACAGGACGGAGAAGTCGATGTCCGAGCCGAACTGCTCGCGATAGGCCTTCGAGCTCAGCTCCTTGACGCGCTGGCGCACGTTCCGCACGTGCCGCACAGCGTGCTCCTCGGCGTGGTCCGGGTCCGCATCGATGTCGAGCAGCGCGTCTAGCGGGGTCTTCGCGTCGACGACGATGCGGCGCCCGCCCGCGAGGGTCACGATCATGTCGGGACGCAGGCGGGTGCCCTCGCCCGTCGTCCCCGACTCCTGCTCCGTGAAGTCGACCCCATTCACGAGGCCCGCGACCTCGACGACCCTGCGCAGGTGGAGCTCTCCCCACCGGCCGCGCACCTCGGGCCTGCGCAGGGCGGAGCGCAGGCTCTCCGTCTGCTTGCCGAGCTGCTCGGACGCGTCGAGCATGTGCCTCACCTGCTGCGCGAGCAGCGCCTGCGACTCGGCGCGGGCCTTGTCGGCCTCCGAGGTCTGCCGCTTCACGTCGTCGAGCGCCTTGGCCATGGGCTCGACGAGCCCTCGGAAGGTCTGCTCGCGCTTCGCGAGCTCTGCGTCCGCAGCTGTGCGATCCCGCGCGAAGCGCTCCTGGGCCACACGCAGCAGCGCCTCCTGCGACTCCCGCAGCGACTGTGCCGAGAGCGCCTGGAACTCGCGCTGGAGGGTCTCGTGGTCGGTTCGCACCTGGGCGACGTAGGACTCGTGGGCCGTCCGCTGGTCCTCGAGTCGACGGTTCGCCGCCTCGAGCCCGGCGCGCGCGTGGCCCAGGTCGGAGGCGCCACGAGCGCGGGCGGCAAGGAACCCGACGAGCGTGCCGAGCAGGGCGCCGACGAGGATCAGCAGGGCTTCTGTCATGGGTTCACCCTCGCACGGGGGTCTGACACGACGCTGAAAAACTGACCAGCGCGTCGGAATCCGTCACGCAGGGCCATCCTGAGGAGGTATCCACCGATTTGCATTACATTTTGGGCACAATCTCTGGTCATCTGTCTCTCAGCAACAAGTTCGCAACATCGACACGCCTACCCTTTTTTCACCGTCTGGGTAGGCATGCCCGGCGAAACAGTGTCCGCACAAGGAACCGTGCGGGCCCCATCCAGGGTCCGGGAGACCGGACGCATAGGAGGAACCAGTGAACAAGAAGGCTCTCGGCAGCATCGCCACCCTTGGTGTGGCAATGCTCGCCCTGACTGCATGCTCGAACGGTGGTGACACCGAGACCTCGACGTCCGCCGAGGCTTCGGAGACCACCAGCGCCGCGGTCATCTCGACCAACGGCTCGGAGCCGCAGAACCCGCTCATCCCGGTCGCGACGAACGAGACCGGCGGTGGCAAGATCATCGACGCGATCTTCGCCGGCCTGGTCTACTACGACGGCGACGGCGCCACGCACAACGAGGTCGCCGAGTCCATCGAGACCGACGACAACCAGACCTTCACGGTCACCCTCGAAGAGGGCTGGGAGTTCACCGACGGCACCGAGGTGCTCGCCCACAACTTCGTGGACGCCTGGAACTGGGGCGCCGACCCGGCCAACGCCGCGACCGCGCTGAACAGCTACTTCTTCGAGCAGATCGAGGGCTTCGACGGCTACAACACCGACGAGGGCGCCTCCACCCCGGAGATGACCGGCCTCGAGGTCGTGGACGACTACACGTTCACCATCACGCTCGCGGCTCCGAACTCGGAGTTCCCGCTCGCGCTGGGCTACTCGGCCTTCTACCCGCTGCCCGACGTCTTCTTCGAGGACCCCGACGCCTTCGGCTCGGCCCCGGTCGGCAACGGCATCTACATGCTCGCGTCCGAGGACGACTGGCAGCACGACGTTCAGATCGAGCTGTCCGTGAACCCCTCGTACACGGGTGACCGCGTCGCGCAGAACGGTGGCCTCCTGATCACCTTCTACGCCTCGCAGGACGCGGCCTACGCTGACCTCCTCGCGGGCAACGTCGACGTGATCGACGGCATCCCGGACTCGGCGTTCGCGACCTTCGAGTCGGACCTGGGCGACCGTGCGGTCAACCAGCCCGCCGCGATCTTCCAGTCGTTCACCATCCCGGCGAGCGACGAGCGCTTCCAGGGCGAGGCCGGCCTCCTGCGCCGCCAGGCCCTCTCGATGTCGATCAACCGCGACGAGATCACGGACGTCCTCTACGAGGGCACCCGCACCCCCGCGTCGGACTTCACCTCGCCCGTCATCGACGGCTGGTCGGACTCCGTCGAGGGCTCTGAGGTCCTGGCGTACGACCCCGAGAAGGCCGCTGAGCTGTGGGCCGAGGCCGACGCCATCGAGCCGTGGACCGGCACCTTCGAGCTCGCCTACAACGCTGACGGTGGCCACCAGGCCTGGGTCGACGCTGTCGTGAACTCGATCAAGAACACGCTCGGCATCGACGCGGCGGGCCTGCCCTACGCGACGTTCGCGGAGTTCCGCACCGACATCACCGGCCGCACCATCACCGCGGCGTTCCGTACCGGCTGGCAGGCGGACTACCCGTCGCTCGAGAACTTCCTCGGCCCGCTGTACTACACGAACGCTGGCGCGAACGACGGCGACTACTCCTCGGAGGAGTTCGACGCTCTGGTCGACGAGGGCAAGCAGGCCTCGGACTCGGCCACCGCGATCGAGAAGTTCCAGGAGGCGCAGGTCATCCTGTTCCAGGACCTGCCCGCCATCCCGCTCTGGTACTCGAACGTGACCGGCGGCTACTCGGAGAACGTCGAGAACGTCGTCTTCGACTGGCACTCGGTCCCGCTGTTCTACCAGATCACCAAGGCCGCGTAAGCACCTAGGCGATCACCGCGGACGGGCCCGCTCCGCCTCCTGGCGGAGCGGGCCCCTCTGCGTGCGCGTCACGGATGCGCAGGGACGATGCGTCGCTCGACCTTGGCGCATCGGGCCCCACCTAGCAGGGAATTCAGGCCGCCGTACCCCGGCGGTGGCCGCCTCGCAGCAGCTCCCGTGGCGACGCTTCCTTTCGCGTCGCCGCAGCGCCTGCGAGTACGCTCGCTGACAGCGCGTGTCCAGCACGCGTCCGTTCACACTAGAATCGGCACCCTATGTTTTCACCGAACCATGCCCGAGGAGCGCGCAGATGACGCGATATGTGCTCAGGCGCCTCCTCCAGGCCATCCCAGTCTTCTTCGGAACGACGTTCCTGATCTACTTCATGGTCTTCTCGATGCCAGGAGACCCGGTCATCGCGCTCTTCGGAGACAGGACGCCGAACGAGGCCGTCCTGCAGGCCGTGCGCGAGCAGTACCACCTGGATCAGCCGTTCTTCATGCAGTACCTCCTGTACATCCAGGGGTTCCTGACGGGTGACATGGGTGTCACCTTCTCCGGCCAGTCCGTGAACGAGGTCTTCCTCCGCGCATTCCCCGTGACGTTGAAGCTCGTCACCATCGCGGTCGTCGCGGAGTTCGTGCTCTCGGTGGGCTTCGGACTGCTGTCGGGTCTGCGCAAGGGCAAGTTCGCCGACCACGCGTCGCTGGTCTTCGCGCTCGTGCTCAACTCGATCCCCCCGTTCGTCGCGCTCTTCGTCGCGCAGTACTTCGTGGGCATCAAATGGGGATTGGCTCCGGTGACGGTAGGTGCGAACGCGACCTGGGGTGCGCTGCTGCTTCCCGGAATCACCATCGCGCTGACCATCTACGTGGTCGGCATGCGACTCATGCGAGGCTCGGTCATCGAGGCGCGTGAGGGCGACTACGTGCGTACGGCCTACGCGAAGGGCTTGACGAGCAAGCGCGTGGTGCCGGTGCACGTGGCCCGCAACTCCCTCATCCCCGTGATCACGAACACGGCAGCGAGCTTCGGCGCGCTGATCGCCGGTACGACGGTCACCGAGGGAATCTTCAACATTCCCGGTATCGGCAAGGTGCTCTACGACGCGATCCTTCGCGGCGAGAACTCCACCGTGGTCTCGTTCGTGACCATCCTCACGGTGATGTACATCATCGTGAACATCCTGGTGGACCTGCTGTACGCCGTGCTCGACCCGAGGATCCGTTATGTCTGATCGCAACGCACACTACGTCGCCCCGATCGAGGAGACCGAGCCCGGCGCGGTCGATCAGGTCAAGCTGTCCAAGCGACGCTCGAACATGTGGATCGACGCGTGGCGCGACCTGCGCAAGCGTCCGCTCTTCTACGTGGCGCTCACGCTCTCGTTCATCGTGCTGCTGATGGCGCTCTTCCCGTCGTGGTTCACCAACGCGGACCCGGGCTTCGGCCAGCTGTCGGACAGCAACGCCGCCCCGACTGAGGGCCATCCGCTCGGCTTCACCCGCCAGGGCTACGACGTCTGGGCGCGAATCGTCTACGGCGCCCGCACGTCGCTCTCGGTCGGTCTGCTCGTCGTGGCCATCACCGCCGTGATCGGCATCCCGATGGGTGCGATCGCCGGGTACTACGGCGGTCGGGTCGACTCGATCCTGTCGCGCATCGGCGACGTGTTCTTCTCGATTCCTTACTTCCTCGCGGCTGTCGTCGTCATGTCGGTCATGTCGGCCTGGCGCAACCCGCTCACCATCTCGATCGCGATCGGTGGCTTCGCCTGGGCGTCTCTCGCCCGCATCGTGCGCGCCGAGGTGCTGAGGAACAAGAACCTCGAGTATGTGATGGCGTCCGAGGCTGTGGGACGCTCGCGGGGCTCGACGCTGCTCAGACACGTGCTGCCGAACTCGATGGGGCCCGTCATCGTGGCGCTCACCCTGTCGCTCGGAGGCGCGATCACCGCGGAGGCGACGCTCTCGCTGCTCGGAATCGGCCTCAACGGCTACTTCTCGTGGGGCAACGACATCGCCGAGGCACAGCAGACGCTGCGCACCAACCCGTCGGCACTGCTCTGGCCGTCGCTCGCGCTCACCTTGACCGTGCTCGCGTTCACCTTCCTCGGTGAGCTGATCCGCGACGCCCTGGACCCGAAGGCGAGGGCCCGACGATGACGGAGACCACTCCAGTGACAGACACCAACGGCGCCGCGCCGGTCGTCGGCGAGGACCAGCCGATCGTCTCGGTGCACGAGCTCGAGGTCGGGTTCCAGACCCAGAACGGCATCGTCAACGCGGTGCGTGGCGTGTCGTTCGACATCTACCCCGGTGAGACGGTCGCGATCGTCGGCGAGTCGGGCTCGGGCAAGTCCACGACGGCCACCGCGCTGATGAAGCTGCTGCCCGGCAACGGCGACATCACCGGCGGCAAGGTGCTCGTCGAGGGCACCGACATCGTCGACCACGACGAGAAGCAGATGGCCGCCATCCGTGGTGGCGTCATCGGTTACGTCCCGCAGGACCCGATGTCCAACCTCAACCCGGTGTGGTCGGTGGGCTTCCAGGTCCGCGAGGCGATCCGCGCCAACGGCGTCGCGACCGGCAAGAAGGAGATCGAGGCCCGCGCGGTCGAGGTCCTTCAGCAGGCCGGGCTCGCCGACGCCGAGCGTCGCATGAACCAGTTCCCGCACCAGTTCTCCGGCGGCATGCGCCAGCGCGTGCTGATCGGCATCGGACTGGGCGCGGACCCGAAGCTGCTGATCGCCGACGAGCCGACCTCGGCTCTCGACGTGACGGTGCAGAAGGTGATCCTCGACCACATCGAGTCGCTCACGCGGGACAAGGGCACCGCTGTCCTGCTCATCACGCACGACCTGGGCCTGGCCGCCGAGCGTGCCAGCAAGGTGATCGTGATGCACCAGGGTCGGATCGTCGAGTCGGGTCCCAGCCGGGATCTGCTCACGAACCCGCAGCACCCCTACACGCAGCGGCTCATCGCGGCGGCGCCCTCGCTGGCCTCGCGGCGCATCGAGTCGACCGCTCAGGCGGCGGATACAGGTGCGGAGAAGTTCGACGTGGCTGCGATGGCCGAGGCTCGTGCGGAGCACGTGGACGCCGACGCCGCACCGGTCATCTCGGTGAAGAACCTCACCAAGGAGTTCTCGATCCGCAAGGGCGGCTTCCGTTCGGAGTCGTTCCGCGCCGTCGACGAGATCAACTTCGACATCCCGAAGGGCACCACGCTCGCACTCGTGGGCGAGTCGGGCTCGGGCAAGTCGACGGCCGCGAAGATGATCCTCGGCCTGGAGACCCCCACGGCCGGTGACATCGTCGTGGGCGGCACGAACATGACCAACGTGTCGCGTTCGGACCTGTTCAAGCTGCGCTCGCGCATGCAGCCGGTGTTCCAGGACCCGTACTCGTCGCTCGACCCGCAGCGGTCGATCGGCGCGACGATCGCTGAGCCGATGAAGGTGCACAAGGTCGGCGACAAGGCCGCCCGTCGTGAGCGTGTCCGCGAGCTGCTCGACCAGGTGTCGCTCCCCGAGGAGCTCGCCAACCGCTATCCGAACGAGCTGTCGGTCGGCCAGCGTCAGCGCGTGGCTATCGCCCGTGCGCTCGCGCTCAAGCCTGATGTGGTCGTGCTCGACGAGGCGGTCTCCGCGCTCGACGTGCTCGTCCAGGCGCAGATCCTCCAGCTGCTGGCGGACCTGCAGGCCGAGCTCGGGCTGACCTACCTGTTCATCACGCACGACCTCGCGGTGGTGCGCGTCATCGCCGACCATGTCGCGGTGATGGAGCAGGGCAAGATCGTCGAGGCCGGCAGCACCGACGAGATCTTCGAGTCGGCCAAGGAGCCGTACACGCAGCGCCTGCTCGACGCGATCCCGGGCGCCGGGATCGAGTGGGGCAACTGACGCTCGACTGAGACGACGCGAGGGCGGGGCGGGTGCATACCGGTCCCGCCCTCGTCGCGTCTGGGGTTTACTCCTCGAAGGGCTCCAGGTTGTCGATGTCGGGGATCTCGACGCCGTCGGGCGGCGGCGGCAGCGGGGGAGCGCCCGCGATCGGAGGTGGGGCGGGAAGCAGCTTCTCCCGCTCCATCTCCTCCTTCGCGCGGCCCAGGCCGGGGGCGAAGATCTCCTCGAACGTCATGCCGTCAGGATAGATCGCAGGGCGTCTCCTGGGGAGGGGACGATGCTGGGGCGGGGAAGGGACGATGCGCCCCGCACCCGGGCGACTGACGCATCGTCCTGGCGATCGCATCGTCCCGGGACCCCCGCCACCCGGCGCTCGTGCTGGCGCCGGTAGACTTGTCGCCCGTGGCTCTTACTATCGGAATCGTCGGACTGCCCAACGTCGGCAAGTCCACCCTCTTCAACGCTCTGACCCGCGCCGAGGTGCTCGCGGCGAACTACCCGTTCGCGACGATCGAGCCCAACGTCGGCGTCGTCCCGCTCCCCGACTCGCGCCTCGGGAAGCTCGCCGAGATCTTCGGCTCCGAGCGCGAGCTGCCGGCGACCGTGTCGTTCGTGGACATCGCGGGCATCGTCAAGGGTGCCTCGGAGGGAGAGGGTCTGGGCAACGCGTTCCTCGCGAACATCCGCGAGGCGGACGCGATCTGCCAGGTGACGCGCGCGTTCGCCGACCCCGACGTCACCCGCGTCGAGGGCAGTGAGGACGCCGCCGGCGACCTCGAGACCATCTCGACCGAGCTGATCCTCGCCGACCTCCAGACTATTGAGAAGGTGATCCCCCGCCTCGAGAAGGAGGTGCGGGCCAAGAAGGCCTCGGCCGACTTCCTCGCCGCGGTTCAGGAGGCCAAGGAGATCCTCGAGGCAGGCCAGACGCTCTTCGCGGGCGGCCCCGTCGCGGGGCTCGACCTCGCGGAGCTCAAGGAGCTCAACCTCCTCACCACCAAGCCGTTCATCTACGTCTTCAACACCGACGATGCGGGCCTGCTCGACGAGGAGCAGAAGGCCGAGCTCGAGGCGCTCGTCGCGCCCGCCAAGGCGATCTTCATGGACGCGAAGTTCGAGTCGGAGCTCATCGAGCTCGACGACGATGAGGCGGCCGAGATGCTCGCCTCGACCGGCCAGACCGAGTCCGGCCTGGACCAGCTCGCGCACATCGGTTTCGACACGCTCGGGCTGCAGACGTACCTGACCGCCGGCCCCAAGGAAGCCCGCGCCTGGACCATCCGCAAGGGTTGGACCGCGCCGCAGGCCGCCGGCGTCATCCACACGGACTTCGAGAAGGGCTTCATTAAGGCGGAGGTCGTCTCGTACGAGCACCTCGTCGAGGCCGGCTCGATGGCCGAGGCGAAGGCCAAGGGCTGGGTCCGCATGGAGGGCAAGGATTACGTGATGGTCGACGGCGACGTGGTGGAGTTCAGATTTAACGTGTAGTCGCCGTCCAACATCTGGGCGCAGCGCCTAGCGTTTGACAAGTTCCTCGCGGACGCGGTGTGTGCGGTCGCTGTGCTCGTGGATGCAGATCGTCGCAGATGTCGCATGGATATGCTTCCACGCGTGAACGCGAAGAGGGTGCTCCTGCTGGGGTGGACCTGCCCGTGGATCGTGACGGTTTTCTTCAGCCCTGGGAGAAGGAGCCTCCGAACGTGACCGAAATCGACTCGGCAAGCGTGTTCTCCGGCATGGGTGATGACTCAGTGCCTATGACTCGAACGTGGATCTCCCGTCGTCCGAGCCGTCTTCGCGGGCCGGCCCGTTCGCTGTCGACCTGGCGATTGCGCAGCGCACTGCGACGCGCTCCGAACGGGAGCCCGGATCAGGTCGTGGTGGTCGACGTGCGCTTCGTCCTCGGCGGCGACGGTCCAGCGATGGTCACGCGTGAATGTCTTCGGGCGATAGCAGAACGAGCTACGGCCCTGGAGGTCGTGTTCCCGTGGCTAGGAACCGAAGCCACTTTCGGATTCATGTCGGACGCCCATAAGCAAGGTGTGGCGATCTCGGCGTTTCCGGAAGCTTCGATTCACATTGCGAGTTGGACTCCGAGAGGTGTGCTGGCAGAACGGGTCCTCTTCCCTCAGCGGATGAGGGAGGAGGACAGAGCCAACGACGATTTAGCCGACGATTGGCGGGTCGAACTGGACGATGCGGCGCTGGCGGAACTGCTTGGGAAAAGCGATGAGGCTAAGGACGTCGTGCGGCTGGAGATCTCGGCCGCAGTCGACGAGGGATTCACCAGTCTGGCGGTTCTGAGCGATGAACTCGTTGAGCTGGCGGATCGCGGTATCGAATTGGTTGTCACGCTCCGGCCCTCAATGGAGACGTATTCTCGATTCATCGACGCGATCGCCACAGCTTGAGTCGAATCGGCCCGGGCGGGGACAGGTGGCAGGAGAGCACAGCGCCAGACGTTTTTCGGCTACGGAATGCGGTCGAATTTAGATTTAATGTGTAGTCGCCGTCCAACATCTCGCGTCAGATCCACCGGTAAACGAGCCGGGTGGAATCTGGCACGTGTCCCGGCGTTGCTGCCAGGATGAGCAGATGTCATCGCAGGACTCAGAGACGGCTTTCATGGCAGCCTGTGCCGCGTTGATGGCGGGAGCCACGCCCAGCGCCGGCGACGACCTGCTCGGCATGTCAATGGACTTCGACGTCTACTTGTTCGAGTCCGAGGTGCTCAGCGATGTCCTCGTGGCGTCAACTGGAGACCCGGAGAATTTGCTCGATGTGACAGCGATCGCCCGGCCCGGCGTGAGCGATGACCAGGTCGAAGCGGAGTTAGTACGCGCCTGGATGGACGATCTCCGTTATGGCTTCGCTGAGGCCCACGTCGTCACGCGGGAACCGGTGGGTGTCAGGATGCGAGCCATCACGAAGATCGCGCCACACGGTTTCTACGTCACGGCTACAGTGACTGTGTCCCGCTCACCGAGCCCGCGCTGACTCACTTGCCTACGGAGGGCAGAGGCTCTCCCGAGAGGGTCTCCGAGACGCACTTCAGCCAGTCGGACCACGATGCTGGGTCATTCGTTCGCGCATAGTCCGCGGACGGCTCCATGGCGATGAGCATCAGCTCCAGCGACTCCGAGTCCTGCTCCCTGCCGAAGTATTGGGCGACGAACCGAAACGCCGCTTCGTAGGCCTGTTCGGTCGAGAGAGTCTGCGAATCCATGCGACCAAGGTACAGAGGTCATTGCTTCTTGCCCGGACGAACATCGATCTGGACACCCAGACGTTATTCGGCTGCGGAATGCGGTTGAGTTCAGATTTAACGTGTAGTTGAGGGCCGACCGACGATGCGCTAGTCGGGCGGTTCGCCGAGCACTCCGCGTGCTTGGTCCCTTACGACCTCGTCCGGGTCGTCGCGAAGCAGCTCCGCAACCTCGCGCGTGTTCCTCGTGAAGATCAGCCACCAGCGCACAAGCGCGGAGCGGTCTGACGCGAGGGTTATGACTAGGTCCTCCGGTAGCGCGTGGCGACAGGCCACGCAGGCGCGGACTTCGGCGCGTCGGTCTGCTGCCAGTTTGCGCACCAGGTCCTCAGGTACGTCTTCGTTGTTCCCGGCCAAAGATGCTCGGACTTTGAGGTCGGGGTCCGAGGCGAGGCGTTCCTGTGTTGTCCGGTCGTGCGCAATACAGCCAAGTTGCTCGCGTCCGTCCCTCTTCGGGTGCTCGAACACGGCCTCAAGAACGGTCGACGAGAGTGCGTCGCCTAGCTGGCCGACTGCGGCAGCAAGATCCTTGTCGCCCGTCGCGAGCGCCGCTAGTCGCACGGCGTCGCTCGCTCCGCGATTCTGAGCCGCGTTCCAGCGCACCTGCCAACTGCGGTGGGACAGAAGACGGATCAGCGCATCGTCCGGGGTGTCGGGTGCTGCCGCGAGCGCTTCGTCTTCGGCCAGGGTCATGGCCAGACTCTAGTGCGGTCTTCGTCCCAAGGAGCAATGATGCTGACGACGCGACTCGCACCGTGGACACCCATACGTTATTCGGCTACGGAATGCGGTGGAGTTCCGCTTCAACGTCTAGCGCCCACCCTTGACCCTTCTCTTAACGAGAAGATATAGTCACGTTTTGTGAAGACTCTTCCGTCGGTACTCACGCCTTTCGTGAGGTCGGACGTCTCCGGTGCGTTGCTCGCGGAGACTCTCGGTCGTGCCGAGGAGGAGTTCTCGCTCGCCGATCTTGGCCGTCTGACGGGCGCTGGGCCGGGCGTGGTGCACAAGGAGATCGGCCGCCTCGTCGAGGCCGGCGTGCTTCGCGACCGCGCCGTCGGGCGCAACCGGATGGTTCGCGCGAACGCAGAGCATCCGCTCTTCTCGCTCATGCGAGACCTGATCGCGGCGACCTACGGGCCGGTGCCGGTGCTGCGCGAGCTCCTCTCTGAGATCGACGGTGTCGAGGCTGCGTTCATCTACGGCTCGTGGGCGGCGCGACGTGGCGGAGAGGCAGGGGAGTTCCCGCGCGACATCGATGTTCTGGTTGTCGGTACGGCGTCGCGGAGGGCTCTCGCCGATGTGGCCTCTACGGCCTCCGCCCGGATCGGTGTGGACGTCAACGTCTCTCGTGTCGCGCGCGAGGAGTGGGAGGCGGCTGAGCCGACGCCCTTCCTCGCAACGGTGAAGGGCCGCCCCATGGTCGATCTGCTGAGGGACGGTGCGCATGGCTGAGCTCCCCGAGGAGATTGTGCGGATGCTCGCCTCCAGGCGGCTCGAACGAGTCGCAGTGAATCGCGACCACGCACGGGCGGTGATCGTCACGGCTCAGCGCCACCTCGTCACGGCGGAGGCCTTGGTCGGAACCGACGACGTGGCCATGGCGTTCACCGCTGCGTATGACGGGACCCGCAAAGCGCTGGTGGCGGTACTGGCCGTCTACGGACTGCGCGTGCGACCAGTGGGAGGCGCGCACCGCAACACGGGCCTGGCCGCGGGCGCGCTGATGCCGGACGCGGCGAACGAGATCGCCGAGTTCGACTGGATGCGCCAGATCCGCAACAGCACTGAGTATCCGGAGGATGCCCGCCCGGAGGCGACCCGCGACGACGTTCGGGAAGCGATTGCGGCAGGCGGAAGGATCGTCGGAGCCTGTGCGCTCGTGGTCCAGGCACAGGGGTGATTCCGCGCGGAACGCGGTCGAGTTCAGATTCAGAATCTCGTGGCCGTCTCACCTCTGGTGAGGCCATCCCGTGGCAACCCGGTTCATGTCCGCTCGTGGATGGACGTCCCCAACCGATTGAGGAAGGTGTTCGTTCTACCCTTCGATCGGGGGTCGAGTGATGAAGGACAGGGAAGTCGTCGAGGCGCTGTACGCGCAGTCGATGCGGCGCTTGAGCGCATACGCGTTCGCACTCGTCGGCTCGTACAGCGCGGCTGAGGAGCTCGTCCAGGATGCGATCGTCAGGACCTTCTCGAAGCGGCGACGGTGGCAAGACCTCGCTGCGGCCGAGTCTTACGTGCGGGCCGCGATCCGGAACACCCATATCGACGCGGTGCGTCGCGACGCCCGATGGACGGCACGCCTCCCGAAGCTCATTCGCACGGAGGAGGCTCCCGGTCCAGAAGCCGCAGTTGAGGGCGACGAAGCGGTCGCCGTCGCGCTCGCGGCGCTGCCGCCGCGAGTCCGTACCGCGATCGTCCTGCGATACCTGGACGACATGACGGTTGCCGGTGTCGCGTCTGCGATGTCGGCCTCCGAGGGCACGGTCAAGCGGTATCTGTCGGACGGCCGCGCGCTGCTCTCCCAGCACTTCGAGCTGACCGACGAAGACGAGCAGACAGAGACCGTGAGGGTGAAGGAGGCGCGGCGATGAGCGATCTGGGAGATGTTCTTCACGACGGTGCCGACCGGGTCGGTGGTCGGATCGCAGCGCGTGGCGACAAGTCAGCACGCGCGGCAGCCGCGTGGCGGCGGATCACGGCCCGTCGACGGCGTCGGGCTGCCTGGTACGCGGCGGGCTCGGTGAGCGCTTTTGCGGTCGTGGCGGTCGTGGCCAGCGGCCTCGGAGGCAGGGCTTTCGACGCCGCTCCCGTTCAGCCGGCAGGCTCGGCGGGTGCATGCGTTCGGGGCGAGTCGAGCGTCGATGCCGCCGCGCGGGCCTTCTTCGAGGCGGTGCAGGCCGGTGATGTCGACGCGGTGACGTCAGAGCTTGTGGTGGGCAGGGAAGCCGATGATGCCTCGGTGACCGAGTTGCAGGAGGTCATCGGCGACGCATCCGTTGATGGGTTCACTCTCTCCACCAGCCAGCCGGGAGGCGTGACGCGATACGTTCTTGACGTCTCGACTTCGGATGGCGCCGACCTTGGTCAGTATGAGATCGGCGAGATGGTCGACCAGGATCCCGGTTGCTTCGGTGTCGTGTGGGGAGAGTCTCTGGAGGTCGACCCGTCGGCGTCGATGACACCGTCGGCGAGCACCTTCCGTGGCGAGGTCGCGACGATGGTGTTCCCCGAAGACGCGCCGACCGCGGGCGTTGGCATCGCGGGAGATCTGGAGTTCGCTGACGGCTGCGTGTACATCGATTTGGTCGGCTCGGCGACCGCGGAGGAGAACGGCGTCGAGGTCGGCGTCGACGAGCCTCTGATCCTCATGTTGCCCGAAGACAGCTTCAGCTACGACGGCAGCACATTGACGTTCTCGCGTTTCTCCAGGTCCGAGACCTTCGAGGACGGCGACCGTCTGGTGGCCGGTGGGACGGTGCGGGTGCTGGCGAACGTCAGTGTCGAGCATTCGGTGCCCGCGGGGTGCACGGGCGACGGCGTGCTGCTTCTCACCGGCTGGTAAGTGGGAAGATCGCGGCGCATCCCGCCCGGCGGGCCCTCAAAACCCAGAGGGCACTGGATACGCTACCGGCGTGAATGCTGAGAGGCCGCGCGTGGTCGGGGATCGCGAGACGCTCGCGAGCGCTCGCCCGGGTGCGAGACTGGAGAGCATCGACTTCTCCGGCGCCGACCTGACATCTGTCGGGCGGCAGGGACTCATGTGGATCGACCGGTGCAGCTTCGCTCGAGCGGATCTTCGTCAGGCCACGCTCGGCGGGTGGTACTTCAGGTTCTGTGATCTCACCGGCGCCAACCTCCGCGGAGCCTCGCTGCGTGATGCGCATTTCTCCGCCTGCGATCTGACAGGCGCCGACCTGCGCGGCGCGGATCTGGCCGGCGCGACATTCGGAAGCGTCGGCGTCGGCAAGGGTGCCAAGGAGACGCGCCTCGACGGCGTCCTCGTCGACCCGGGGGTCGACCTGTCCGAGGTCTAGCCCCTATCCAGCCGTCGCGCCCTGGACGACGCTGTAACTGAGCACGTGCGAGTGCGTCGTCTGCACGGTGCTGTCGTGCACGGCCTTGCCGCTCCACGTCATGACACCGACGTAGTGCTCGCGCAGGTCGTCGACGTCGAACGTCGTCCGCCAGGTCGTCGTCGCGTCCTCGAAGTCGGCCATGATGTCCTCGCCGGTCACTGCCGAGGTGGCGGGATAGAGGTAGCCGACGAGCTCGTCGCCGCTGTAGAGGGCCGACACCGCGCCGGGGTACACGTCCAGGATGACGTAGATGGTGGTGTTCGGGATCGCCGTCGCATCGCCACCGTCCGCGGTCGAGGACCAGCCCCAGTCGGTGAGCGAGATCCTGATGTCGGTCTCGGAGGCCATCTCGAGCGTGTAGGCGAGCTCCGCCGTCGCGGTCTCGTCCTTGTCGGAGCGCGCGACCCGGTACTCCTCGATCGTGAACGGCAGGTCCTCGGCCCAGCCGGCCGTGTCTTCGACGGTCGGCTCGGACGACGGCTCCCCGTCGGCGTCGGGCGCGGAAGAGGCGGTCGCGCGAGCGGACGCGGATGCGGACACGGTCCCGGAGGCTGACGGGGACGTCGCCGAGGGCGACGCGGACGGGTCCGTGCCGTCTGTGCAGCCGGTGAGGACCGCGACCGCCACGACAGTGGCGAGCCCAGCGGAGACGATGGTGCGGTGCGTCATGGTTCCCCCTCCAACGACGGGACACGCGACCCCCTGGCATGCAGTGTCCGTCACGAAGTCTAGCGGTGCCGTCGCGGCGGCCACGAGGCCCTCATGCAGCTGCACGGAGTGTCGGCAATCGGCGGGCGGTCCGCCACAATGGGCCCATGACTGAGCGGAAGCTGATCACCTCAGGCGGGCCCTGGGAGGAGCGCGTCGCCTACTCGCGCGCAGTCGTCCATGGCGACTGGGCGTTCGTGTCGGGCACCACGAGCGCCGTGAGCCACGACGTAGCCGAGCAGGCCGACGCCGCGCTCGCGACCATCGCGGAGGCGCTCGCCGAGGGCGGCTTCGCGATGAGCGATGTGGTCCGCGTGCGCTACCTGCTCCCGAATGTCGAGGACTTCGAGTCGTGCTGGCCGGTGCTGCGCAAGTGGCTCGGCGACGTGCGTCCGGCCGCGACGATGCAGCAATGCGGGCTGATCGATCCTGCGCTCAAGATCGAGATCGAGGCGACGGCCTTCCGAGGTTGAGTCGACCGCCGTTCAGGGAGACGGCCACGCGAGCTCGCGCTCGCTGACGTACTCCCGCTCCGTCCCGTCGAGCGGGTCGGTGAACGCGAGTCGCCGCGCGACGAGCCGCAGCGGGTCGGAGAAGTCGGCCGGATCGTCGGGCAGCACGTGCGGGTACAGCGGGTCGCCCACGAGCGGCAGCCCCGCGTCCGACATCTGCAGGCGCAGCTGGTGCGTCTTGCCGGTCACCGGCGTGAGTCGGTACCGCGCGAACGCGCCGCGCACCTCGAGCACCTCGACGAGCGTCTCGGCATTGGGTTCGCCGGGGATGAGCCGCGCCTGAAGGTCGCCGCGCGTCTTCTCGATCCGGCCGACGAGGCGCAGCGGGAACTCGACGGTGGCGTCGTACCGCCCGATCGCCTCGTACGTCTTGTCCATCCTGCGCGACTGGAACACCTTCGCGTACGCGCCCCGCACGTCGCGCCGTGTCGTGAGCACGAGCACGCCGGCGGTCAGGCGATCCAGACGATGCGCGGGCGCCAGATCGGGCAGGTCCAGTTCCACGCGCAGTCGGATCAGTGCCGTCTGGCGCACGTGCATCCCCCGCGGGGTGGTGGCGAGGAAGTGCGGCTTGTCGACCACGAGCAGGCTGTCGGTGCGATCGAGCAGCGGGATGGGGGACGGGACCGGCACCTCGGGCGCGAGTTCGCGGTGGAACCAGACGAAGGTGCGCGGGCGGTAGCCCTCGTCCCCGCTCCAGGGGCGCCCCGCATCGTCCACGAACGCGCCCTCGGCCAGCCTGCGCTCGACCTCCGCGACGGCCGGGAGCCGGTCGAGGAGGAACTCCCGCATCGTCCCGAACTGGAGCGAGCCGTCGGGGAGGGGGTCGGGCGTGCGGACCCACGCGGCATCGAGGCCGTGGCGCTGCGGGAGCGGGGAGCGGGGAGGCATCAGGACGATGCTCGGGCCGGGTCGGAGTGCACGAGAGGAATCGTACGGACGTGGCCGGGTGGAGCGCTCCTCGGCCCGCACCCAGTCCCGCCGGGCGCCATGTCCGACCCGCGACCTATCGTGAGCCCATGGCCACGTCGCGACAGACCATCGACCACCTTCTGGAACAGCTCGCGCCGCTCGACGTGCGGGCCCGTGCGATGTTTGGCGAGTACGGCCTGTACTGCGACGACAGGTTTGTCGGGCTCGTGTGCGACGACACCGTGTATCTCAAGCCGACGCCCGTGACCGAGGGCTTCGCGCAGGGCGAGCCGTACCCGAGCGCGAAGCCGCATCCGATCGTCGACGCCGACGCGCTCGAGGATCCCGACAGGCTCAGGGAGCTCTTCGCCGCGACCGCGGAGGCGCTGCCGGCACCCAAGCCGAAGAGGCCGAGGAGTCGAAGGTCGGCTTCGTAAACCTCAATTCACATTGAGGCATTATGCTCTCGCGAGGAATCAGGACGTCGACGCAGGGAGTCTCATCGTGAGCGAGCAGGGCAAGAGGATCGTCATCATCGGATCGGTCGCGGCGGGCACCTCCGTTGCCGCGAAGGCGAGGCGCAATGACGAGACCGCGAGCATCGTCGTCTACGAGAAGGACCGTTTCATCTCCTACTCGTCGTGCGGCCTGCCGTACTACGTGGGCGGCGAGGTCGAGGAGCTCGGCGCGCTGACGCCGCGCAGCCCCGAGTGGTTCGCCGGCCGCTACCAGGTCGACATGCGCACGGGCCACGAGGTCGAGGCGGTCGACGCCGAGGCCCGCACCCTGACCGTGCGCAACCTCGACACCGACGAGGTCTTCACCGACACCTACGACGAGCTGGTCCTCGCGACCGGCGCGGCGCCCGTGGTCCCGGCGTGGCCCGGCGTCGACCTGCCGGGTGTGTTCCCGGTGCGCAACCCTGCCCACGTCGACCGGATCCGCCAGTGGATCGTCACTCACGACGCGAAGAAGGCGGTCGTGGTCGGCGCGGGCTACATCGGCCTCGAGATGGCCGAGCAGCTGGTCCAGGCGGGCCTCGAGGTGACCATCGTCGAGGCGCTCGACCACGCGATGGCGCGGATGGACGCGGACGTGTCGTGCCTCGTGGACGCCGAGGTGCGCAAGCACGCGGATCTCCGCCTCGCCACGCGCGTGCAGTCGCTTCACGGTGTTGAATCGCGCGGTGTCGAATCGGACGGGGACGATGCGGTCGCCGGGGTCTCCGTCACGACGCCGGACGGCCCGGAGGAGAGCATCGAGGCTGACGTCGTGATCGTCGCGATCGGCGTGAGGCCGGTGACGGCGCTCGCGCAGCAGGCGGGCGCCGAGCTCGGCGCGTCGGGAGCGATCGTCGTCGACGCGCAGATGCGCACGTCCGTCCCGCACGTGTGGGCGGTGGGCGACGCCGCCGAGTCCTTCAACCTCATCACGGGTGAGCCCACGTGGGTGCCGCTCGGTTCGACCGCCAACAAGATGGGGCGCATCGCGGGCGACGCGATCACCGGAGGCGCCCTGGAGCACCGGGGGATCCTTGCCACCGGCATCGTCCGCGTCTTCGACCTGCCTGTCGCCACGACGGGTCTCACCGAGGACGCCGCTCGCGCCGCGGGCTACGACGTCGAGGTGATCCACAACATCAAGCCCGACCACTCGGAGTACCTGGGCGGCGGCAAGCTCCTCATCAAGGGCGTCGCCGACCGCGCGACCGGGCGTCTGCTCGGCGCTCAGGCGGTCGGCCCGGGCGCGGACAAGCGCACGGACGTGTTCGCCACCGCGATCACCTATGGAGCCGAGGCCGCGGACCTGTTCCACCTGGACCTCGCGTACGCGCCGCCGTTCGCGACCACCAAGGACCCCGTGCACTACACGGGCATGGCGCTCGCGAACGCGATCAGCGGCGTCGCGCCGCTGATCACCCCAGGCGAGCTGCGTCGCCGCCGCGAGGCGGGCGAGGCGATCCAGGTGGTCGACGTGCGCTCGCCCAAGGACCACGCGCGCGGCGCCGTCACGGGCGCGGTCAGCATCCCGCTCAAGGAGCTGCGCGAGCGGCTCACCGAACTTGACCCGAGCCTGCCCACGGTCACGTACTGCAACAAGGGCGTCACCGGCAACGCGGGCCAGAACGTGCTGCTGCGTTCGGGCTTCGCCGATGTCGCGAACCTCTCGGGCGGCTACACGACCTGGAAGACATTCACCGACGCAGGGCTGTGATCGCCCGCGGGCGGGGACAGTTGTGCTCCTGATCGAGCGCGCCCACGCCCACGGGTTCTCGGGATCGCCCGCGCGCCCGCAGACGTGACGCTCTAGCCTGGAGCTGCCCGCTGACGGAGGGACGAGCCCATGGGGACGCTGTGCTTCACCGCGACCGTCTCGCTCGACGGCTACGCCGCGGACGCGAGTGGTGGCTTCCAGTGGTCCGCGCCAGGCGAGGAGGTCTTCGACTTCCACGTGGAGCGGATGGCGGCCGTGTCGGCCGAGGTGCTCGGCCGCCGCGCTCATGAGCTCATGACCTATTGGCTCGAGGACGATCCGACCTGGGGCGACGCCGAGCGCGAGTTCGCCGTGCGGTGGCGCGATCTCGACCGCGTCGTCGCGTCCACCACGCTCACGGCCGAGGCGGTCGCCCCGACGGGTGCCCGCCTGGTGTCGGACCTCGACCTCGATGCGCTGGCGCGGATCGTGGCAGACGCGGACGGGGAGGTCGAGATCTTCGGTCCGACCACCGCCGCGCCCGCGATCAGCGCCGGGATGGTCGAGCACTTCCGTCTGTTCGTCGTGCCGCGGATCGTCGGGGGAGGTCTGCGCGCGCTGCCCGACGGCGCCTCCGCGGCCCTCGAGCTCGTCGAGCAGCGGGTGTTCGAGGGCGGAACGACCCTGCTCCACTACAGGTCGGTCGCGAGCGGCGCCCCGCGCTGAGCGGCGAGCACCCAGATCTCGCACACGCCGCCCACAGTTCCCTCAGAACCGTTCCGAGCGGCGGTCGCGTCCGGTTGAATGGCACCTGTGTTCGAGACCTGGGCATCGCCGGCCATCGCCGCGGTCATCACCGGCGGAGCGCTGTGGGGCGTCATCCTCGCGCCGCTCCTGCTGTATCAGGTGCGCGCCTACGGAGGCCTGAGCCTCATCCGCGCGGGCGGCGCTGCGGCGGTCTCGATCTACGGGGTCGCGCTCGTCGCCTACACGCTGCTGCCGACGCCGGGCACGGAATCGTGGTGCGAGTCGGACCGCGGAGGCACCTTCGAGCTCGACGCGTTCCACTCGATCGACGACATCCGTTGGGCCGTGTCGTACTACGGGATGCCCGACGCCCTGCTGTCGTTCACCGTGCTGCAGGTCGCGATGAACGCCGTGCTGTTCATCCCGTGGGGCATCCTCGCGCGGCGCTACTTCAACATGCCCTTCGTGCTCGCCGTCCTGTCAGGGGCGTTCGCGTCGTTCGTGATCGAGATGACGCAGTACTCCGGGGGCTGGTCGCTCGTGGGCTGCCAGTACCGCGTGGCCGACATCGACGACCTGCTCGCGAACACCCTGGGCGCGCTCATCGGCGCGATCCTCGCTCCGTTGCTGCTGTTCTGGATGCCGCCCGCGAAGCGCCTCTCCGAGGGGCGCCTGCGCCCCCGCCCGCTCTCGGGCCTGCGGCGCGGAGCCGCGGTGGTGCTCGACCTCGCGATCCTGTGGGTGACGGCACTTCTGACATTCCAGGTGATCGACCTCGTGTCGCCCGGAGGTGGCACGGAGGCGGACTCCGCCTCGCGCCACGGGCTCTCGTTCGTGGTCGGCGGCCTCGTCGTCCTGGTGCCGTCGCTCACGCGCGCCGGCGCCTCGTGGGGCGAGCGAATCCTCTGGCTGCGCCCCGAGCGCAAGGGCGGCGGCGACCTCGGCCGCGGCCGCATCGTCGTGCGCGCCCTGGCCGGCCTGGGGGTCTATGCCGCGCTGTGCGCGACGGGCTCGTGGCTCGAGGGCGGCTCCGACGCGAGCCCGTACCTCGTGGTCGTCGGGCATGCCTTCGCAGCCACGCTCGTGCTGTGGGCCGCGATCGATCCGCGCGGCGGGTTCCCCGATCTGGTCACCGGCACGGCGACGGTGGACGAGCGCGGCCAGGCCGAGCCGGACGGATCCGAGGACGATGTCAGTGCCGAGGCGTAGCGTCGCACGCATGGACCCGCGCCTCTCCTTCGTCACCCTCGTCGTCCGTGACCTCGCGCGCAGCCGCGCCTTCTACGTGGACGCGCTCGGCTGGACGCCCGAGCTCGACGTCCCCGGCGAGGTGCTCATGGTGCGCGTCGCCGACCGCGTCGTGCTGTCGCTGTGGCAGGAGGATTCCGCCGCGGGCGAGATCGGCCCGGTCGCCAGGGGAGGGGGCGCACCCCCGTTCACGCTCGCGCACAACGTGCGCCAGATCGAGGACGTCGACCGGGTGATCGGCGAGCTGGTCGAGGCGGGCGCGACGCTCGTGCATGAGGCGACGACGCGCGACTGGGGCGGCCGCTCCGGCTACGTGGCCGATCCCGATGGCTTCCTGTGGGAGATCGCGTACAACCCCGGGCCCATCGGGCAGTCCGTCCTGGGCGAGGCCTAAGAGCCCTCCGCGCGCCGCACCATCTCGCCGATCCACAGCGGCGCGTACGGTGACGTGCAGTTCGGGGGCGTGGGGTAGTCCTTGAGCACCTCGAGCCGCTCGCCGATCTCGAGCGCGCGGGGTCGGCGCGACGGGTCGGTGATGCCGATCTGCGCGAGCGTGCTGTTCATCTCCCACTGGAGCCGTTCGGCGGCGCCCTTCATCTCACTCTCGACCTGGTCGAGCAGCGCGTCGAGGTCCAGTCCCGCGGGGCTCTTGACGACCCGGTTCCAGGTGAGGTTCCAGCCGGCGGCGGCGATCCACGGGTCGGGATCGTCGAACCAGAGTGCGCGCAGCTCCTCGGCGTGGGGTCCCTTGCGGACGACGTAGTTGATCAGCCAGTCCTGGATCTTGGGGCGGCGGCCCTCGCGCAGCATCGTGTCCAGCTGCGCGGCGGAGAAGTCCTTCGGGCGGCAGATCAGCAGCGCGAGCAGGCGGGCCGCGGTGTCCTCGGTGGCCCACAGCGCCAGTGCGAGGTCCTGGTCCTTGCCCAGCCGCTTCGCTATCGCCCTCATCTTCGTGAGGTTCACGCCGTGGTCGTCGCCATGCCGCTCGTTGACCGCCCTCATCTTGGGGTCCTCGAGCGAGGCCAGCTCGTCGAGCAGCCCCGTCACCGTCGCATCGTCCATGGTGCCCTCCCCGGCATCAACTCACCCTCGAAGGGTAGTCCCGGGCGCGCCAGCAGGTCGCAAGTGCCGGGATCCGCCGGGCGCTTGCGCGAGGCCGGACCGGGGTGGCGTGGCACGACTACGGTGGAGGCATGGCCCTGTCAGGTCCGTCGGCGCTGTTCCTCGCGTGGTCGCTCCACGATGTCGAGGAGGCCGTCGCATTCCCCGCCTCCTCGAGGAGGCTGGCCGACGCGACGGGCATCGACGCGTTGCGGATGGACCACACCCAGGGCATCGTCGCGATCGGGCTGATGGGCGTGATCGTCGCGACGGCATGCGTGCGCGGGGCGCGATCCGAGGGGCGCTCGCGCCTGTACCGCGCGGCGGTCGCGGGGCTCGAGGCGCACGTGTGGACCCACGTGATGCAGTCGGTCGCGATGCGCGGCTACACGGCGGGCGTCGCGACCGCGGTCCCGGTGATGCTGCCAGGTGCGGTGCGCGCCCGCCGCGAGCTCGAGCTGGCCGGAAGCCCCCTCAGCCGGGCTGACCGGGCCGGGGGCGCGGCGTTCATGTGGGCGGCGGCGATGGCGTGTCAGGGTGCCGCGCGGGTGATCGTCCGATCAGTCCGCCGTCGTCACGAGCCCGACGCGACCCGCTGAAGGTTCTGCGTCTCCTCACGGACGTCGCCGACCTCCTGCGCGATCTCGGCGACGTCGTGCGTCGTCTCCTGCGCGGCCTGCGCGACGTGCCCGACGGACGCAGCGAGCTCGTTCGTCGTCGCCGACTGCTCCTCGACGGCGCTCGCGATCGATGTCTGCGCCTCGGAGATCTGGTCGATGAGTCCGGAGATCGAGCCGAGGGCGTTCGTGACCTCGGTCGTGTTGGTCTGCAGTCCGGAGATCATGTCGGTGATGCGCTTGGTCGCGTCGGCGGTCTCGCGGGCGAGCTCCTTGACCTCGGAGGCGACGACGGCGAAGCCCTTGCCTGCCTCTCCGGCGCGCGCTGCCTCGATCGTGGCGTTGAGGGCGAGCAGGTTCGTCTGGTCGGCGATCTGGGTGATGAGCTTGACGACCACGCTGATCTCCTGGCTCGACGCGTCGAGCCTCGAGACGGACTCGGACGCGGTGCTGGCCGAGGAGACGGCGTCGCGCGCGACGGTCGAGGCCTGCGCGGTCGACCCGGCGATCTCCTTGACCGCGGCGCTCATCTGCTCGACGGCGGCCGCGGCGGTCGTGGCGCCCTCGGAGGTGCGCGACGCCTGATCGGTCAGGGCGCGCGCGAGGGAGTCGAGCCTGTCGCTCTTGTCGAGGATGCGGCTGCTCGTGTCGCGGGCGACCTCGCCGACCGACTCGTCCCACGTGGCATCCGTCCACACGACGCAGTAGCCGATGACCTTGCCCGCGGCGTCCTTCACCGTGTTGATGTTCGTGTGCAGCGTGGTCTCGCCGAACGAGAACGATGCCTCGCGGGGGAAGTTGCGGCCGTCGCCCAGGAGGCGCGCGATGCGCGAGGGATCGCTGTGGAAGCGGTGGATCTGCCCGCCCACCATGTCGCCGCTGTCGACGTCGAAGTTGTCCTTGATCGAGCCGTGGATCGACTTGATCGCCTCGAGCGCCATGGGATTGGCGTAGACCATGTTGTGATCCATATCGGCGAGGAAGACGTTGGCGCGAATGCTGTCGAGGATCGCTCGCAGGCTCGCGGTGCTGGTGAGCAGAGGGTGGTCACCGCGACCGTGCGGCGAACGGGTGCTTCCGAAGTTCATGGGCTCTCTCCTGGGACGGGCGGCATCCCCTTGTGCCGCTGCCTCCCTCATCGACCGCGATCGCGGGATTGAGAGAGAACCGGTTCAGTCTTCCGCAGCCTGGCGGGCGCGGAACGCGGCCTGCGCTGCCCGGTTGGTGCACGTGACCGAGCAGTACTTGCGCGAGCGGTTGCGGGACATGTCGAACACGACGCCCTCGCAATCGTCCATCTCGCAGCGGTCGAAGCGGCTCATCTCGTCGGCGCGGATGACGTCGGTCATGCCCATCGCGGTCTCGACCATCACGCGGGTCGCGAACGGGGCGTCGTCGGCGACCGCGTGGAAGTGCCAGTCGGAGTCTCCGTGCCGCACGAGGCGCGGGATCGCGTCGGCGTCCTCGAGGATCTGGTTCACGAGAGGCACGGCGCCATCGCGTGTCGCGGTGAAGAGTCGGCGCAGCGGCGTGCGGATCTCGCGCACGGCGTCGAGGTCCGCCGCGGTCGGCTCGTTCCCGGAGTAGCCGTAGCTGCGGAAGAACGTGAGCAGTTCGTCGAGCGTGGTCAGCGTGTCGGGTTCGAGCTCCGTGTTGGACAGGCGCACTCCGGCGTCGAGCGCCTCGGTCGTGTCATCGGTGAAACCCATGTTGACACATTACCAGTCGAGGTCTAGCGTCAGGAGTCATGCAGACGTTGACTCATGACGCGCCCGTGGGGCGCCTCACCGCGGGACTCGGGTTCGCGCTCGTGTCCGCGGGCTCCTTCGGGCTGTCCGGCAGCCTCGCGCGCGGCCTCATGGACCTGGGCTGGAGCGCGGGCGCCGCGACGCTTGCCCGCGTGGGCATCGCCGCCATCGTGCTGCTGGTGCCGGGCCTTCTCGCCCTCAAGGGCGACTGGGCGCTGCTGCGCCGAGGCCTGGGCACGATCGTCGTCTACGGCCTCTTCGCCGTGGTCGGCGCGCAGCTGTGCTACTTCATGGCGGTCGGCACGCTCGACGTGAGCGTCGCGCTGCTGATCGAGTACCTGTCGCCGATCGCGGTGATCGCCTGGATGTGGATCCGGCACGGGCACCGCCCCGGCCGCGCGACCTACGCGGGAGCGGGCGTCGCGGCCGTGGGCCTCATGCTGCTCCTCGACGTCCTCGGCGGAGGTCCGCTGTCGACGACGGGGATCGTGTGGGCGCTCGGCGCGATGGTCGGCGCCGCCGTCTACTTCGTGGTCTCCGCGGACGACAGCTCGGGGCTGCCCCCGCTCACCCTCGCAGCGGGCGGGCTCTTCGTCGCGTTCGTCGGCCTCGTCGTCGCCGCCGCGCTTGGGGTGCTGCCGGTGTCGTTCGTGTCGGGAACCGTCGACTTCGTCCCGTTCGAGGCGCCCGTGTGGGTGGTCCTCGTGGCGCTCGGCGCGATCACGGCCGGCGTGGCCTACGTCGCGGGCATCGCCGCGACCCGCCGCCTCGGCGCGCGCCTCGCATCGTTCGTGGGCCTGCTCGAGGTCGTCGCCGCGACCCTCCTCGCCTGGTTCCTGCTCGGGCAGGCGCCCGGCCTCACCCAGGCGCTCGGCGCGGGACTCGTGCTCGTCGGCGTCGTCGTCGTGAAGCTCGGCGAGAAGGAGACGTCCCACACGGACGATGCGGCCCTTGCGGACGTCACGACGCTCGAGACCCCGCCGCCCACGGTCGAGCCGCCCGCACCCGTCGCGGCGTGAGGGGGCCCGCCCGCCCGTGCGCGAGTGCGCTCACTCGAACGTGAGCCAGCCCTTCTCGATGCTCGCGGGGCGCGGCGTGACCCATGCGGGGTCGATCGGCCCGTAGATGTGCGGGAACAGGTCGGAGTCGCCCTCGTAGCGGACCTCGGTGCCCGCGGCGCGCACGGTGTCCTCGTCCATCACGAGCGCGACGAGAGGCTCGGAGATATCGGCGTAGAAGCGCTTCGCGGTGCGCGGCAGCTGCAGCCACGTCGAGCAGTGGATGAAGCCCTCTTCCTCCAGGGTCATCCCGACCCCCGAGACGCGGTACTCGCCCGCGGCCTTGGCCGCCTCCCAGTCCGACGCACGCGCCAGGTGCACGATCTCCATGCCCTCAGCGTGCCACGCCGAGGGTCACTCGTTGGTGAGCGCCTCCAGCGCGTGCGAAGCCGCGGCGACCTCGGCGACTCCCTGGGCGATCGTCGCGACGTCCTGCGACGTGGTCTGCGCGGTGGTCGCGACGTCGGCAACCGAGCGCGAGATCTCGTTGGTGGTCGCGGACTGCTCCTCGACCGCGCCTGCGATGGCGGTCTGGGCGCCCGAGATCTGGTCGATGAGCTCGGTGATCGCGGTGAGCGAGGACGTCACGTGGCCGCTGTCGTCCTGGAGTCCGCTGATCATGTCGGTGATGCGCTTGGTGGCCTCGGCGGTCTCGCGGGCGAGCTCCTTGACCTCGCTGGCGACGACGGCGAAGCCCTTGCCTGCCTCTCCGGCGCGTGCCGCCTCGATCGTCGCGTTGAGGGCGAGCAGGTTCGTCTGGTCGGCGATCTGGGTGATGAGCTTGACGACCACGCTGATCTCCTGGCTCGAGGCGTCGAGCTTGGTGACGCGATCGGTCGCCTCGCCCGCGGCGCCGACGGCCTCGTTGGCGACCTCGACGGCCTTGGTGGCGGAGGACGCGATCTCGTGGACCGAGGCGCTCATCTGCTCGACCGCTGCCGCAGCCGTCTGGGCGCCGTCCGAGGTGGTCTGCGCCTGCTGGCTGAGCTGGTCGGTGACGACCTCGAGCTGTCCGCTGAGCGCCATGATCTGCTGCGCGGTGTCGTGCGAGGACTTGCGGATCTGCACGGACTCGGTGAGGTCGTTCCACGAGTACGTGAAGCACACCGGGTTGCCCTTGATGTCGTGCAGGAGGTTCAGCGTCGTCTCGACGAACCCGCCGTTGACGGAGAAGGAGTCCTTGGACGGGTAGTCGGATGCGCGCGTCGACAGCTTCGAGACCTTCTTGGCCTCCTCGATCTGCTGCCCGAGCAGCTGCTCGGGGGTCATGCCGCCCATCATGTTGATCGTTTCGCACGAGGCCTTGTTGATGTACTCGATGCGGCCGTCCAGGGCGACGACGAAGATCGGGATCGTCAGGCAGTCCACCATCGACTCGATCCCGACGCGCTTGAGCGCCTCGGTGCTGCCGATGCCTGCGTTGTCTCGAGCCAGCTTGGTTGCGGCCATCGTGGGTGCCCTTCTCGCTGTCGTGGCGGCGGCGTCCTTTGCCTCCGCGTGTCGGTTGCCTGGCCCATCGGCCGCCGGAGGTCTGGGGTGAGGACTCGGTCGCCTGTTCGTGAAGCGGTGGTCCGGGCCGGGGTTGGCGAGAGTGGGAAGGTGATGCTTCACATATTTGCAACACGTGAACGATAGTGTGGTGTCTGTCACACGGTGCCAATCCAAGGGGCGGCCGGTGACGCTGAGGAGAACACCCATGCACGCCACCCGCACCGCTGCGCGCCTCGGCGCCATCGCGGCCCTTTCACTCACCTCGATCGCCGTGGTCGGCACCTCTGCCGGGGCGGTCGACAGCGACCTGACCGTCGCGAAGTCCGCCGACGCCTCGACCGTCCAGGCCGGCGACACCGTGGGCTTCACGGTCGAGGTCGCCGCCACAGGGGACGCTGAGGGCGTGACTGTCGCGGACACGCTTCCCGACGGCCTCACGTATGTCGAGGGCTCGTCGCACCTCGTGTTCGAGGACCAGCGCGACACCTCGGCCGTCGAGCCGTGGGCCGCGAAGTCCTACACCGGCGGCACCGGCTGGAACGGGCCCTGGGTCGAGACCGACGACGACGGCTCGGCGTCGGGTGGGCTCCTGCAGGTCGTGCCCTTCGTCGGCGGACTGGCCGCGATCGCGTACTCCGGCACGTACGCGGGCCAGGAGCTCGAGCGCTCGCTCGACATCCCGGCAGACGCCACGTCGCTGACGGCGTCGTTCGACACGGGCTCGATGGCCGCCTCCGACGCCGGCGACCAGTGGACCATCTCGCTGCTGCTCGACGGTTCGGTCGCCGACTCGGTGGTCCTGAGCGGCGCCTCGGCCGCGGGCACCCAGACCCTCACCTCGGCCGTCTCGGGCGAGAGCGAGGCGACCCTGCTGATCCATGTCGACTCGTTCACCGGTGGCTTCAGCAACGCGCTGTGGTTCGGCGATGTGACCGTCGATGTCACGGTGCCCCCCTTCGTGACGAGCATCGACCCCGCCGGCGCGCCCTCGGATCTCACGAACGGCGCCTCCTATGACATGACCGCTGGCGACACCCTGACGATCACCTATGACGCGACGGTCGACGATGTGCTCGCCGGCGACGTCACCTTGCTCACGAACGACGTCGTCGTCGCCACCGCGACCGACGCCGCCGCGGGTCAGGACGCTGTCACGCTCACCGTGACGCGTCACCCCTCGCTCTCCGCCGCCTTCACGCTGCCGGAGAAGATCCTGGTCGGCGATGACATCCCCGTCACCATCGAGCTCAGCCACGCGTCCGACTCGGACGGCGCCGACGTGTGCGACGTGCTCACGAGCCTCGCGGGCACCGGGCTCTCTCTCGACTCGGGCGACGACGGTGACGGGTGCCTCGAGTACGGCGAGACCTGGGTCCTGACCGCCAAGCTGAGCGGCATGGCAGACAGCGTGGGCGCAGGCACCCTGGCGTTCGACGCGAGTGGCAGCGGCGTCGGGCAGTCCCTCGCCGAGCTCTCCGAGGAGGTGGCGTACACCGTCCTGTCGGCCGACGCTCCCTCGGCTGACGACTCGTCGGACGAGGACGCCTCCACGGACGACGGCGACACCTCGACCGACACGTCTTCCGACTCTGAGGCGGACGCGACCGAGCTCGCCGAGACCGGGCCCGCCGACGCCGCACTCGGCCTCGCGGCCGGCGCGGTCCTGGTCGCCGGCGGTCTGGCCCTGCTCGCAGCGCGCCGCAGGATCGCACTGCAGCGCCGCTGATCGCACTGCAGCGCCGCTGATCGCTTCCCGACGTGAGGGCCCGCGGCACGCCTCGGGCCCTCACTCGTACAACCGCTAGAATGGAGCGTCGGCCCAGGGAGGGACCGGCTCCCTCCCTTACGAAACGAGTACACGCATGCCCCTGCGCTCAGACCTGCGCAACGTCGCGATCGTCGCCCACGTCGACCACGGCAAGACCACCCTCGTGGACGCGATGCTCGTCCAGGGCGGCGCCTACGGCGACCACGCCCACGTCGAGGACCGCGCGATGGACTCGGGCGACCTCGAGCGCGAGAAGGGCATCACGATCCTCGCGAAGAACACCGCGATCCGCTACACCGGCGAGGCGGCTCCCGAGGGCGGCGCGACGATCAACGTCATCGACACCCCCGGCCACGCCGACTTCGGTGGCGAGGTCGAGCGCGGCCTGTCGATGGTCGACGGCGTCGTCCTCCTCGTCGACGCGTCCGAGGGCCCCCTCCCGCAGACCCGCTTCGTGCTGCGCAAGGCGCTCGCAGCGAAGCTGCCGGTCATCATCGTCGTCAACAAGGTCGACCGCCCCGACTCCCGCATCGACGAGGTCGTCGAGGAGACCCACGACCTGCTGCTCGGCCTGGCCTCCGACCTCGAGGACGAGGTCCCGGACCTCGACGTCGACGCGCTGCTCGAGGTCCCCGTCGTCTTCGCCTCCGCGAAGAACGGCATCGCCTCGCTCACCCAGCCTGCCGACGGCGCGCTTCCCGAGGGCGACACCGTCGAGCCGCTGTTCAAGGTCATCATGGAGCGCATCCCCGCCCCGTCGTACGAGGAGGACGCCCCGCTCCAGGCGCATGTCACCAACCTCGACGCCTCGCCGTTCCTCGGCCGTCTCGCGCTGCTGCGCGTGTTCAACGGCGAGATCCGCAAGGGCCAGCAGGTCGCGTGGGCCCGCCAGGACGGCACGCTCAAGTCCGTGAAGATCACCGAGCTGCTCGAGACCAAGGGCCTCGAGCGCGTGCCGGCGGAGAAGGCGTTCGCGGGCGACATCGTCGCGATCGCGGGCATCGAGGACATCACGATCGGTGAGACGATCACCGACCTCGAGGACCCGCGCCCGCTCCCGCTCATCCAGGTCGACGATCCCGCGATCTCGATGACGATCGGTATCAACACCTCGCCGCTGGCCGGCCGCGTCAAGGGCGCGAAGGTCACCGCGCGTCAGGTGAAGGACCGCCTCGACAAGGAGATCATCGGTAACGTCTCGATCCGCGTGCTGCCCACGGAGCGCCCGGACGCGTGGGAGGTCCAGGGCCGCGGCGAGCTCGCGCTCGCGATCCTCGTCGAGCAGATGCGACGCGAGGGCTTCGAGCTCACGGTCGGCAAGCCGCAGGTCGTGACCAAGGAGATCGACGGCAAGCTCCACGAGCCCATGGAGCACATGACCATCGACGTCCCCGAGGAGCACCTCGGCGCCGTCACGCAGCTTCTCGCGTCCCGCAAGGGCCGCATGGAGTCGATGTCGAACCACGGCACCGGCTGGGTGCGCATGGAGTTCATCGTCCCGGCGCGCGGCCTCATCGGCTTCCGCTCCACGTTCCTCACGGACACCCGCGGCACCGGCATCGCGTCGTCCATCGGCGCGGGCTACGAGCCCTGGGCCGGCCTCATCGAGTACCGCAGCAACGGCTCGCTCGTCGCGGACCGCGCGGGCGCCGTCACGTCCAACGCGCTCATGGCGCTGCAGGAGCGCGGCACGTTCTTCGTCGGCCCGACCGAGGACACCTACGAGGGCATGGTCGTCGGCGAGAACTCGCGCAACGAGGACATGGACGTCAACATCACCAAGGAGAAGAAGCTCAACAACATCCGCTCGTCCACGGCGGAGGAGCTCGAGCGCCTCGCGCCGCCTCGCCGCCTGACCCTTGAGGAGTGCCTCGAGTTCGCGGGTGAGGACGAGTGCGTCGAGGTCACCCCCGAGAACGTGCGTATCCGCAAGGTGATCCTGGACCAGACCGAGCGCGGCCGCGCCGCGTCGCGCGCCAAGCGTCAGAACGCGTAGGTCCCAGACCCGCTTCGACTCAGGCCCGGCTCCCGTTCGCGGGGGCCGGGCCTGAGTCGTCTGCGGGCCTCGCCTGAGTCGTCTGCGGGCCTCGCCTGAGTCGTCTGCGGGCCTCGCCTGAGCGGTCTCACGCGGCCGCAGTTCGACTGGGTGCCTCGGACGCCCAGGCGGTTGCCCGGGTGCGGCGGACGCATCGTCCCGTCGCGGCACGTGCCAGGGGCGTCCCCGGACGCGCCCACAGCGTGACAAAAGCCCCGCGCGGCCGGAAGTAGAGTAGGCGCCATGATGCGGCGTGCTCTTGGACTCGGAGGGCTGCTCGTGATGGGAGCCGCGATCGCGGCCATCGGGACGCTCTCGCATCGGACCTACCCCTTCTACGGCGTGATCGCCGTGGTGGTGATGACCTTCACCGGGGCGCTGTTCGCGCGCGCCTGGCACGACTGGGCGGGGCTCGCGCTCTACTCGGGCGCCTGGGCGATCGTCGTGTTCCTGCTGGCGCAGGCGGGCCCGGGGGGATCCGTGCTGATCGTGGAGGACGCGCTCGGGTACACCTATCTGCTCGGATCGGCGGCGGCCATCGTGCTCGTGTCCTTCACGCCGAGCTTCTTGATCAAGGGACGTGAGCATGTCGCGTAGGCGTCGACTGGACAACGCGCAGCAGAAGGGCGCAGGGCAGCCGCGGCGCAGGGCGGTGGCCGGCAGCAAGCGCCGAGCCAGCGCGGCGAGCGCGGCCGAGACCGCTTCCGCCGCGGAGGTCGAGGAGACCCCGCAGACGGACGATGCGTCGGCTGAGTCGTCCGAGGAGGTCGCGCAGGAGGACGATGCGGCGGCCGAGTCCTTCGAGGAGACGCAGCCGGACGACGCTCAGGTGGAGGCCGGCGAGGGCGCCGCGGTGGAGTCCGAGGAGGCCGAATCCATCGACGAGGAGGCCTCTCCCGCCGTGCCCGCGGACGAGCCGGAGCCGGTCGTGGACCGCGCCGTGCCCGTGAGCCCGTACCTCGCGAGCTTCACCGCGCCGTCCGCCCAGGACGTCTCGCCGCAGGAGTCCTCGCCGACCGAGCCTGAGGTCGCCGCGGACCGGGCGGATGCGTTCGACGACGAAGTGGCGCCGGTCGAGGAGTCCTCGCCCGAGGACGAGGCGGGCGTGGTCGTGCCCGCGCTCGCGCCCGAGGACGACGGTGCTGAGCCCAGTGCGACCGACGAGGGTGCCGCCGAGGACAGCGCCAGCGACGAGAGCGACGCCGCGGATGCCTCGGACGATGCTGCGACGGAGCCGGATGCAGCGGCTGACCTCCAGCCCGAGCCGGAGCCCGACGAGGACTCGGCGACGGAGTTCCAGCCTGAACCGGAGACGGAGCCGGAGCAGGACTCGGCGACGGAGTTCCAGCCCGAGCCGGAGCCCGAGCCGGTGCCCATGGTCGAACGTCAGAGCCTGCTCCGCCAGGAGCTTGCCGAGGAAGCCGACGACGCGGACGATGACTCAGCGGCACCCGCCGCTGGCGCTGCCGCGGGCGCCGCAGCGCTCGGTGTGGCGGCAGGCGCATCGGATCAGACCGACTTCCTGCCGGACGTCGAGCCCGACGTGGGCGAGGAAGCGGTGACCGAGACCGCTCCTGCGACGGCGCCCGAGCTCGACTATCCCACCGAGGTGCTTCCGGCCCAGGTGGACGAGCCCGAGGAGGAGGGTGAGCCCGCGCAGGTGGACGAGCCCGCCGCGGAGACCACGCTCGCGACGCAGTCGAACTATGTGGGCCTCACGGATCCCGACCAGGAACCGCTGCCGGAGTTCCTCACGCGCGAGCCCGAGCCCGAGCATCGTCGCCGTTGGCCTCGCGTCGTGGCGATCGTGATCCTCGTCCTCGGCCTGCTGTATGTCATCGCGGAGGCGGCGATCGCGGATCGCGTGCCGAACGGCACCTCGGTGCTGGGCGTCGAGATCGGTGGCATGACGTCGGAGGACGCCGCCGCCGCGCTCGCTCCGGCCGTGGAGGAGATCGATGCGACGGCGGTGTCCTTCACCGTCGGCACGGCGTCGTACCTGACCTTCCCCGAGAAGCTGGGCCTGTCGATCGATGTCGAGCAGACCGTCGCGGACCACACCGGCTTCAGCCTCGACCCGAAGCGCTTGTGGGACTACGTCGCCGGCGTCGGCGAGGTCGATCCCGTGATCACGACCGATGACGATGCCTTCAAGCAGGAGACGGCGACCGTGGCGTCGGTCCTGGACCGCGATGCGCTCGACGCGCGCGTGACCATCGTCGACGGCGTGGCCGAGACGGTCGGCGGCGCGGACCAGATCGCGGTGACGACCGAGGACGTGCGCGACACCGTCAGCGAGGAGTGGCCGGCGACCCGCATCGAGGTGCCGGCAACGCTCACCGAGCCCGACCTGTCCCTCGCGGATGCCGAGGCCTACGCCGAGTCGCTCAACTCGGGTCCGCTGTCGACCGATGCGACCCTCACGTGGGACGGCGACGACATCGTCGTGCCCGCCGAGGAGATCGCCGCGGAGGCGTCCGTCGAGATCGTCGACGGCGAGTACGCGCTCGAGGTCGATGGCGAGACGATCGCCGTGGCCCTGCTCGAGGACCACCCCGAGCTCGTGACCGAACCGGTCGACGCGAGCGTGACCTTCAACGCCAACCACAAGATCGTCATCGACGAGGGCGCGCCGGGGCTCACCGTCGACAGCGAGGCGCTCGGTGCCTCGCTCGTCGAGGCCGTGACTGCGGCCGGCGGAACCGCCGAGCTGCCGATGAGGGCGACCGAGGCGGAGTACACGACCGAGACGCTCGGCTCGGACGACTTCAAGAAGATCGTGTCCTCGTTCGAGACCCCGCTCACCAATGAGTACATCCGCACGCAGAACCTGATCACCGCGGCCGCCGACGTCGAGGGGACGATCATCCTCCCCGGCGAGCAGTTCGACCTGCACGAGATCCTCTCCCCGATCACCGAGGAGGAGGGCTACGGCTACGCCCACGTGATCGTGAACGGGGTCCTCACCGACGGCATCGGCGGTGGCCTGTCGCAGATGGCGACCACGACGTACAACGCCGCCTATTTCGCGGGCTACGACATCGATCGGTTCCGGCCGCACACGGTGTGGTTCCAGCGCTATCCCGCGGGCCGTGAGTCGACGATCTACGGCACGCAGATCAACGTCGAGTTCACCAACGACACCCCGTACGCAGCGGTCTTCAACAGCTACGTCGAGGACGGCTACGTGCACGTCGACGTCTGGTCCACGCCGTACTACACGGTCGAGACCCAGGCCTCGGACAAGACCAACATCGTCCAGCCCGGCGTCGACAAGATCTCGTCCGCCAACTGCGCGGCGAAGAGCGCGGGCCAGCCCGGGTTCACCATCACCAACTACCGCCAGGTGTTCCTGGACGGTGAGCAGGTCAAGGACGAGAGCTTCACCTGGACCTACAACCCGGACGATGCGGTCAAGTGCGTGTCCGCGAGCGACGACGAGTAGGTGCGATACCGGCAGGGGTACCAGCGCTTTCTTCCCGCCCTTCCGGCGGTATGATGCGAGAGTTCAGTAGACCCTTGGGAGGGAGTCCACAGTGACGTATGTCATCGCTTTGCCCTGTGTCGACGTCAAGGACCGGGCGTGCGTCGACGAGTGTCCGGTGGACTGCATCTACGAGGGCGAGCGCAGCCTCTACATCCACCCGGACGAGTGCGTCGACTGCGGCGCGTGCGAGCCGGTGTGCCCGGTCGAGGCGATCTACTACGAGGACGATCTGCCGGACAAGTGGTCGGACTTCTACAAGGCCAACGTGGAGTTCTTCTCCGAGATCGGGTCGCCCGGCGGAGCCGCGAAGATGGGCGTGATCGAGCACGATCACGACGTCATCAAGGCCTTCCCCCCGCAGGCCTGACGCGCGCCCGTGGCGCTGCACCCGTCCGCGCTGCCGGACTTTCCGTGGGACTCGCTCGTCCCCTTCCGCGAGAGGGCGGCGGCGCACCCTGACGGGGTCGTCGACCTCTCGGTCGGCACCCCCGTCGATCCGACGCCCCAGGTGGTCCGCGATGCGCTGATCGCCGCAGCGGACGCGCCGGGCTACCCCCAGACCTACGGCACCGCGCCGCTGCGCGAGACCGTCGCCGCCTGGTACTCGAGGCGCCGCGGCGTGCCTGACCTGGACCCCGCCGGCGTGCTGCCGACGATCGGCTCCAAGGAGATGGTCGCGCTCCTGCCCGCGCTGCTCGGGATCGGTGAGGGCCACACGGTCGTCCACCCGGCGGCGGCCTATCCCACCTACGACGTCGGGGCGCGCCTCGCGGGCGCGACCCCGCGGGCCGGTGACGACGTCGACACCTGGGCCGGAGATCGCTCGGTGCGCCTGGTGTGGGTCAACTCGCCGTCGAACCCGACGGGCGGCGTGCTGTCGCGCGAGGAGCTGAGGCGCATCGTCGAGGCCGCCCGCGAGATCGGCGCCGTCGTCGCCTCCGATGAGTGCTACGCGGAGCTCCCGTGGGACGAGCCGTGGGTTCGCGAGGGCGTGCCGTCGATCCTCGACCCTGCAGTCGCCGGAGGCAGCCATGAGGGGTTGCTGTCGGTGTACTCGCTTTCGAAGCAGTCGAACCTCGCGGGCTACCGTGCCGCATTCGTCGCGGGCGACCCGGTGCTTGTGAAGCGTCTGCTCGAGGTGCGCAAGCACGCGGGCTTCCTCATGCCTGCTCCGGTCCAGGCCGCCATGGCCGCCGCTCTCGCGGACGATGCGCACGTCGCAGCGCAGCGCGAGGTCTACCGCGCCCGTCGTGACGCCCTGAAGCCCGCGCTCGAGCAGTTCGGCTTCCGGGTCGAGGGCTCGCACGCGGGCCTCTATCTGTGGTCTACCCGGGACGAGGACTGCTGGGCTACGCTGGGCGAACTGGCGGACCGGGGCATCATCGTGGCCCCGGGGGAGTTCTACGGCGAGGCCGCCCGTCGGCACGTGCGGATCGCTCTCACCGCCACGGACGAGAGAATCGGCGAGGCAGTGCGCCGACTGGCAAACTAACGGTAAACTCACCGCCAAGAAGCCATCCGGGGCAGTGCCGCCCCACCCACCCAAGGCGCTCGCGCGTCGTCTGGAAGGAGTCCCATGGTCCACGCTGAGAATGCACAGCTGACGGTTGACGGAGTCGCCCGAGACCTGGAGATCGAGCGTGCCAGCGTGGGCAACGACGGATTCGCGATCCCCACCCTGCTCAAGGACACGGGGCTCGTCACGGTCGACCCGGGCTTCATGAATACGGCATCGTGCTCGAGCGACATCACGTACATCGACGGTGACGCGGGCATCCTGCGCTACCGCGGCTACCCGATCGAGCAGCTCGCCGAGCAGTCGACGTTCCTCGAGGTCGCGCACCTCCTGATCCACGGCGAGCTCCCCAACCGGGACCAGCTCGCGTCGCTCAACAACCGTGTGTCCCGCCACATGCACCTGCACGAGGGCATGAAGGCGTTCCTCAACGCGTTCCCGCGTGACGCGCACCCCATGGCGGTGCTCTCGGGCGCCCTGAGCGCGCTCAGCACCTTCTACCCCGAGTCCGTGGGCCGCGGCGACTACGAGACCGAGCTTGCGACGGTCCAGCTCCTCGCGAAGACCGCGACGGTCGTGTCGTACCTCCAGCGCCGCGGACGCGGCGGCGAGCTCATCGAGCCGAAGCGCGGCGGCCACTACGTGGACGAGTTCCTGCGCATCGCGTTCTCGGATGGCTCCGGCGAGGTCGACATCGACCCCGAGGTCCGCCGCGCGGTCGACCTGCTGCTGATCCTGCACGCCGACCATGAGCAGAACTGCTCGACGTCGACCGTCCGCATCGTCGGCTCGTCGCAGGCCAACATCTACGCCTCCGTCGCGGCCGGCGTGACGGCGCTCTCGGGCCCGCTGCACGGTGGCGCCAACGAGGCGGCGCTGCGCATGTTCGACCAGATCAAGGAGAGCGGCGACACGGTCGAGCAGTTCGTCGCGAAGGTCAAGGACAAGGCCGAGGGTGCGCGCCTCATGGGCTTCGGCCACCGCGTCTACAAGTCCTACGACCCGCGCGGCGCGGTCGTGAAGGGCGTCGCCGACAGTGTGCTCGAGAAGCTCGGCGGCGACAACGAGACCTTCGAGATGGCCAAGCGCCTCGAGGAGATCGCGCTCAGCGACGAGTACTTCATCGAGCGCAAGCTCTACCCGAACGTCGACTTCTACACGGGTCTGCTGTACTCGGCGATCGGCTTCCCGCACACGATGTTCACCCCGCTGTTCGCGCTGGGCCGCATGCCTGGCTGGATCGCGCATTACCGCGAGATGATGAACGACCCGCGCACCAAGATCGGCCGTCCGCGCCAGATCTACACCGGCGAGGTCAACCGCGACTACGTGCTCATGGAGGACCGCGAGCTCTAGCCCGCCGGCGCCTTCCCAGCCCGCCGGCGCCTTCCCAGCCTCGCCCTCCCATCCCGGCCCTCTCCGCCAGTCGGTGCCTTCCCATCCTGGCCCTCCCCGCCCGCGCCATCGCCGTCCAGCGGCGATACCGTGGAAGCAGGAGAACTGCGAGGGGAGAGCGCCATGGACGACGACGGACTGCGGCGCGAGGCGAAGCGGCGCGTGGAGGCCCGCAACGGCTTCTACTGGTACCTGGTCGTGTGCGTGGTGGTGTGGGGCATCCTCACGCTCGTGTGGTGGATGAACGGCGGCGGCTATTTCTGGCCGGTGTGGGCCATGCTTGGCATGGGTATCGCGCTGATCTTCGTGGCGGCCAACGCGTTCCTGCCCGGCGCGGGCCAGGTGACCGAGGACCGGATCGAGCGCGAGTACCTCAAGATGAAGCGCAAGGCCGAGGGCCAGTAGGCCTCAGTTCCCCACTGGTTCCACGCGGAGGCATGCGCGCCGAACCAGGATTCGGCGCGGGGGACTCCCCGGAGAGCATCGTGGGGTCTGAGTGTGGTGCGGGCGTCGTGCGCGGGTGCAGGCGCCAAGGATCGCGGCGACACCGGTGACGCCCCTACGGAAGCGCAGGACGTCCTCACGCGATTCGCGCCGCGCTGCGGCCGGAGACATGGTCGATGGGGACGGGCTGGGATCGATGTCCGCTGCGATTCACCAAAGATGTATGTACGGTACATATATGGGTGGGACGGATCTTGATGACTATCTCCGCGCGCGCCTCGAAGGGATCGACCTAGCCCTCATGCAGCTGCGGAGGTTCGTATCCGGCTCGGCGGTTGACGTCGAGGTCGGACGCTTCGAGATGTCGACCGTGCTCGTCATCGACGCTGTGAGTCGTCAGGGCGGGCGGGCCACCGTGGGCGCCGTCGCTTCGGAGCTGCGGGTTGCGCCCACCACTGCCACCCGGTTCGTCGACCGCGCTCAGGGCGCGGGCTTGGTGACACGCGCGACGAGCCTCGAGGACGGCAGGCGAGTCGAGGTGCTGCTCACCGACGCCGGGCGCGAGCTTGACGCTCAGGCGCTCGACTTCCGCGTCGCGAGGCTCGCACGCGTCTTGGTCGACTGGGATCCCTCTCGGATCGCGCGTCTTGCCGCCGACCTGGAGGCGTTCGCGGAGGCCGCCGACGCAGACGATCGAGAGGGACCACGGAACTGACTCCGAACGCGGGTCAGCCCTCCGACGCGGTCGCCTCCGCCTCGGTCCTGAGGGCGACCTCGACCGCGTCGCCGAGCGAGTCGTCGCCCGTCGTCGTCGTGCCCTGGTCGATGCTCCACGAGCTGTCCGACGTCGTCACCGCGGTCGCTCCGGTGGTGCTCGCGGTCGCGACGGCCCACGCCGCGACCTGGTCGCGGGTCACCTCCGAGCCGTCCCTCGCGGTGATCCGCACGGACGTCGAGGCGCCCATGCCCGTGACCGCGACGTCGTAGACGCCTCCGCCGAAGTCGGCCGAGAGTCGTGCGGCAAAGTCGGCGGCCGTCGAGGGGTCGGGCGTGGAGATGTCGCACGAGACGGCGTCCGGTCCGCCGTAGCCGCGCAGCGCGGTGGCCCACAGCCGCGCCTCGGGCTCGTGATCGGCGTAGGCCTCGGGGAAGCCGCTGCGCTGGACGGCCTGCGCGGCGTCGGTGATCTCCATCTGGTCCCAGTCCGAGACCTTCACGAGCGCGGCGTAGAAGGCATCGGCCGCGTAGCGGACGTCGAGCACCTCCTCCTCGGTGCCCCAGCCCTGCGAGGGGCGCTGCTGGAACAGGCCGAGCGAGTCGCGGTCCCCGTACTCGATGTTGCGCAGACCCGACTCCTGGACGGCCGTCGCAAGCGCGATCGTCACCGCGCGGGCGCGCAGGCCCGCGGGCACCGAGCGCGCCGCGATGATCGCCGCGTTGTCGGCCTGCTCGGCCGTCAGCGTGTGGCTCTCGCCGTCGAACGTGACCGTGCACCGCTGGGTGGACAGGCGGTCACCGTGCCGCTCCCACAGCTCGGGACCCCACACGACGCCCGCGACCGCGACGGCGACGAAGACCAGGAACGCGAGCGCCCTCGCCCCTCTCCGACGCGGGCGCTCTGCCATCAGTTGGCGTGCAGCGCGGAGTTGAGCTCGATGCCCTTGCCCTCGCGCGCGACGGCCTCGATGGCGCCGGTCACGGAGTTGCGCCAGAACATGATGCCGTCCTGGCCGGAGAGCTCGCGGGCCTTCACGACCACGGGGTTGCCGTCGTCGTCGGTGCGGCCCTTGAGCGTGACCTTGGTGCCCGCGGTGACGTAGAGGCCCGCCTCGATCACGCAGTCCTCGCCGAGCGCGATGCCCAGGCCCGAGTTCGCGCCGAGCAGCGAGCGCGCGCCGACGGACACGACCTCCTTGCCTCCGCCCGACAGCGTGCCCATGATCGACGCGCCGCCGCCCACGTCGGCGCCGTCGTGGATCACGACGCCCTGAGAGATGCGGCCCTCGACCATGCTCACGCCGAGCGTGCCGGCGTTGAAGTTGCAGAAGCCCTCGTGCATGACGGTCGTGCCCTCGGCGAGGTGGGCGCCGAGGCGCACGCGGTCGGCGTCGGCGATGCGGACGCCCGACGGCACGACGTAGTCGACCATGCGCGGGAACTTGTCGACCCCGAACACGGTGAGGTGCCTGCCCGCGGCGCGCATGCGCGTGCGCACGGCCTCGAAGCCCTCGACCGCGCACGGACCCTCGGAGGTCCACACGACGTTTGTGAGCGTGCCGAACAGGCCGTCCAGGTTGAGCCCGTTCGGCTGGATCAGCCGGTGGGACAGGAGGTGAAGGCGCAGGTAGGCGTCCGACACGTCGGCCGGGGCCGCATCGATGTCGATCTCCTTGAACACGACCTCGACATTCACCGCGCGCAGGTCGTCGGTGCGCTCGGCCGCAGTCAGCTCCGCGGGCGCGCTGTGCCCGTCGGGGGCGGCCGCGAGGACGGGGGCGGGGTACCAGGTGTCGAGCACCGTGCCGGAGGCGTCGATGGTGGCGAGTCCGTATGCGTAGGCCATGCGAGTCATGCGTCCCAGCGTAGTTGAGCACGCGACGTGGTTAGGCTCGCCCCATGGAGGCAGAGGGGCCGGCGCGCGACGGCGACGAGGACGCCGCGACCGCGCCCGCCCGCGGCGGCGATGCCGCGCGTGAGAGTGATGACGAGGCGCCCGGCTGGGAGCCCGCGACGCTTCCCCGCCGAGATGCGGAGTGGGAGCCGGAGTTCTGGCCGAGGGACCGCGTCGAGCTCGAGGCGGAGAGCGCGGTCTTCGTGACTCCGCGCTCCGGTCGCCGACGACTCGTCGCTCTCGTGGTCACGGCGCTCGCGATCGCGTGGCTGCTCGACGCGATCATCGACGGCGTCCGCTACGTCGGAGAGGTCGGCGATGCGCCGGAGCGGGTCCTGGGCGTCATGATCGTCCTCCCGCTCGGCTTCCGCCTGCTGATCGGAGGACTGGCGACATGGCTGGTGTGGCGCTGGGCGCATCGTCCTGTCGCCCGGTGACGGGAGCGTCAGGCGGCGCGGCTAGGGTGGCCGTATGACGCTGGACCTCACCGCACCCGTCGAGGCGCTCGCCAAGGCGCTCGTCGACATCCCGTCCGTCTCGGGCGACGAGCTCGCGATCGCCGACGATGTGGAGACCGCGCTGCGCGCGTGCGCCCACCTCGAGGTCACCCGGCTCGGCAACAACATCGTCGCCAGGACGATGCTGGGCCGCGCCGAGCGCGTGGTCGTCGCCGGGCACCTGGACACGGTCCCGATCAAGGACAACGTCCCCGGGCGCTGGGACGACGACGGGGGGACGCTGTGGGGTCGCGGCACCGTGGACATGAAGTCCGGGGTCGCGGTGCAGCTCTCGCTGGCGGCCTCTCTCACCGAGCCGACGCGCGACGTCACGTGGGTGTTCTACGACCAGGAGGAGGTCGAGGAGACCCGCAACGGGCTCGGCCACGTGTCGCGTGAGCGTCCCGACCTGCTGCAGGGGGACTTCGCGGTGCTCGGCGAGCCGACCAGCGCGACCATCGAGGGGGGCTGCAACGGCACCATCCGGGTCGACGTGGTGCTGCCCGGCGTCGCCGCGCACAGCGCCCGCTCGTGGAAGGGCGTCAATGCGATCCATGCTGCGGCGCCCGTGCTGACCGCGCTCGCGGCCTACGAGGCGCAGACGGTCGAGGTCGACGGGCTGTCGTACCGCGAGGGCCTCAACGCCGTCGGCGTGAGCGGAGGCATCGCCGGCAACGTGGTGCCCGACGAGTGCACCGTCACGATCAACTACCGCTTCGCTCCCGACAAGAGCGCCGACCAGGCGATCGCGCACGTGTCCGACGTCGTCGCGGCCTCGGGAGCGGGTGAGCACCGCATCGTCGTGACCGACCGGGCCGAGGGCTGCAGGCCGGGCCTCGACGTGCCGCTCGCGCAGTCCTTCGTCGACGCAGTCGTGGCGACGGGCGTCGAGCCGCCTCGCGCGAAGCTCGGCTGGACGGATGTGTCGCGCTTCGGCGCGCTCGGCGTCCCCGCGGTCAACTACGGCCCGGGCGACCCCGAGCTCGCGCACGCCGACCAGGAGCGCTGCCCCGTGAGCCAGATCCGCGACGTCCGCGCGGGGCTGGAGGCCTGGCTCACGTCCTGACCCACGGGTGCGGGCCGCATCGTCCGCGTCCCAGAACCGCCCCTGTCCACCGCATCGTCCTGATCCAAGGAAGCCGTCCACCCCGGGAGGTCACCATGACCGAGTACCGCAAGGGTCCCGTGCTGCTGCGCGGGCGCAACGTCCCCACCACGAGCACGTCCGGGCGGCTGCTCGGCGAGCAGGACAGCCCGAGCTGGCTGCACGACGATCCATGGCGCGTGCTGCGCATCCAGTCGGAGTTCGTCGAGGGCTTCGGCGCGCTCGCGGAGCTCGGGCCCGCGATCACGGTGTTCGGCTCGTCTCGCTCGCAGGTCGACGCCGAGGACTACGGGCACGCGGTCACGGTCGGACGCCTCCTCGCCGAGCGCGGCTACGCGACCATCACGGGCGGCGGCCCGGGAATCATGGAGGCCGCGAACAAGGGCGCCCACGAGGCCGGGGGAGTGTCCGTGGGGCTCGGCATCGAGCTGCCGCACGAGCAGGGCATGAACTCCTACGTGAACCTCGGGATCAACTTCCGCTACTTCTTCGCGCGCAAGACGATGTTCGTGAAGTACGCGCAGGGCTTCATCGCGCTGCCGGGCGGCTTCGGGACCATGGACGAGCTGTTCGAGGCGCTGACGCTCGTGCAGACCGGCACGATCGACAGGTTCCCGATCGCGCTCGTCGGCAAGGAGTACTGGGGCGGGCTGGTCGACTGGCTGCACGGCACGATGGTCGCCGACGGGAAGATCGCGCCGGGCGACATGGACCTGATCCGCGTGACCGACGACCCGGAGGACGCGGTCGACCACGTGACGACCGAGCTCAAGGTCGCGGTCGACTGATCCGTCGGCGGGGTCTCTCCGACGCAGCTTGGGCGTGCGCGTCGGCGAGGGATTTGGGGCGCGTCTGCCCAAACACGTAGAATGACACGAGCGTTGCGCGCCGCGCGACCGCAAGGACCCAAGGAGTGGCAGACGATGGCCGCAATGAAGCCTCGTACCGGTGACGGCCCCATGGAGGTCGTGAAGGAAGGCCGCAGCTACGTGCTGCGCATGCCTCTCGAGGGTGGCGGCCGCCTGGTCGTGGAGATCAACGCCGACGAGGTCAAGGAGCTCGGCGACGCGCTTCAGTCAGCGCTCCAGTAGTCTCCTCGACCCGCGTCGCGCGGGTCGACTCCGACCCGCCTCAGGCCGCGTCGGAGTCCTTCAGCGCCACCAGCAGGCCATCGCCTGCGGTGAGCAGCACCGGCGTCAGCGCCTCGTTCTCGCGCACGGCCTTGAGGGTGACGCGGATCGCCGTGGTCTCCTCGTCTCGCTGGGCGGGATCGGCGACCCTGCCGTGCCACAGCGCGTTGTCGATCGCGAGCACCCCGCCGACCCGCAGGAGCCGCAGCGAATGCTCGAGATACATGGGGTACTCGGCCTTCGCCGCGTCGATCAGCACCATGTCGTAGCCGCCGTCGGTGAGGCGGGGCAGCACCTCGAGCGCGCGACCCGTGATCATCCGTGCCCGCTCGGGAGCGAAGCCGGCTGCGACGATCGCCCTGCGCGCCGCCTTGTGATGCTCCGACTCGACGTCGATCGTGGTCAGCACGCCCGTGGGCGTCATGCCGCGCAGCAGATGGATGGCCGCCACGCCCGCTCCCGTGCCGATCTCGACGACCGAGCGCGCGCCCAGGGTGCGCGCGAGCACCTGCAGCGTCCGGCCGACGGCGGGCAGCACGGGCACGCATCCGAGCTCCTCGGCCGCGTCGCGCGCCGCGAGCAGCGCGCGGTCCTCGGCCAGGAAGTCCTCGGCATAGGCCCAGTTGGCAGCCTCGTTGGTCATGGCACCTCCCCTTACCTGGGCATCGTATCGGGCGCGGTCCCTCAGAGTTGCCGCAGATCGGCGCCCATCGGCGCGATGCGCGGCGAGGGGCGTGGGAACATGAAATGGCAGCAAGGCGTTGGAACGAAGCAGAAGGAGGCGAGGCGATGACCACGGCCACCACCCCAGCCTCGGTCGAGGCTGCTCCGGCGCTGCCGGAGGAGCTCACCTGGGAGCGCATCGTCGAGGAGCACTCGGGACGGGTCTACCGTCTCGCGTACCACCTCACGGGAAACCAGCACGATGCGGAGGACCTCACGCAGGACGTGTTCGTCCGCGTGTTCAACTCGCTGTCGCAGTACAAGCCCGGCACGTTCGAGGGCTGGCTGCACCGCATCACCACGAACCTCTTCCTCGACCGCATGCGCCGCAAGAAGCGCATCCGCTTCGACTTCATGGCGGACGACGACGCGGCCGTCTCGACCTCCGAGAGCTTCGACCGTCACGAGCGCTCGGGGCAGCCCGAGGACGCGTTCGACATGGCGAACCTCGGTGACGACATCGTTGCCGCGCTCGCCGACCTTCAGCCCGAGTACCGCGCCGCGGTCGTGCTGTCCGACATCGAGGGCCTCTCCTACGAGGAGATCGCCGCGACGCTCGGCATCAAGATGGGCACGGTCCGCTCGCGCCTGTCGCGTGCCAGGGCGAAGCTGCGCGAGTCCCTCGCGCACCGGGCGCCCGCGCGGAGCGACGGATGACAGGAAAGCACCTCGGGCGGTCCGTGCACGACCTCCTCGACGGTCGCCTCGATGCGAAGGCGACCGCGGAGGCGATGGCCCACCTCGCCTCGTGCGAGGAGTGCAACGGCCGCTACGGGGAGCTGAGGGACGCGCGCGAGCGCCTCACGAGCTCGCCCGCCGGCATCGACATGTCGTTCGCGAAGCAGCTGCTCGACCGCGACCGCATGGCCGAGATCGCCGCGCAGGAGGACCCTCACCACGTCAAGGCGGTCCGCCCGCCGGACCACCGTCCGCGCCTGCTCACGCTCGGCGCGCTCGTCGCGGTGGTCGGAGGCGTCGGCGCCGCGTACGTCGCAGGCGCGCCCGAGACCTACTCCGCGGAGGTCGCGTCGACCGGCACGACCGACTCCTCGGGGACCGCGGTGGCCTCCTACGCCTCCGCCGACCTCAGCAGCCCGGACGAGCTCCACGGCTGGTCGAACCCCTTCGACTCGGACTCGGACCTCAAGGCGATCGGGGGCACGGTGATGTCGCTCTCGGACGGCTCCGAGGGCCTCATCATGACGCTCGCCGCCGGGTCCGACACGGTCGTCGTGACCGAGCGCCGCGCGCGGCTCGGTGCGGGCTTCTCCGACCTGCCGACGATCACGACTGACAGCCTCACCCTGTACCTGGTCCACGGATCGTCCACCACGGTCGTGTGGGAGAACGGCGACTTCGTCATCACCGCCTCGTGCGAGGGATGCGACACCACGACGCTGGTGAACGTCGCCGGGGCGTTCCCGCTGGACGACGAGCCAGGGCTCGTCGACCGCCTCTCCTCCGGACTTGTTGAAATCGCCGATGCGTTCATCGGCACCGACTGAAAGAGCCAGCACTCCCCATGAACGACTCCCAGAAGCCTGAGGACGGCGCGCCCTCGCAGGACCCGCAGCCCACCTCGCCGTTCGCCGCGCCGTCGCCTTTCGGCGCCCCGTCCGCCGGCACCCCGTCCTCCGATGCCCCTTCCTCGGGGACGGCGGACGAGCAGCCTCAGTCCGTGCCCGGCCACGAGCAGGCTGAGGTGACCGAGACGCTGCCCGCCACCGCGGATGCGACCGAGACCCTTCCCGCGACGCCCGACGCCACGGAGACTCTCCCCGCGACGCCCGGCACGCCCGCGGACGCCACGGCGGAGCTGCCCCCGACGGCGGACACGACGGCTGAGCTTCCCCCGACGGCGGACTCCACCTCGGAGCTCGCCCCCGCCGAGGCCGCGGCGACCTCCTCGCAGGAGCCGACCCGGGTCGCCCCCACGGGGCCGTACGCCGCCACCGCGTACGCGGCGCCCGGCGCCGTCGCGGCCGCTCCCGCCGGATCCGGCGCGTACACCCCGCCGGGATCGACGACCGCCGAGACCTTCGCCGCCACCCCGCAGCAGTACGCGCCGCCCGCCAAGACGCAGACCGTCACCGGCAGGGTGCGCAGGGGCACCGTCGCCGCGATCGCCATCGGCGCGCTCGTGCTCGGAGGGGTCGCCGGGTTCGGCGGCGCGGCCCTCTACGGCGCGACGCTCGGCGCAGACGACGACTCGAGCACGGCGAGCACCTCGAGCACGCTGCCCGAGTCCTCCTCCGACGACGACTCGGGCACGACGGCCACGAGCTCGTCCTCGGCCGACATCGACGTGGTGTCGATCGCCGCGACAGTCACCGAGTCCGTGGTCGTGATCGAGGTCGTCGAGAACGGCTCCGTCGCGTCCGAGGGCTCGGGCTTCTTCATCCGCGAGGACGGCTACATCCTCACCAACGCGCACGTCGTCGCCGACTCCGGCGGCACGGTCAACGTGGTCCAGGCGGACGGCAGCGAGACCGAGGGCACCGTCGTCGGCTCGTCCGAGGAGTACGACCTCGCCGTGGTCCACATCGACGAGACGGGCCACACCCCGCTCGTGCTCGCCGACTCCGACGAGGTCGTCGTCGGCGAGAGCGTCGTCGCGATCGGCTCCCCGCTCGGCCTCGAGTCCACGGTCACGACCGGCATCGTCTCGGCGCTGCACCGTCCCGTGACCACCTCCGAGTCGAGCACCACGGCGTTCGTCGACGCGATCCAGACCGACGCGGCCATCAACCCCGGCAACTCCGGTGGCCCGCTGCTCAACGCCGACGGCGAGGTGATCGGCATCAACAGCGCGATCGCCACGCTGTCCACCTCGACGGACAGCTCGGGCTCGATCGGCCTGGGCTTCGCCATCACGTCGAACCAGGCGCGACGCACCGCCGAGGAGCTCATCGAGACCGGCGTGGCCACGTACCCGGTCATCGGCGTGCAGCTCGACAGCACCTACACCGGCGAGGGCGTCCAGGTCGCCGATATCGACGGCGGCGTCGTCTCCGGCAGCCCGGCAGACGAGGCGGGCATCGAGCCCGGCGACATCATCACCGCGATCGACGGTCGACCCGTCACCGCCTCCGACGAGCTCATCGTCGCGATCCGCGCCAAGGCGCCCGGCGACGACGTCGTCCTCACGATCCAGTCGGGCGACTCCGAGGAGGACGTCACGGTGACGCTGTCCTCGAACGAGGACGTGGTCTTCAGCGACGACAGCGAGGAGTCCGAGTCAGACAGCTCCGACGACGGCTTCGGCGACGACTCCGGCTCCGACGAGGGCTTCCAGCTCCCCGACGAGCTCCCCGAGCTGCCGGGCCGCTGATCAGGTTCCAGTCCCTGCGCGGGCCGGGTGCTTCCCGGCCCGCGCAAGGCACGGCACAATAGACCCGTGTTCGACATCAACGGCAGCGAGCTGCTGATCATCATCGTCCTTGCGATGATCGTGATCGGCCCCCAGCGCCTGCCCGAGTACGCCCAGCAGCTGCGCGGCCTCGTGCGCCGGGGCCGCGACATGATTCGCGAGGGCAAGCAGACGCTGACCGCCGAGGCGCCCGACGTCGACTGGAAGCAGTACGACCCGCGCCAGTACGACCCGCGGCGCATCGTCAAGGAGGCCCTCGCCGAGGAGCCGCCGCTGCCCGTCGAGGAGACCCGGCCCGGCGTGCCGCGCAAGCGTCACCCGCTCGCCGTCAAGCGCGACGCCGTCGCCCCGTACGACCCCGAGTCGACCTAGCGTCTTCTCTCGGTCCGGCGGCAACCGCCGGATCGCCGCCCATGGACGCGAGGGCGAGCGCCGCATCGTCGCTCGGCACTCCGAGGCTTTGACAGAATGGCTGCATGAAGCAGCGCGTGTTCTCGGCCATGCAGCCGACCTCCGACTCCCTCCAGCTCGGCAACTACCTCGGCGCCCTGGTGCAGTGGGTCAAGCTCCAGGAGACGCACGAGGCGATCTACTCGGTCGTGGACCTGCACGCGCTGACCGTCGCGCCCGACCCCGCCGTGCTGCGCGACCGCACGCGCCGCACCGCGGCTCAGTTCCTCGCCGCGGGCGTGGACCCTGAGCGCTCGCTGCTGTTCGTCCAGTCGCACGTGCCTCAGCACGCCGAGCTCGCGTGGGTCCTGTCGACGTTCACCGGCATGGGCGAGGCCGGCCGCATGACGCAGTTCAAGGACAAGTCGGCGAAGGTGGGGGAGTCCGGCACGAACGTCGGCCTGTTCACCTACCCGGTGCTGATGGCCGCGGACATCCTACTGTACGACACGAACGTCGTGCCGGTCGGCGAGGACCAGCGCCAGCACCTCGAGCTCTCGCGCGACCTCGCGCAGCGCCTCAACACGCGCCTGGGCGAGGGCACCGTCACGGTCCCCGAGCCGCACATCGTCAAGGAGGTCGCCAAGATCCAGGACCTCCAGGAGCCGACCAAGAAGATGTCGAAGTCGGCGTCGAGCCCCAAGGGCCTCATCGAGATCCTCGAGGACCCCAAGAAGATCGCCAAGAACATCAAGTCCGCGACCACGGACACCGACACCGTGATCCGCTACGACGACGAGAACAAGCCGGGCGTGTCCAACCTCATGCGCATCTACTCGGCGTTCACCGGCAAGACCATCGCGGAGCTCGAGGCGGAGTACGAGGGCAAGATGTACGGCCACCTCAAGGTGGACCTCGCCGAGGTGGTCGTCGAGGCGCTCACGCCCGTCCACGACTCGGCCATGGAATGGATCGAGTCCCCCGAGCGGTTGGACAAGGTGCTGGCAGACGGTGCGGCCAAGGCCTCTCATATCGCGCAGAACACCCTGGACCGCATCTACGATCGAGTGGGACTGCTGCCCGCGCTGCATCGCTGATCCGACCGCCGCCACCAAGGGGGAACCGCCATGGCCGACGAGGCCGACACCAGCACGCTCTCCCTGAAGAAGGACGAGGTCGTCGCGCAGGCGAAGGATGCGGCCCAGCGCGGCAAGCGCCTCAAGGAGTGGTGGGAGCGGACGTCGTGGGCCAAGGGGCTCAAGCGCTTCTCGCTCCAGAACGGCAACGTGCTCTCGGCCGGCATCGCGTACTTCTCGCTCGCGTCGGTGGCCGCGGGCCTCGTGGTCGCGACCACGCTCGCCACGCTCTTCCTCGCCGGCAACGAGGACCTGCGCGACTCGCTCGTCGAGTTCCTGGGCAACGCAGTCCCCGGCCTCATCGAGACCGATGACACCGCGGGGATCATCCAGCCCGACGACCTCGGCTCGGGCAGCGCGACGTCCGTCGCGGGCATCGTCGGTGTGATCTCGTTCTTCGTCCTCATCAACACCGCGACGCGGTTCATCAAGGGGATGCGCACGAGCATCAGGACGATGCTGGGGGAGGAGTACTCCTCGCCCGTCCTGGGCAAGCTTCGTGACGTGGGCGCGCTCGTCGGGCTCGTGCTGATCGCGCTCATCGGCCTGGCGATCCAGGTGGTCGCGACGAGCGCGGCGGAGTGGTTCGCGGACGTGATCGACGTCGCGATGCCGTGGTGGGGTGTGCGGCTGATCGGTTTCGGCGCCGGCATCGTCGCCGACATGCTCTACGTCGCGCTCGCCCTCATGGTTCTCGGTGGCGCCCGCTGGTCGATGCGGCTCGTGTGGATCATCCTGGTCGCCGCGTTCGCGATCGGGGTGCTCCGCATCGGTGTGAGCTACGTCGTGAGCGGCTCGACCGAGAGTCCCGTGCTCGCGCCCTTCGCGGCGATCATCACCCTCATGGTCTTCGTCGACTACGTGAACCGCATCATCCTCATGTGCGCCGCGTGGCTCGGCGCGCATCACGTCGCCCCCGAGGTGGGGCAGGTCCACTACTCGGACGTGCCGGACGACGACGCGCACGTCGACTACGTCACCGGTCGCCGCGGTCGCCACACGAAGGTGACGACGGCGCGCGCGACCGTGCGGCGCAAGCCGGGGCAGGCCCCGATCCGCGAGTCGCACGTCTGACCGGTCCCTGCCCTTGCGTGCTTCCGCGAGTGCGGGCGCGCTCGTGCGTCGGTGCTGCTGAGCGGGCGAGCCGCGGCGCGGCGTGGATCCTCATGGGAATCGCTACACTCGGTGTTACCAGGCGGCTCGGGGAGCCGACCGTGCGTGACCAGGGGGATGCTGTGATCGACTCGTTGAGGACCGCGCCGAAGCTGCTGCTGGCAGTGCCGGTCGTCGCGGCCATCGTGCTGGGCTTCGCCATCTGGGCGGCCGCCCCGCACGTCGAGACCTACGACTACGTCGCCTCGTTCGAGGACTCGGGCCAGGAGCTGGTGGGCGACGTGTGCGTGCACTGGACGGTGTCGGGGGAGCTGGTCGGAGAGGCCAGCGGCTACGACGACGGCAGCCAGTGGGCGGCGGGCTTCTCGGACACGGGCGAGGTCGACGCCGACGTCGTGTCGCCCAAGCTCGCGCTCGAGTTCACCGACGGCTGCGGCGGTGCTCCGGTCGTCATCGACGCGGCCGACGCGCGCTGGGGCTTCGAGCCCAGCTGCTCGGCGGCCGACGCGCTGGGCGCTGAGGTGCCCGCGACCGAGAGCATGCCGACGTGCGCCCTGGAGCTGTCCTTCGGCTTCGAGGACGGCGCCGCGGTCACCGACGGTCCGCAGGCGACGTCGTCCTTCACCGCCGCGAACACGGACCAGGTCGTGGAGCTCGACGACGTCCTGCCGATCGGGGACAGCGGGTTCGTCTGCCTCGACGCCGTCGCCGCGCTCACCCTCTACGACGGCGACACCTCCGAGTCGGCCACCCTGTCGATGGAGACCTGCGCGATCTAGGGGTCGGCCGACGCGGGCTCGCCCGCGAGGGAAGCGAAAGGGCCGGGACGACGCGCGTCCCGGCCCTCTCGCACAGCAGTGGCTAGATCTCGCCCGTGTTGAGAGCCTTCTTGACCTCGGAGATCGCCTTCGTCACCTCGATGCCGCGCGGGCAGGCCTCGGTGCAGTTGAACGCGGTGCGGCACTTCCACACCCCGGCCTTGTCGTTGAGGACCTCGAGGCGGTCCCACTGGCCCTCGTCGCGCGAGTCGAAGATGAAGCGGTGCGCGCCGACGATCGCCTGCGGGCCGAAGAACTGCCCGTCGGTCCAGAACACCGGGCACGCCGACGTGCACGCGGCGCACATGATGCACTTCGTGGTGTCGTCGTAGCGCTCGCGCTCGGCGGGGGTCTGCAGCCGCTCGCGCTCGGGGGCCGGCCCGTCGGTCATGAGGAACGGCATGATCTCGCGGTACGACGCGAAGAACGGCTCCATGTCGACGATGAGGTCCTTCTCCACCGGCAGGCCCTTGATCGGCTCGATCAGGATGGGCTTCGCAGGGTTGAGGTCCTTGAGCAGCGTCTTGCATGCGAGGCGGTTGCGCGCGTTGATGCGCATCGCGTCGGAGCCGCACACGCCGTGCGCGCAGGACCGCCGGAAGGCGAGCGAGCCGTCCTGGTCCCACTTGACCATGTGGAGCGCATCGAGCACGCGATCGGTCGCGTGCGCCTTGACGCGGAACTCCTCCCAGTACTCCTCGCCCGCAGCGTGCTCCGAGGTGCCCTCGGGGTTCATGCGGCGGATGCGGAGCGTGACCTCGAAGGAAGGGACCTCGCCCGCGGGCGTCGTGGCGTCGGCAGTGGCAGTCATGTGAACCTCCCTCTCAGTACTTGCGTTCCATCGGCTGGTACCGCGTCACCACGACCGGCTTGTAGTCGAGCCGGAGCCCGTCGTCCTCGCCGTAGACCATGGTGTGCTGCATGAAGTTCTCGTCGTCCCTGGTGGGGTAGTCCTCGCGGTAGTGGCCGCCGCGGGACTCCTTGCGATTGAGGGCGCCGAGCACGACGACCGCGGACAGCTCGAGCAGGAAGCCGAGCTCCATCGCCTCGAGCAGATCGGTGTTGTACCGCTTGCCTCGGTCGTGGATCGCGATGCTCGCGTAACGCTCGCGCAGTCTCGCGATGTCCTCCTGCGCCGTGGTGAGCGACGTCTCGTCGCGGAACACCTGGGCGTTCCTGTCCATCGTCTCCTGGAGCTCCTTGCGCAGCGCCGCGATCGATTCCGAGCCGCTTGTGCCGACTGTCGAGCGCAGGCGCTCGACAGTCTCGATCAGCGGCGTGGCCGCCGACTCGTCGAGCGGCGCGGCCTCGTCCGTGGCGAGCGCGTGCTCCGCGGCGGCGATGCCCGCGCGGCGACCGAACACGTTGAGGTCGAGCAGCGAGTTGGTGCCGAGGCGGTTGGCGCCGTGAACGGACACGCATGCGCACTCGCCGGCCGCGTAGAGGCCGTTCACCTTGCTCGTGTTGTTGCGCAGCACCTCGCCGTGGACCGTCGTGGGGATGCCGCCCATCGCGTAGTGCGCGGTGGGGTACACAGGCACGGGCTCGGTGTAGGGCTCGACGCCCAGGTATGTGCGCGCGAACTCCGTGATGTCGGGAAGCTTGGCGTCGATGTGCGCGGGCTCGAGGTGAGTGAGGTCCAGGAGCACATAGTCCTTGTGCGGACCGCAGCCGCGGCCCTCGCGCACCTCGTTGGCCATCGCGCGCGCCACCATGTCGCGCGGCGCGAGGTCCTTGATCGTGGGCGCGTAGCGCTCCATGAAGCGCTCGCCCTCGCTGTTGCGCAGGATGCCGCCCTCGCCTCGTGCGGCCTCCGACAGCAGGATGCCGAGACCGGCCAGGCCCGTCGGGTGGAACTGGAAGAACTCCATGTCCTCGAGCGGAAGCCCCGCGTTGAACGCGATCGCCATGCCGTCGCCCGTGAGGGTGTGGGCGTTCGACGTCGTCTTGAAGACCTTGCCGGCGCCACCCGTGGCGAACAGCACCGACTTCGCGCGGAACGTGTGGACCTCGCCCGTCGCGAGCTCGTAGGCGACGACCCCGGCGACCGAGACCGTCTCATCGTCCGGGGTGGACTGCGGGTCCTTGTCCAGGACCAGCTCGAGGACGTAGAACTCGTTGAAGAACTCGACCTCTTGCTTGATGCACTGCTGGTACAGCGTCTGGAGGATCATGTGGCCCGTGCGGTCGGCCGAGTAGCAGGCGCGACGCACCGCGGCCTCGCCGTGGTTGCGAGTGTGGCCGCCGAAGCGGCGCTGGTCCACGTGACCGTCCTCGGTCCGGTTGAACGGCAGGCCCATGTTCTCGAGGTCGAGCACCGCCTGGGGCGCCTCGGTGCACAGGATCTCGGCCGCGTCCTGGTCGACCAGGTAGTCGCCGCCCTTGATCGTGTCGAACGTGTGCCACTCGGCGTTGTCGTCCTCGACGTTGCTCAGCGCGGCGGCGATGCCGCCCTGCGCCGCACCCGTGTGGGAGCGCGTGGGGTAGAGCTTCGAGATCACGGCGGTGCGCGCCCGCTGCGAGCTCTCGAGGGCCGCGCGCATGCCGGCACCACCGGCGCCGACGATGACGACGTCGTACTCGTGAAGGGTCATTGAAGAACATCCTCGCAGAAGCTGGGGAGCAGGGACATGTCGGCGTCGACGGGGCACGGGTCGAAGGTGAAGATCACCAGCGCGCCGAGGACGATGACGACCGTCACCGCGACGCCCAGCGCGCCCATGAGCACCGAATGCCAGGTCTTATTGTGAGCGTAGTCGTTGATCAGCAGGCGCATCCCGTTGCCGCCGTGCAGCATCGCGAGCAGCAGCATGAGCAGGTCCCACACCTGCCACACGGGCGAGGCCCACTTGCCTGCGACGAACGCGAAGTCGATCTGGCTGACGCCGTCCCCGGTCATGAGGTTGACGAAGAGATGCGTGAAGATCAGCACCATCAGGAAGGCGCCCGATCCGCGCATGAACATCCACGACCAGCGCTCGGCCTTGCGGCGCGTGCGACCCGACCGGATGCGGGGCTTGGGGTCGATCAGCTCGGGGGCAGCCATCATGCACCTCCGAACACGTGCATGAGGTGGCGCGGCAGGAAGCCCGCCATGAGGATCACGAAGATGATCCATACGCCCCATGCCAGCTTCTTCTGGTGGCGCAGCGCCCACGTCGAGTAGTCCACGGCGATGATCCTCAGCCCGTTGAACGCGTGGATCAGGATCGCCGCGACCAGGCCGGCCTCCACGAGCCCATAGATCGGGGTCTTGTAGGTGCCGATCACCTCGTTGTAGGCCTCAGGCGAGACGCGCACGAGGGCCGTGTCGAGGACATGGATGAGCAGGAAGAAGAAGATCGCGACGCCAGTCGACCTGTGGATGAGCCACATCCACATGCCTTCATGGCCGCGATAGAGCGTTGGTGCGGGGGACACGGGCATCCCTTCATCGTTGACGGGTGAACCATTCGTCATCCTAGTCTTGGGTCTGTGACCGATACGACTGCTCGACACGCGCTTCCGTCCGATCTCGTCGCCGTCGTCCCCGCAGGGGGCGTGGGCTCACGGCTGTGGCCCCTCTCGCAGCCCACCCGACCGAAGTTCCTGCTGGACCTGCTCGGCACGGGCAGCACCCTCATCCAGGACACGGTGACGCGCCTGTCGGCGCTCACCGACGAGGTCTACATCGTGACCGGCGCGCGCCACGCCGACGCGGTGGCCGCCCAGGTGCCGCAGGTGCCCGCCGATCATCTGATTTCCGAGCCGAGCCCGCGCGACTCGATGGCGGCGATCGCGCTCGCGGCGGCGATCATCGAGCAGCGCCGCGGCCCGTCGATCATGGGCTCGTTCGCCGCGGATCATGTCATCACGGAGACCGAGGCCTTCGCGACCGCCGTGACGACCGCGGTCGAGGCCGCGCGCACGGGCAAGATCGTGACGATCGGCATCCAGCCGACCGAGCCCTCGAGCGCCTTCGGCTACATCAAGCAGGGGCCGGGACTGGACGGCGTCGATGGCGCGATGGAGGTTGCGGAGTTCACCGAGAAGCCCGACCCCGAGACCGCCGCGCAGATGCTTGCCGACGGCGGATACGTGTGGAACGCCGGAATGTTCGTGGTCGGCACCGACGTGCTGCTGGGGCACCTCGAGCGCCTGCAGCCCGCGATCCACGACGGCGTGCGCCGCATCGCCGCCGCATGGGACACCCCGGAGCGGGACGCGACGCTCGACGAGCTGTGGCCGACGCTGACCAAGATCGCGATCGACAACGCGATCGCCGAGCCCGTCGCGCTCGAGGGCGGCGTCGCCGTGGTGCCCGCCTCGCTCGGGTGGCACGACATCGGCGACTTCGACTCGCTCGCGGGCATGCTCACCCCGGACTCCGAGGGCCTCATCAAGGTCGACCGCAAGGAGCCGGTCAAGCTCGTGGACGCGCCTGGCGCGCTCGTCATGGGGGGCACCAAGCCCGTCGCGATCGTGGGGGTGAAGGACGCGGTGGTCGTCATCACCGACGAGGCGCTGCTGATCACGACCCGCCCCCAGGCGCAGGCGGTCAAGCACGCGTCCGCGGGACTCTAGGGTCCGCCGCGCTCGCCTCGTGTCAGCCCACAGCGGGGTGGTCGGTGTGCCCGGGTGTCCAACAACGCTGGATGAGCGTCCAAGACGTCGGTCAAGGGAGTTCACGACCGTCCAAACCTGCGTCCAAGTGCCGGATCGTCACCGATTCGTTACTCACGTCTTGATAACGAGCAGTTTTCCGAAACAATTCGCGCGTAGGGTGGCGTTCGACGCATAGCCTGGCGTCGCTTTGGCCAGACATAGTGAGGAACCACACTCATGAAGAACATGACGCGCTTCGGTGCGCTCGCCGCCGTGTCGGCGCTCGCGCTCGCCGCTTGCTCGGCCGCCCCGGAGGAGACCGAGTCCTCGGCCTCCGAGTCCGCTGAGGCGACCACCTCGATCGACTTCAAGGCCTGCATGGTCTCGGACTCGGGCGGCTTCGACGACGCCTCGTTCAACCAGGCCGGTTACGAGGGTCTTCAGACCGTCGCCGCCGACCTCGGTCTCGAGACCAACACCGCCGAGTCGACCTCCGAGGCCGACTTCGAGCCGAACATCTCCGCGATGGTCGCCGACGGCTGCGACCTGACCATCACGGTCGGCTACCTGCTCGCCGACGCGACCGCCGCCGCGGCCGAGGCGAACCCCGACTCGTACTTCGCGATCATCGACTCCTCGTACGAGGAGCCCCTCGACAACGTCAAGGGCCTCACCTACGAGACCGACCAGGCCGCGTTCCTCGCGGGCTACGGTGCCGCCGCCGCCTCGGAGACCGGCGTCGTCGCCACCTTCGGTGGCATGCAGATCCCGACCGTGACGATCTTCATGGACGGCTTCCTCGCGGGCGTCGAGTACTACAACTCGGAGATGGACGCGGCCGTCGAGGTCCTCGGCTGGGACGGCGAGACCGGCTCCTTCACCGACGACTTCTCCGACACGACCAAGGGCCAGTCGGTCGCGCAGGGCTTCATCGACCAGGGTGCGGACATCATCCTCCCGGTCGCGGGCCCCGTGGGTCTCGGTGCCGCCGCCGCCGCTCAGGAGGCCGGCGACACCTGGATCATCGGCGTGGACTCCGACTGGACGCTGTCCGCGACCGACTACGCGGACATCATCCTGACCTCGGTCCTGAAGGAGATGGGCCCGTCGGTCTACGACGTCGTCTCTGAGGCTGCCAACGGCAACTTCACCAACGAGAACTACGTCGGCACGCTCGAGAACGAGGGCGTCGGCGTGGCCGACTGGGCCGATGGCGCTCTCGACGACGACACGCTCGCCGCGCTCGAGGAGATCAAGGCCGGCATCATCGACGGCTCCATCGAGCCGTAAGCAACACCTGTCGGACCAGGTCCGACGCGAGGGGCGCGCTGCGTGGACGCGGCGCGCCCCTCGTGCTTGACTGACACTGTGCGACGCCCCGGGTCAGGGGGCACTGGGACACCTTCGAAAGGCAGTGACGAGTGAAGCTCGAACTGAAGGGGATCACGAAGCGCTTCGGCACCTTCACCGCGAACGACGCGATCGATCTGGTGGTCGAATCGGGTACGGTCCACGCCCTCCTGGGCGAGAACGGCGCGGGCAAGTCGACGCTCATGAACGTGCTCTTCGGCCTCTATGACGCCGACGAGGGCGAGATCCTCCTGGACGATGCGCCTACGGACTTCGAGGGCCCCGGTGACGCCATGGCCGCTGGTATCGGCATGGTTCACCAGCACTTCATGCTCGTCCCGCCCTTCACGGTCGCGGAGAACGTCATGCTCGGCCACGAGCAGGTCAGGGGCCCCGCGAAGCTCCTGGACATCCAGGCGGCACGCGCCAAGGTCAAGGAGATCTCCGACCGCTTCAAGTTCGACGTCGACCCCGACGCGGTCATCGAGGACCTGCCCGTCGGCGCCCAGCAGCGCGTCGAGATCATCAAGGCGCTCTCGCGCGACGCGAAGGTGCTCATCCTCGACGAGCCGACCGCCGTCCTCACCCCGCAGGAGACCGACGAGCTCCTCGCGATCGTGAAGGACCTTCGTGACGCGGGCACGGCCGTCGTCCTCATCACCCACAAGCTTCGCGAGGTGCAGGCCGTCGCGGACACCATCACGGTGATCCGCCGTGGCAAGGTGGTCGGCACGGCCGAGCCCACCGCCTCGCAGGAGGAGCTCGCCTCCCTCATGGTCGGCCGCGACGTGTCGATGACCGTCGACAAGGATCCGGCGACTCCCGGCGACGTCATGCTCGCGGTCGAGGACCTCTCCGTCGTCGACGAGGATGGCATCGCGCGCCTCAAGCACGTGAGCTTCGACGTGCACGCGGGGGAGATCCTCGCGATCGCGGGCGTCCAGGGCAACGGCCAGACCGAGCTCGCGGAGGCGCTGCTCGGCGTCGTCCCGACGACGAGCGGCACCGCGACACTCGACGGCGAGCTGCTCACCGGCAAGTCGATCAAGGAGACCCTGCACTCGGGCATGGGCTTCGTTCCCGAGGACCGCACCGAGGACGGCCTCGTGGCGAACTTCACGATCGCCAACAACCTGATCCTCGACCTCCACGACGTGGCGCCCTACGCGAAGGGCATGGCACTCCAGCCGAAGACGATCGCGGAGGAGGCCGAGAAGCACGTCGAGCAGTTCGACGTCCGCACGACGTCGATCGAGCAGACCGCAGGTTCGCTCTCGGGCGGAAACCAGCAGAAGGTCGTGCTCGCGCGCGAGATGTCGCGCCCGCTCAAGCTGCTGATCGCCTCGCAGCCCACGCGCGGTCTGGACGTCGGCTCGATCGAGTTCGTCCACAAGCGCATCATCGCCGAGCGAGACAACGGCGCGGCCGTCATCATCGTGAGCGCCGAGCTCGACGAGGTGCTCGCCCTCGCCGACCGCATCGCGGTGATGTACCACGGCGAGATCGTCGGCATCGTCCCGCCCGACACCGATCGCGACACCCTTGGCCTCATGATGGCCGGAGCACACGAGGAGGCGGCCGCGTGAGCGCCGACGCAGTGAAGAAGGACGACGAGTCGCCAGCGGAGGGCTCGCGCGACTGGCGCGGGCTCCTGAGGGAGATCGCCGAGAGCTCGGCGCTCGTCGTGGTCATGGCGGTCGTCGCGTCGATGATCATCGGCGGACTGCTCATCATCTTCGCGGACTCCGACGTCCGAGAGGCCGCGGGCTACTTCTTCTCCCGCCCGATGGACACGTTCTCCGCGGCCTGGGACGCGGTCTCGAGCGCCTACACCGCGATGTTCCGCGGCTCCGTGTGGAACTACAGCGCGGACACCTTCGTCCAGCAGTTCAAGCCGTTCACCGAGACGCTGACGATGGCCACCCCGCTGATCTTCGCGGGCCTGGGCCTCGGCATCGGCTTCCGTGCGGGCCTGTTCAACATCGGTGCGCAGGGCCAGATCATCATGGGTGCGATGCTCGGCGGCTGGGTCGGCTTCGCGTGGCACCTGCCGGTCGGCCTCCACCTGCTCGTCGCGGTCGTGGCGAGCGCTCTCGGCGGAGCGATCTGGGGCTTCATCCCTGGCATCCTCAAGGCCAAGACCGGCGCGCACGAGGTGATCGTCACGATCATGCTCAACTACGTGGCCGCCAACCTGCTCGCGTTCGCCCTCAGCCAGGACGCCTTCCAGCGCCCAGGTTCGGACAACCTGCAGTCGCCGATCATCGACGCGTCGGCGCAGTACCCGCTCATCCTCGGCTCGAGCTACCGCCTCCACCTGGGCTTCCTCCTCGCGATCGCCGCGGCGTTCGGCGTGTGGTGGCTCATGGAGCGCTCGACGTGGGGCTTCCGCTTCCGTGCCGTGGGCGCGAACCCGCGCGCCGCGCGCACCGCGGGCATGAACGTGTCCTTCGGGATCATCGCGGTCATGACGATCGCGGGTGCGCTCGCGGGTCTCGCGGGCTCCGCGCAGATGCTCGGCACCGAGAAGTCGCTCACGACCGGCATCGCCGGATCGTTCGGCTTCGATGCGATCACCGTCGCGCTGCTCGGCCGCTCGAGGCCGATGGGCACAGTCTTCGCCGGCATCCTGTTCGGCGCCTTCAAGGCGTCCGGCCCGACGCTCCAGGTCGCCGCCGGACTCCCGGTCGACATCGTGCTGATCCTCCAGTCGCTCATCGTGCTGTTCATTGCGGCGCCTCCGCTCGTGAGGTTCCTCTTCCGATTGCCCACCCCGACGAACGAGAAGGTGGTGGCAGCATGACCGCGACCCTCGAGGCCCCTCAGACGCACGAGCCGGAGGCCATCGTCGAGACTCCCAAGAGCTGGAAGATGCCGATCCTGCTCGGCGCGGTCGGACTCGTCTCGTTCCTCCTGCTCGTGCTCGACACGCCCGGCGGCACCGTCACCCGCTTCGTGCTCTCCCGCAAGAACGACGCGATCCAGATCCCGGTGTGGCACGCCCCCTCGCAGCTGTTCGTGATCCTCGCGACGCTGCTGATGCTCGCGCTTGCGGGCCTGTCGGCCTGGGCCGTCGCGAACCGCCGCACGCTCGGCGTGTGGCTCCCGATCGTCTACGGCGTCGCGCTCGTCTTCGCGATCCTCGTGTGGGCAGGCGCGGGCAAGAGCTCGACGTCGATCCAGGTCACGGGCCTCCTCATCGGCGCGGTCGTCCTCGCGACGCCGCTCGTGTTCGGCGCGCTCGCCGGCGTGGTCTGCGAGCGCTCGGGAATCGTCAACATCGCGATCGAGGGCCAACTGCTCTCCGGCGCGTTCATGGCCGCGCTCGTCGGCAGCATCGCAGCGACGGCCACGGGCTCGAGCACCGCGGGCGCCTACATCGGCCTCATCGCCGCACCGGTCGCGGGAGCGTTCCTCGGGCTGCTCCTCGCGCTGTTCTCGGTCCGCTACTGGGTGGACCAGATCGTCGTCGGTGTCGTGCTCAACGTGCTCGCGGTGGGCCTCACGAACTTCTTCTACGGCACGATGATGAAGGAGAACGCGGACCTCAACCAGCGCATCGGCCTTCCCGACCTGCCCATCCCGCTGCTGTCGGACATCCCGGTGATCGGCCCCGTGTTCTTCGACCAGAACCTGCTGGTCTACGCGATGTACGCGCTCGTCATCGTGCTCAACATCATGCTGTTCAAGTCGCGCTGGGGCCTGCGCGTCCGCTCCGTCGGCGAGCACCCCAAGGCGGCGGACACCGTCGGCATCAAGGTGAACCGCACGCGCGTGCGCAACACCGTCCTGGGCGGCGCGATCGCGGGTCTCGGCGGTGCGTTCTTCACCGTCGCCTCGGGCCTCGCGTTCAACAAGGAGATGACGGGAGGCAAGGGCTACATCGCCCTCGCCGCGATGATCCTCGGCCGCTGGAGCCCCAAGGGCGCCCTCGCCGCGGCGCTGTTCTTCGGCTTCGCCGACTCGCTGCGCGAGCAGTTCGGCATCATCGGCACGTCGATCCCCTCGCAGTTCCTGGCGATGCTGCCGTACCTCGCGACGATCTTCGCGGTCGCGGGCCTCGTGGGCCACGTGCGCCCGCCCGCCGCCGAGAACCAGCCCTACAAGAAGTAACGTCCCCGACAAGAAGGTCGCATGCCAGACATCGACTGGGACACCCTTCGCGCCGCGGCGCGTGAGGCATCGTCCCGTGCGTACGTCCCCTATTCGAAGTACAAGGTGGGCGCCGCGGCGCTGACTGATACGGGCAACATCGTCACCGGCGCGAACGTCGAGAATGCGAGCTACGGGCTCACGCTGTGCGCCGAGTGCGCACTCGTGTCCAAGCTCCACACCGACGCGCTCGGCAAGCGCCTGATCGCGTTCGCGTGCGTCGACGCGGCGGGATCGCCCCTGCAGCCGTGCGGCCGCTGCCGCCAGCTGCTGTACGAGTTCGGCGGCGACGAGCTGCTCATCGACGGTCCCGAGGGGACCCTCACGATGACCGACATCCTTCCCTGGGCCTTCGGCCCGCAGCACCTCGAGGAGAGCTGATCCCCATGGCAGAGCGGCACGACGCCGTCGACGTCATCGTCACCAAGCGTGACGGTGGCACCCTCACCGACGACCAGATCGACTGGGTCATCGACGCCTACACGCGTGGGGTGGTGGCCGACGAGCAGATGAGCTCGCTCGCCATGGCGATCCTGCAGCGCGGCATGACGCGCGCCGAGATCGCTCGCTGGACGCAGGCGATGATCGAGACGGGCGAGCGCATGGACTTCTCGTCCCTATCGCGTCCCACCGCGGACAAGCACTCGACGGGCGGCGTCGGCGACAAGATCACCCTTCCTCTGGCGCCCCTCGTCGCGGCGTGCGGCGTCGCGGTCCCGCAGCTGTCGGGTCGCGGCCTCGGTCACACGGGCGGCACGCTCGACAAGCTCGAGTCGATCCCCGGCTGGCGCGCCGCGCTCACCAATGAGGAGATGATGAGCCAGCTCGAGTCCGTCGGCGCCGTGGTGTGCGCCGCAGGCTCCGGCCTCGCGCCCGCGGACAAGAAGCTCTACGCGCTGCGCGACGTCACCGGCACGGTCGAGGCGATCCCGCTCATCGCGTCGTCGATCATGTCGAAGAAGATCGCGGAGGGCACGGGCGTGCTCGTGCTCGACGTCAAGGTCGGCACCGGCGCGTTCATGAAGGACATCGACCAGGCACGCGAGCTCGCGCGCACGATGGTCGACCTCGGCACCGACGCGGGAGTCCGCACCTCCGCGCTGCTCACCGACATGTCCACGCCCCTGGGCCGTGGCATCGGCAACGCCCTCGAGGTCACCGAGTCTCTCGAGGTGCTCGCAGGAGGCGGGCCCGCGGACGTCGTCGAGCTCACGGTCGCGCTCGCGCGCGAGATGCTCGCGGGCGCGGGCGTCACCGACGTCGACCCCGCCGAGGCGCTCAAGGACGGCCGCGCGATGGACGCCTGGAAGGCGATGATCCGCGCGCAGGACGGCAACCCCGAGGCCCCGATGGCGGTCGCGACTCACACGGAGGACGTCGTCGCCGAGCGCGACGGCGTGATCACGCGCATGGACGCCCTCGGCGTCGGCGTCGCCGCGTGGCGCCTGGGCGCCGGTCGCGCGCGTCAGCAGGACCCGGTCCAGGCGGGTGCGGGAGTCTTCCTGCACAAGACGCTGGGCGAGGCGGTCAAGGCCGGCGACGTGATCGCGACGCTGCACACCGACACCCCCGATCGCATGCCCCGCGGCCTCCAGGCCCTCTCCGAGGCCTGCGGCGGCGACGGCGCGATCGAGATCGGCGACTCGGCCCCCGAGCGCACGATCCTGCTGGACTCGGTCGGCGCGCTCACGGCCTGATGGGCTGGACGCTCACGTCGGTCGTCGCCCGCGCGCTCCGGCCGCTGGGCTGGGGGAGACGCTGGCTGTCGGACGCTGCGGTGGCACGCGCGCACGCGCTCGTGCCGTCGGGTGTCGGTGCTGCCGCGCGCGCGTGGGAGCGGCGACTCGCGGCATCGTCCCTGGCCGACAGGCGCGCCCTCGAGACCGCGCTCGCCGAGCTTGCCGAGGACGGAGACGTCGTCGTCCGAGCCGGCGCGACCGGGGCGCCGGTCGACGCGATCGCGGCCCTCGCATCGTCCTGGCGCCGCCTTCATGACGACGCGAAGGCCGCGGCGCGCGACGCGTTCGCGTCCTCGGGCGCGCGCAGCGAGGGGCCGGTGGCCCTCGGCGTCGTCACCGCACGGCAGGTGGACCAGACGACGTGCGGCGCGGCCGTGCTCGGCATGCTGCACGTCGCTTCCGATCCCTTCGTCGCGATCTGGGTGGTCACGGGGCGGTACTTCGCGGGCTACACGCCCGAGGCGGTGGCCGCCGCGCTTATCCACGGCGGCGGCGAGCGAGGAGACGTCGACGGCCGCTGGCGCGCGCTTCAGCGAGGTCAGCACACCGTGGCGACCGATCGTGCGGTCGGACCATTCCCGTGGCCGCGCAGCCTCGGGACGCCGCCGTGGTCCGTCGCGAGGCTCGTGCGTCCCTTCGGCATCCGCTACCGTTCGGCGATGCTCGACGACCGCTCGCCCGAGGCGGCCGACGCCCTGACCGCCCACGCGTCGGCAGCGCTCGCCGACGGGCTCCCGGTGGTGCTGTACTCCGCGGGGGACTCGGACCTGGGGCTCGAGACCGTCGTGCCCCGGCACGTCGTCCTCCTGGTCGCGGCCATGGACGATGCCTTCCTCGCCTACGAGCCCGGTCGCGGCTCGCTTGTGCGCCTGAGCGAGGAGGCGTTCTCTGGCCCAGGTCCTCGCCGTCCGGGCCTGGGCAACTGGAGCCGCGTCGCGTGGCTGGTGCTGCCCTCGCCCGCGCCTTCCGTCTAGCCTGAGGCCATGACTCTCACCCCGGACGAGATCCGTGCCCTCCCCAAGGTCGTCCTCCACGATCACCTCGACGGCGGACTCCGCCCGGAGACCCTCATCGAGCTCGCCGAGGAGATCGGCTACGAGCTGCCGTCCGGCGACGCCGACCTGCTGTCGAAGCACTTCATCGCGAACTCGAACTCGGGCGACCTGGTGCGCTACCTCGAGGCGTTCACGCACACCTCCGCGGTGATGCAGAGCGCAGCGAACATCACGCGCATCGCGCGCGAGGCCGTGATCGATCACGCCCGCGACGGCGTCATCTACCTCGAGCTGCGCTACGCGCCCGAGCTGCACACCCAGCAGGGGCTCATCATGCAGGAGGTCGTCGACGCGGTGACGCTCGGGATCGAGGAGGGCGTGTCCGACGCGCTCGAGGAGGGCTACACGATCCGTGCGGCCGCGCTGCTGTGCGCGATGCGGCAGAACAGCCGCTCACTCGAGGTCGCCGAGCTCGCCCTCGCGAACTGGGGGACCGGCTGCGTCGGCTTCGACATCGCGGGGCCCGAGGCCGGCTTCCCGCCCGCCAAGCACGCCCCGGCGTTCACGCTGCTGCGGGACGAGCTGTTCCCGGTGACCATCCACGCGGGCGAGGCCGACGGGGTCGACTCCCTGGCGCAGGCGCTCGGCCTCGGCGCAGCGCGCCGCATCGGGCACGGTGCGAGGATCACGGAGGACATCACGGACTTCGGCACCGAGATGCCGATCTTCGGGCACGTCGCGCAGTACGTGCTCGACCAGCAGATCCCGCTCGAGATCTGCCCCACGTCCAACGTGCACACGGGCGCGGCGGAGTCGATCGCCGAGCACCCCATGCACGAGCTGCGCGACCTGGGCTTCGCGATCACGATCAACACGGACGACAAGCTCATGTCAGGCGTCGACATGGTCAGCGAGTTCTCCGACCTGATCGACGTGGGCTGGACCAAGGCGGACCTGTTCGAGGCGACGCTCGCCGCCGCATGGGGCGCGTTCCTGCCGTACGACGAGCGCGCTGACCTCGCGGATTTCATCGTCGCCGGCTACGGGATGGACGACTAGGTCCCGCTCCTGCATTCCCCGCAGCGTTGCCGGTGGGGTCGGCGTGGCTCCTGCATTCCGCTCGGTGCGGCGCGAGCGCCTAGGCTGGTCCCATGACTCTTACGCGTTCCGAGCTCGCCCAGTACGTCGACCACACCCTCCTCAAGCCCGAGTCGACCCCGGCCGACGTCGCGGCGCTCGTCGCGGAGGGTGCCTCGCTCGGCGTCTTCTCCGTGTGCGTCTCGCCCTCGATGCTTCCGATCGCCACGCCCGAGGGCCTCGCGGTCGCCACGGTGTGCGGCTTCCCGTCCGGCAAGCACCACTCGTCGGTCAAGGCAGCCGAGGCCGCGCTCAGCATCGAGCAGGGCGCCGACGAGGTCGACATGGTGATCGACATCGCCGCCGCGAACGAGGGCCGCTTCGAGGACGTCCAGGCCGACGTGGCCGCCGTGCGCGCCTCGGTGCCCGAGGGCAAGATCCTCAAGGTCATCATCGAGTCGGCCGCGCTCACGGATGAGGCGATCGTGGGCGCGTGCGAGGCCTCGGAGGCCGCGGGCGCTGACTTCGTGAAGACCTCGACCGGCTTCCACCCCGCGGGCGGCGCCTCGGTGCACGCCGTGGAGCTCATGGCGAAGACCGTCGGTGGCCGCCTCGGCGTCAAGGCCTCGGGCGGCATCCGCACCTCGGAGGCCGCGCTCGCGATGATCGAGGCCGGCGCGACGCGCCTGGGCCTGTCCGGCACTGCCGCGGTGCTCGATGGCTTGGATGGCGTGGTCGCCGAGACCGAGGGCGACGGCGGGTACTGATTTTCTTCTTCTCTTCGTCGTCATCGGCCCTTCCTCCGGACATGTACGGGGTGAAGGGCCGATGTCGTAGGAGGAGTCAATGAACTACCAGGACCGAGAGAACGAGGCGCTCGACGCGCTCCTCGACGGTTCCGCGCCACAGGTGTCGGCCGTCACGCGTGAGCGCTCCGCGGCGATGGGTGCACTGCTCGACGACGTGCATCCCGCGCGGCCTCGGCGCTCGTGGCGCACCTGGGCGGCGTTCGGTGGGGCGGCGCTGCTCCTCGGCGCTGGCGGCGTGGCCACCGCCGAGAGTCGTCCCTGGGAGTCCTGGTGGGCTGACGATGCGGTGACCGAGCTGTCCTACATGCTCCCCAGCGGGGCGGTGTGCACGGGGATCATCGGCAACATCTACGGGCCCGAGGAGTCGGTCGCGGCCGCTGAGGAGTTCCTCGCGCAGCCCGACCTCCTGGAGATACTCGAGCCGGCGATCGCCGCCCAGGTCGGCGACCTGGTGGACGCTGTCAGGACGGCGGAGCTCGCAGACGGGCAGACGGTGGACGCAGGCCCCGGCACACCGTACTGGTCGGATGACGTCGCCTACCACGATGCGGTGTGGGACGCCGCTGTGGACGCGATGTACGCGCAGCTCGAGGAGGACGGTTACGAGATCGACGGGTTGAGCATCTCCGGCGAGGAACGATGCCCCGCCCTGGTCCCCGCCGAATCGGACGACTACGACTCCATCGAGTCCCATGACTGACGCGGAGGAGGCGCTGCGCGCCCACGGCGACGACCTCCTCGCGTACCTCGAGCGACGTGTCGGGCGAGACGATGCGGCTGACGCCCTCGCGGAGACGTTCGCCACGGCCTGGCGACGCGCCGCGGACATGCCACCCGATCTGCAGGAGGCGCGCCTATGGCTCTTCGGGGTCGCACGGATGACGGCGGCCAACACTGGACGTGCAGGTCGTCGGCGCAGCCGCCTGGTCGCGACGCTGCGAGACGCCATGGTCACGGCCGCACCCGCGGCTGATCGTGGGGTCGAGGTGCGGGACGCGATCGCGCGGCTCGAACCCGACCAGGCCGAAGTGGTGAGGCTGCGGCATTGGGAGGGGCTCACGCTGGCCGAGGCGGCTGTGGTGCTCGACGAGCCCGCCTCCACGGTGCGCAGCCGCTACGCCCGCGCGCGGGCCGTTCTTGCCGAGGCGCTCGCGGACGAGGGCGTCGCCGACTGAGCGGGCAGCGGCGCCGGGACGATCCGAGTCCACTGGCCGAGGACGCTGCGCCGACCCGTGCGACCATGAGCGGGTGACCGACCCCCGACTCGATGAGCTTGCGACCCTGCGCCGTGTCCGGGACCGCATCGATCGCGAGCATGCTCAGCCTCTCGACGTCGAGGCCCTCGCACGTGGTGTCCACATGTCGGCCGGCCATCTGAGCAGGCGGTTCAAGGCCGCTTACGGAGAGTCGCCGTACTCGTATCTCATGACCCGTCGCGTCGAGCGGGCGATGGCGCTCCTGCGTCGCGGCGATGTCTCCGTCACCGAGGCGTGCTTCGAGGTCGGCTTCTCCTCGCTCGGCACGTTCTCGACGCGCTTCGCCGAGCTGGTCGGCATGCCGCCGAGCGAGTACCGCGAGCGAGCGGCCACGCATCCGGTCGACCTTCCGACCTGCGTGGTCAAGGCAGCGGCGAGACCGGTCAGGAATCGAGAAGCGCCGCCGCTCGCTCGCGCGTAGCGTCGCAGTCATGAAGCTCACGATTCAGCACACGTTCGTTCCGCACACCGACCCCGAGGCCTCGCTCGCGTTCTACCGCGACTCGCTCGGATTCGAGGTCCTGAATGACGTCGGAGGGGGTCCCATGCGGTGGATCACCGTCGGCTCGTCCGACGGCGGCACCACCGTCGTCCTCACCCCTCCGGCCGCAGATCCCGGCATCACCGACGACGAGCGCCGCGTGATCGCCGAGATGATGGCCAAGGGCACCTACGCGGCGCTCGTGCTTGCCACGGACGATGTCGACGAGGCGTTCGCGCGGATCGAGGCGACCGGCGCCGAGGTGGTGCAGGAGCCGACCGACCAGCCGTACGGCGTGCGCGATTGCGCCTTCCGGGACCCCGCCGGCACCATGGTCCGCATCCAGCAGCGCTGAACCGCGCCCGAGCCCGCGCGAAGCCAACGCGAAGCTCCGGCGACGCCCGCGCGACGACCTGGCGACGCCGGCGCTCGCCCAGAGAACGGCGCGCGCCGCATCGTCCCTGGTGGGACAATCGCCGCGTGAGCGCGAGCGACCCGGACCCCGCGCCATCGCAGGAGGCCCCATGACCGACCACGCCGCAGACGCCCACGACCTCATCAAGGTCCGCGGCGCGCGCGAGAACAACCTCAAGGACGTCTCCGTCGACCTCCCGAAGCGCCGGCTCACGGTGTTCACCGGGGTCTCCGGCTCGGGGAAGTCCTCCCTGGTCTTCGACACGATCGCGGCCGAGTCCCGACGCATGATCAACGAGACCTACAGCTCCTTCATCCAGGGCTTCATGCCGAGCCAGCAGCGACCCGACGTGGACGTCCTCGAGGGGCTCACGACGGCGATCATCGTCGACCAGGAGCCGATGGGCGCCAACGTGCGCTCGACCGTCGGCACCGCCACGGACGTCCACGCGATGCTGCGCATCCTGTACTCGCGGCTCGGGCAGCCCCAGGTCGGCCCGCCGCAGGCGTTCTCCTTCAACGTCGCGACCTCGTCGGGCTCGGGCTCGGCCACGGTGACCCGCAAGGACGGCACGACGGTCCGCGAGCACCGCGAGTACTCGGTCACGGGAGGCATGTGCGTGCGCTGCGAGGGCACGGGGCGGGTCTCGGAGCTGGATCTGACTCAGGTCTTCGACGACTCGAAGTCACTCGCGGAGGGTGCGCTCACCATCCCGGGCTACACCGCAGACGGCTGGGCGGTCCGGATCTACACCGAGTCTGGATTCCTCGACCCCGACAAGGCCATCAAGGACTACTCCAAGCGTGAGCGCGACGACTTTCTCTACAAGGAGCCGACCAAGGTCAAGATGGCCGGCATCAACATGACCTACGAGGGCCTCATCCCCAAGATCACCAAGTCGATGCTGTCCAAGGACAAGGACGCGATGCAGTCCCACATCAGGGCATTCGTCGATCGCGCGGTGACCTTCCAGACCTGCCCCGACTGCGACGGTACGCGGCTCAGCGCGCTCGCGCGGTCCTCGAAGGTCGCGGGCAAGGGCATCGATGAGCTCGCGGCGATGCAGATCTCCGACCTCGCAGCGTGGATGCACGACCTCGACGAGCCGGGCGTCGGTCCGCTGCTCGACTCCCTGCGCGACACGCTCGACTCGTTCGTCGAGATCGGGCTCGGCTATCTCTCGCTCGATCGCGCGGCCGGCTCGCTGTCAGGGGGAGAGGCGCAGCGGACCAAGATGATCCGCCACCTCGGGTCGTCGCTCACGGACATCACCTACGTGTTCGACGAGCCGACGATCGGGCTTCACCCGCACGACATCGCGAGCATGAACGATCTCCTGCTGCGCCTGCGCGACAAGGGCAACACGGTCCTTGTCGTGGAGCACAAGCCGGAAGCCATCGCCATCGCGGACCACGTGGTCGACCTCGGCCCCGGCGCCGGCACCGCGGGCGGCGAGATCTGCTTCGAGGGAACGGTCGACGGGTTGAAGGCCTCCGACACCCTCACCGGCGCCCACCTGGGCTATCGCGCGGCGCTCAAGACGTCGGTGCGCGCGGGCAAGGGCTCCATCTCCATCAAGGGGGCCTCCGCGAACAACCTTCAGGACGTCGACGTCGACGTGCCTCTCGGCGTCCTCACGGTCGTCACCGGCGTCGCGGGTTCGGGAAAGTCCTCGCTCATCCATGGCTCGATCCCGGACGATGCGGGGGTCGTCAAGGTCGACCAGCGCCCCATCAAGGGCTCGCGCAGGTCCAATCCGGCCACGTACACGGGCGTCCTCGAGCCGATCCGCAAGGCCTTCGCGAAGGCCAACGGCGTCAAGCCCGCGCTGTTCAGCGCGAACTCCGAGGGCGCCTGCCCGGTGTGCAACGGCGCCGGCATGATCTACACCGAGCTCGGTGTCATGGAGACCGTCGCGAGCGTGTGCGAGGCGTGCGAGGGCCGGCGCTTCAACGACGATGTCCTCCAGTACACGCTCGGAGGTCGGTCGATCGCGGACGTCCTCGAGATGCCGGTGGCCGACGCGCTCGCGTTCTTCTCCGACGGCGAGGCCAAGAACGCGGCGGCCGCCAAGGTCATCGGTCACCTCGATGACGTGGGGCTCGGCTATCTCGCGCTTGGGCAGCCGCTGACGACGCTCTCGGGGGGCGAGCGGCAGCGCCTCAAGCTCGCGACCCACATGGCAGAGAAGGGCGGCGTCTACGTCCTCGACGAGCCGACCACGGGCCTGCACCTCGCCGACGTCGAGAACCTGCTCGGTCTGCTGGACAGGCTCGTGGACGCGGACAAGACGGTGATCGTGATCGAGCACCATCAGGCGGTGATGGCGCACGCGGACTGGGTCATCGACCTCGGCCCTGGCGCGGGCCACGACGGCGGGCGTGTGGTCTTCGAGGGCACGCCGGCCGATCTGGTGGCGTCGGGGGAGACGCTCACCGCGCGGCACCTCAAGGCGTACGTCGGAGGATGACTCAGCCTTCGGCCGTGACCTCGCGGCCTCGCGCCTGATCCAGCATCGCCTTCGCGATCGCGGGAACCTCACGGATGTTGCCGAGCACTGTCGACTTGGTGAGCCGGATCGCCGGGTACCGACCCTGCGCGTCGAGCCCTGCCTGCTCGCACAGCCACACCGCGCGCGGCTCGTGGAACTCCTGCGTCGCGACGATCACCGACGAGGCGCCGTAGACCGACCCCGCCCGCGCGCACGACGAGTAGGTGTCGAGCCCGAGCGGGTCCTCGACGATCGCGTCTGACGGCACGCCCATCGACTCGGCGAGCGCGCGCATGATGGTCGGCTCGCCATAGCCCGACGAGTCCTCGCCGTCGCCGCTCATGATGAGGAGGTCGACCGTGCCGTCGAGATACAGGGCGACGCCGGTCTCGACGCGCTCGCGCAGGAACCTCGACGGCTCGCCGTCCTCGTACACGCGCGCGCCGAGCACGAGCGCGGCGTCGGCATGCTCCGCCGGGGTGCCCGCCTCGGAGACGGACGAGGCGGTGGTGAGCCTCACCACCGCCCACGGCGCCGCAACGAGCGCCGGGATCAGGACGATCGCCGCGATCACCCAGCGCAGGCGCGGGTGAAGGCGCTCGCGCATACGTGGGCGCAACGCGAGATCAGGCATGCCGTGACACTATCGCGACGTCCGGTCGCAGGCGGGGTTTCCCACACGGAGAGGAACGCAGGAGCCTGGCCGGACCCGCGGGGGCCACGGAGAGGAACGCAGGAGCTGACTCCAGCCCGCCCCCGCGCTACAGCCCGAGCGCCGCGTGCACGTCCGAGTCGAGCGCGTCCATCGCCTGGGTCGCCCGCGCGCGCGCAGCGCCGACATCCCCATCGGAACCGAGCGGCTCGATGACCTCGAGGTACGCCTTGACCTTGGGCTCAGTCCCGGAAGGACGGATGATGACGCGCGCGCCCGACACCGTGGCGAGGTGCAGCCCGGTGGTCGGGGGCAGTCCCTGGAAGCCCTCGCCCATGTCGTCGGTCGCGACCACGTCGGATCCACCGAGCGACGCCGGGGGAGCGGACAGCAGCCGGTCCATCGTCTCGCCGATGAGCGAGATGTCCGCGAAGCGTGCCGAGACCTGCCTGGTCAGATAGACGCCATACGCGCGCGCGAGGTCGTCGATCGCGTCCGCCAAGGTCCGACCCTCGGCCTTGAGCGACGCGACGTAGTCGGCCATCACGACGGCCGCGGAGATGCCGTCCTTGTCGCGCACGAGGTCGGGCGCGACGCAGTAGCCGAGCGCCTCCTCGTAGCCGTAGACGAGCCCCTGCTCGCGGGAGATCCACTTGAAGCCCGTGAGCGTGTGGCGGTAGCCGAGCTCATACCGGGAGGCGATCGCGGACAGCTGCTGCGACGACACGACCGAGTTCGCGAGGACGGCACCCTCGGGGTGGCCGCCGCGCGAGGCGACCCGCTCGCCCAGGAGCGAGCCGACGACGTCGCCGTGCAGCATCGTCCACTTGCCGTCGATCATCGTGGCGACCGCGGCGCGGTCGGTGTCGGGGTCGTTCGCGATCACGACGTCCGCCTCGACCGACTCGGCGAGCGCGATGGAGAGGTCGATCGCGCCCTTCTCCTCGGGGTTGGGGAAGCTCACGGTCGGGAAGTCGGGGTTGGGCTCCGCCTGCTCCGGGACGGTGTGCAGGTCGCTGAAGCCCGCGGTGCGGAGCACGCGCTCCACGGTCGAGGCGCCCACGCCGTGCAGGGGCGTGAGGACGATGCGGAGGTTGGCACGGGCGTCGTCCGTGGGCGGGGGGACGAGGGCGCCGGTCGCGGCGACGTACTGGTCGACGATGTCCTCGCCCAGCACGGTCCAGCCCTCGGCGGCGCGGGGCACGGACTCGACGGTCTCGACCGCCTCGATGCGCGCGGCGATCCGCGCGTCGTACGGGGGCACGATCTGCGCGCCCTGACCGGAGTCGGTGACGACGCGTCCGCCCAGGTAGACCTTGTAGCCGTTGTCCTGAGGCGGATTGTGCGACGCGGTGACCATCACGCCCGCATCGGCGTCGAGGACGCGCGTCGCGTAGGCGAGCACGGGCGTCGGGAGCAGGCGGGGCAGGAGCAGCGCCTCGTGACCCGCCGCGGTCATCACCGCGGCGGTGTCCTTCGCGAACTGCGCGGAGCCGTGGCGTGCGTCGTAGCCGATCGCGACGCGCGCGGGGGCGTCGCCGAGCTCCTCCGTGAGGAAGGCCGCGAGGCCCGCCGCGGCGCGGATCACGACGGCGCGGTTCATGCGGTTCGGGCCGGCGCCGATGCGGCCGCGCAGCCCGGCGGTGCCGAACTGGAGCATCCCGCGGAAGCGGTCCGTGAGGTCCACCTGGGCCTTGTCGTCGCCGACCTTCGCGCCCGCGATGACGGCCTGGAGCTCGCCGCGGGTGCGGGGGTCAGGATCGTCGTCCACCCAGGCGAGGGCGGCTTCGAGCAGTGCGTCGTCCATCACTACATCTCCTTCACGATCTCGGCGAGGAGCCGCGAGATGCGGGGAGCCGCGGCGGCGCCGGCGTCGAGCACCTCCTGGTGGTCGAGGGTCTCGCCGCCGAAGCCGGCGGCGAGGTTGGTCACGAGCGACAGGCCGAGGATCTCCATGCCCGCCTCGCGCGCCGCGATCGACTCGAGCGCGGTCGACATGCCGACCAGGTCGGCGCCGAGGATCGACGCCATGCGCACCTCGGCGGGCGTCTCGTACTGGGGCCCGGTGAACTGCATGTAGACGCCCTCGGGCAGATCTGCATCGATCGTGCGGGCGAGCTCGCGCAGGCGCGGCGTGTAGGTCTGGGTCATGTCGACGAAGGTCGCGCCTTCGAGCGGCGTGGCCGACGTGAAGTTGATGTGGTCGTTCAGCAGCACCACGGTGCCGGGGACGAAGTCGCGGTTGACGGAGCCGCAGCCGTTCGTGACGACGAGCTGCTTCGCGCCCGCGGCGGCGGCCATGCGGACCGCGTGCGCCACGGTCGAGGCGTTGCGCGACTGGTAGAAGTGCTGGCGCGCGCCCAGGGCCAGCACGATGCGGCCGTTGGGAGTGCGGAACGAGCGGTGGACGGCGTGGTGGCCGGCGACCGCGTGGCCTGTGAATCCGGGGATCTCCGCGGCGGGCACGGAGGCGATCTCCTCGCCGAGCAGCTCGGCGGCGCCACCCCAGCCGGAGCCGAGGATCAGGGCGATGTCGTGGCTCTCGATGCCGGTCTTCTCGGCGAGGACGCGCGCCGCCTCTGCGGCGTAGTCGTGGGCTTCAGTCATGAGGTCGAGCCTAGTCGCGACCGGGTGCCATCGCAGGGACGATGCGGGAGTCGGGGCCGTTCCAGGGCTCCCGTGGGCGGCGTCGCTGGGTGACGCGTCCACCCCGCTGTGCCACGATGGCGGCATGCACGATGTCGTGATCCTCGGTGGAGGTCCAGGCGGCTATGAGGCCGCGCTCGTGGCGCGCAAGGCGGGCGCCGACGTGACGCTCGTGGAGCGTCACGGGCTCGGCGGCAACGCCGTGCTGACGGACGTGGTGCCGTCCAAGACGGTCATCGCGACCGCCGAGTGGCGCACCATCGCCGAACGCGCACCTGAGCTCGGCATCGTCGCGGAGGACGGGGCGCCCGTCCGCACCCGCGTGGACCTGGCGGCCGTCAACGCGCGCGTGCGCGCTCTCGTCGCCCGCCAGAGTGAGGACATCGAGGCGCGGCTCTCCTCGGAGGGCGTGCGTCTGGTCCGAGGAGCGGGACGGCTCACGGCCGAGCGCGCGGTCGAGGTCGAGGGCGAGACGATCACGGGCGACGCCGTGCTGCTCGCCCTCGGGGCGCGACCGCGAGTGCTCGCGTCCGCCGCCCCTGACGGCGAGCGGATCCTCTCCTGGACGGACCTGTACGCGCTCGAGAAGCTGCCCGAGCACCTCGTGGTGGTCGGCTCGGGAGTCACGGGTGCCGAGTTCGCCGAGGCGTACGCGCTGCTCGGCTCCCGCGTCACGCTCATCGCGTCGGGCGACAGGGTGCTTCCGCGCGAGGACCCCGAGGCGTCGGCGATGATCACCGCGGTGTTCCGCGAGCGGGGAATGGAGCTCGTGGGCGGCAGGGCGGCGGCCGTGTCGCGCACGGACGATGCGGTCGTCGTCACGCTCGAGGACGGGCGCGAGGTGCGGGGATCGCACTGCCTCATGGCGGTCGGCTCGGTGCCGAACACCGACGGCGTGGGGCTCGAGGAGGCGGGCGTGCGGCTCGACGAGCGCGGCTACATCGCGGTCGACAAGGTCTCGCGCACGAGCGCGCAGGGGGTCTACGCCGCGGGTGACTGCACCGGGGTGCTTCCGCTCGCGTCGGTCGCGGCGGCCCAGGGGCGCATCGCGATGGCGCACGCGCTCGGCGACGCGGTGCGGCCCCTCCATCTGGGCCACATGGCCTCCACGGTGTTCACGGCACCCGAGATCGCGACGGTCGGTGCCTCCGAGGCGGATCTGAAGGCGCGCGGGATCTTCTATCGGGTCGAGAGGCTCGACCTCGCGCGCAACCCGCGCGCCAAGATGCTCGGCATCGACCAGGGCTTCGTGAAGGTCTTCGGCCACACCGTCACGGGCCACGTGCTGGGCGCGGTCATCGTCGGCTCGCGCGCCTCGGAGCACATCTACGCGCTCTCGCTCGCGGTTGCGAACCGCCTCACGGTCGATCAGGTCGCGGATACCTTCACGGTGTACCCGTCGCTGTCGGGGACGTCGAGCGAGGTCGCGCGGCGTCTGCACGGCATGCGGGAGGACGGCCCGCACGGCACCTGAGGCGACCGAGGAGGACCGGCGCCTGCCGCATCGTCCCTGTGGCCCGCGGGCTCAGGCGAACAGACCCTGCCCCACGAACGCGCCGTCGTCCCCGCCGAGCGTCGCGCCCGCGGGCACGCCCGGCGGGACGGCGAAGAGCGCAGAGCCCACGGCGCGCACGTACTCGACGGTCATGGCGTCGGACGACGAGATCGCGTTCTGCATGGGGATGAACTGCGTCTCGGGGTCGCGCACGAACGCGAGGAAGAACAGCCCCGCATCGAGGCGCCCGAGAGTGTCCGCGCCGTCCGTGTAGTTGTAGCCGCGGCGCAGCATCATGACGCCGCCGTTCGCGTCCGGGTGCGCGAGCGCGATGTGCGAGTCGGTCGCGATGAGGGGCTCGCCGTCGGAGCCGGTGCGCGAGAAGTCGGGCTCGGTGAACTCGTTGCCACCGCTGAGCGGGGCACCCGAGCCCTTGGTGCGACCCACGAGCGTCTCCTGCTCGTTCAGCGCCGCGCGGTCCCAGATCTCCGCCAGGATGCGCAGCTTGCGCGCCACGAGGTACGTGCCGCCCGCCATCCACTCCTGGCCGTCGTCGGCCTGCGACCAGAGCCACTCGCGCACGTTGTCAGTGTCCTCCGCGCGGAGGTTGCGCGTACCGTCCTTGAAGCCCATGAGGTTGCGGGGCGTCGACTGGTCGCGCGTGGTCGACGAGGTGCGGCCGAACCCCAGCTGCGCCCACTTGACCGACGCGACGCCGAACGCGAGCCGCGAGAGGTTGCGGATCGCGTGCATCGCGACCTGCGGGTCGTCGGCGCAGGCCTGGATGCACAGGTCGCCGCCGGTGAGGTTGTCCTGCAGGGTGTCGCCGGGGAAGTGCGGGAGCTCCTCGAGCTGGGCCGGCCTGCGGTCGGCGATGCCGAAGCGGTCCACGCCGTCCTTCTCGAACAGCGTCGGACCGAAGCCGAACGTGATCGTCAGGCCCGAGGCGGGCAGGCCGGTCGCGTCGCCCGTGTCGTCCGGCGGCGCGTACTCCGAGCCGCCCGCGATCCCGGTGCCGAGCTCCGAGCCCGTCATGAGAGTCGCCGCGGCCTCGCTCCACGACCGCAGCAGCGCGATGAGCTCGTCGCGGTCGTCGGTCGTCACGTCGAAGGCCGCGAAGTGCATCCGGTCCTGGGCGGGGGTGACGATGCCGCTCTGGTGCTCGCCGTGGAAGTCGTACTGGCGACGCAGGGACGATGCCTCGGTCGCCTTGCCGACGGCGTAGCCGCCGCCGGCGAGAGCCGCGGCGCCCACGACGGCGCCCGCGCCGCCGAGCATCGCCGCGCGCCGGGACAGACCGCTCCTGGAGTGGCCGTGCCCGGAGTCGTCGCTTGCCGACGCGCCACGACGGGTCGGCGCCGCCTGATCCTCGGTGGGGACGGCCGAGGCGGCCTCCTCCGAGGGGACATCAGGCGTGGGCGCGGACCCGTCGTGTGCGTCGTTCATGCGGACTATTGTGCGCGAGCCTGGATCAGCCGATCGCCGCGGCGGTGAGCTGCGACAGCGACTCGCTGAGGGCCTCGACCAGGCGCGACAGCTCGAGGACCTGGTCCTCGGTGAGCTCGGAGTAGGTGAGGAAGCCCTCGTCGTACGAGCCGTACTGCACGAGCTCCTCGTCGAGCGCCGTGAAGCGGTCCTCGATCTCGGTGCTCAGGTCGGCGTCGGTGAGGTCCGAGGCGGGCTTGAGGACGATGTACGCCTCCCACGCGCCGTCGAGGTTCGCACGGAAGTCCCACAGGTCGGTGCCCGACCAGATCTCCTCCTCGCCGGTGATCTTGCCGGTCGCGACCTCGTCGAGCAGCTCCTTCGCGCCGTTGCCGATCTGGAAGGCCTCGAACGTGAAGTCGTCGGCGTTGACGCGCTCGGACAGCTCCGCGGTGTCGGCGACGAGCTGGTCCGCGAGGGCCTGACGCTCCTCGGTGGTGAGGGCCGTGTACGAGCCGTCCTCCGGCTGCCACAGGTCCTGCTCCATCGCGTGCCAGCCGGTCCACTCCTCGCCCTCGGCCAGGTCGGCCTCGCGCAGGTCCATGCTCGGGTCGAGGTCGCCGAAGGACTCGGCGACGGGCTCGATGGCCTCCCAGTGCGTGCGCGCGGGGGCGTAGATCTCGCGCGCCGCGTCGTCGTCCCCGGCCACGAAGGCCGCGACGAACTCGTCGGTCGCGGTGACGAGCTCCGCGACCTCCTGCTGGACGTAGGCCTTGTACGTGACCGTCGCCTGCTCGAGCAGCGCGGCGCGCTCCTCGTCGACGACGACCTCGCCCTCGGCCGCGGTGATCGTGAAGGCCTCGGGGGTCGCCTCGGCGGTGTCGGACTCGCGGCACGACGTGAAGTAGTCGCCCTCGGCCACCTGCACGGTGAGGTCGCGGGTGAGGCCGGGGCCCACGTTCTCGACCTCGGACACGATCGCCGACGCGTCCGACGCGAGCAGGTAGAACTCGGTCGCCGACGAGCCCTCGTTGGTCACGGAGAAGACGACGGTGCCGGCCGGCGCCTCGACTGCGGACAGCGTGCAGCCGTCGTCGGTCGCGGTGACGGCGATCGTGCCGCCCTCGGCGCTCGCGGCGTTCGGGACGCAGCCCGCAAGCACGACGGTGGACGCCGCGAGGGCGAGCGCGGGCAGGGTGAAGCGTGGTGACATGCGCGGGTGGTTCCTTCTGGTCAGGCCGCGGACGCCGCGTGAGCGTCCTTGGTCGGAGAGGGGGCGACGGCGCGCGGGGGCGCCGGGGTGGTGCGGAACGCCATCCGGACGAAGAACCACATCGTCGGGACCACGTACAGCGTCCACGCGAGGGCCTCGAGCACGGTCGTGGCGGGGGAGAAGTTGAAGACGCCCTTGAGCACGGTGCCGAGGAGCGAGCCCTCGGAGATCGTCGCGCTCACGTCGAAGGCGAGGGTGTTGAGCCCGGGCAGGACACCGGCCTCCTGGAGGTCGTGGATACCGTAGGCGAGGACGCCACCGGCCACGATCACGAGGAAGACGCCGGTCCACTGGAAGAACACGCGCAGGTTGATCCGCACGGCGCCGCGGTAGATCACGTAGCCGAGCGCGACCGCGGTGAGCAGGCCCAGGGTCGCTCCCACGATCGGCGCGGTCGACGAGCCCGCGGCCTGGATGCCGGCCCACAGGAACAGAGAGGTCTCGAGGCCCTCGCGTCCGACTGCGAGCAGCGACATCGTGATGACGGCGCCGCCGCCGACGGCGATCGCCTTGTCGAGCTGGCCCTCGAGGTGGCCCTTGAGGTGACGCGCGGTCTTGCCCATCCAGAAGATCATCCACGTGATGAGGCCGACCGCGACGATGCTGAGCGAGCCGCCGATGATCTCCTGCGCCTCGAACGTCAGCCCCTGCGGGCCGAGCGTGAGCAGCGCGCCGAAGCCGAGCGAGACCAGGACTGCGATTCCGACGCCGAGCCAGACGTGGCGGAGCATGTCGCGGCGCTCGATGCGCACGAGGTAGGCGACGAGGATGCCGATGACCAGCGAGGCCTCGAGGCCCTCGCGCAGGCCGATCAGGAAGTTCGCAAGCACGCCGTTGGCTCCTCGGGGACGGGGCAGGGAAGGGTTCCCTTACTCGCGGCGAGCCTAGAGTGCCGACGGTTGACGTGTCAAACTTTAGAAACGTCGGTGTTGCGTAATAGCCGGGTGTCCATGGACGATGCGGTGGGCGCCTCGGCGGGGAGCGTCAGGCGGGTTCGGCGATCTCGCAGATCAGGGTGCCCGCGGTCACGCCCGCGCCGACCGCGGCGGACAGGCCCGAGATGACGCCCGCCTTGTGCGCGGTGAGGGGCTGCTCCATCTTCATCGCCTCGAGGACGACGATGAGGTCGCCCTCCGCGACCGTCGCACCGTCCTCGACGGCGACCTTGACGATCGTGCCCTGCATGGGGGAGGTGAGGCCGTTGCCGTTGACCGTGCGGGTCGCGGAGCCGTTCGAGCGGCGCGAGGAGCGTCGCGTCGGTCCGGCGGCGCGGGCTCCCGCGCGGCCCGCCTGCGCGAGCGAGGCGGGCAGGACGACCTCGAGGCGCTTGCCTCCCACCTCGACGACGACGCGCTCGGTCGCTCCTGCATCGTCCTGGTCCGTGGAAGCGGCGCTCGAGCCGAGGCCTGCGACGGTGTCGGCGAACTCGGACTCGATCCAGGTCGTGTAGACGCTGAAGTCGCCATCCTCGGCGGAGAAGGCAGGCGCGTCGACGACGGCCCTGTGGAATGGGATCACGGTGGGGATGCCCTCGACGATGAACTCGGCGAGAGCGCGGCGGGCGCGCTGAAGCGCCTGCTCGCGCGTCGAGCCCGTGACGATGAGCTTCGCGACCATCGAGTCGAAGTTGCCCGAGACCGTGTCGCCCTGCGTGACGCCCGCGTCGACTCGGACTCCGGGCCCCGACGGGAAGGCGAGGCGGTGGATGCGGCCAGGCGCGGGCATGAAGCCGGCGGCTGGGTCCTCGCCGTTGATGCGGAACTCGATCGAGTGGCCGCGCGTGACGGGGGCGAGGTCCGAGATCGGCTCTCCTGCGGCGATGCGGAACTGCTCGCGCACGAGGTCGACGCCCGTGACCTCCTCGGTCACGGGGTGCTCGACCTGGAGGCGCGTGTTGACCTCGAGGAAGCTGATGGTGCCGTCCGAGCCCACGAGGAACTCGCACGTGCCGGCGCCGCGGTAGCCGGCCTCGCGCAGGATCGCCTGGCTCGACTCGGTGAGGCGCGCGCGCTGGTCGTCGGTGAGGAACGGCGCCGGGGCCTCCTCGACGAGCTTCTGGTGGCGGCGCTGGAGCGAGCAGTCGCGCGTCGAGACGACCACGACGTTGCCGTGGTCGTCCGCGAGGCACTGCGTCTCGACGTGGCGCGGCTTGTCGAGGAAGCGCTCGACGAAGCACTCGCCGCGCCCGAAGGCCGCGACGGCCTCGCGCGTGGCGGAGTCGAACAGCTCGGGGATCTCCTCGCGCGTGCGGGCGACCTTGAGGCCGCGGCCGCCGCCGCCGAACGCCGCCTTGATGGCGACGGGAAGACCGTGCTCATCCGCGAAGGCGACGACCTCGTCGGCCGACTCGACCGGGTCGGGGGTGCCCGGCACGAGCGGGGCGCCCGCGCGCTGCGCGATGTGGCGCGCGCTGACCTTGTCGCCGAGGCTCTCGATCGCCGCGGGCGGCGGGCCGATCCAGACCAGCCCCGCATCCATGACGGCCTGCGCGAACTCGGCGTTCTCGGACAGGAATCCGTAGCCGGGGTGGATCGCCTCGGCGCCCGAGCGCTTGGCGACCTCGATGACCTTCGCGATGTCCAGGTACGTCTCGCGGGCCGTCGCGCCGCTCAGCGCGTAGGCCTCGTCGGCGAGGGCGACATGGAGGGCGTCGCGGTCCGGGTCTGCGTAGACGGCGATCGACCTGAGGCCCGCATCGGAGCAGGCTCGGACGACGCGGACGGCGATCTCCCCGCGATTGGCGATGAGGACGCTCGAGAAGGCTGGCACCCGCCTACGTTAGCGCGGCGCCACGCCTAGGCCCTCGGTCCCGGCCTCGCGGGGGCCAAGTTCTCGCGGCGTGCCAAGGGCGGCCAAGGCGATTTGTGGGGAATGCACAACGAATTCGGCATGGTCATGGGTTAGCCGGGCGCGGGTTGTTCGCTCTCTACAAGTGGACGATGCTGTGGTCCGCTTCATCTGCGGGGCGCGGTCTCCCGCAGAGGGATGAACCAGGGAGTCAGCCCCGGACCGAGTCCCTCCACAGCTCGTGGAACGCGACGCCGCACGCCCCGAGCAGGTGGCGCAGGAGTGGCAGCGAGACTCCGACGACCGCGTGATAATCGCCGTCGATCGATTCGACGTACGGTCCGCCGAGCGAGTCGACCGTGAACGCGCCCGCGACGTGCAGGGGCTCGCCGGTCGCGACGTAGGCCTCGATCTCGTCGTCCGAGAGGTCGGCGAAGCGCACCGTCGTCGACGCCGTGGCGCCGACCGTCGCCCCCGAGCCGCCGGGGCGATCGTCCACGATCCAGTGGCCCGTGTGGAGGACCCCGACCCGCCCCCGCATCGTCTGCCAGCGCGCGATGGCCGTCGCCGGGTCGCCCGGCTTGCCGAGGATCTCGCCGTCGATCTCGAGCATCGAGTCGCACCCGAGCACGAGCGCTTGCGTTTCGTAGCCGTCCGCGACCACCTCAGCCTTGGCCTGTGCGAGCACGAGCACCGAGTCGTCGAAGGCGAGCTCGCCGAGCCCCGAGGCGAGGTGGGCCTCGCGCGCGTGGGCGAGCGCCGCGTCCTCGTCCACGTCCGAGACGATCACCTCGGGGTCGACCCCGGCCGCTCGCAGGGTCGCGAGGCGGGCGGGGGACTGGGAGGCCAGGACGAACGGGATCGGCATGTTCGTGAGCCTAGTCCGTGACGGCAGCGGGCTCCTGGGCGTCGGAGGCGGTGGTGGCGGCAGCATCAACCTCCGGCTCGGCCGGCTCCGCCGACAGCGAGCGGTCGCCCTTCGGCAGTGCGATCAGCATGAGCACCGCGGTCGCGCCCGCGATGATCGCGGAGATCAGCATCGCGTGCTGGCTTGCGTCCATGAAGGCGACCTGCGCGGCGTCGAGGATCTGTGCGGCCGTCGTGGCGGTCTCGCCGCCGACCTCGGTCATCGCGTCGGTGACCGCGACCGCGCCCGCGAGCGAGTCCTGCACCGTGGAGCCGGCCTCCTCGGGCAATGCGGCGGCGGTGTCGGCGATCGACGACGTGTACTGATTCGCGATGAGCGAGCCCAGCAGCGCGATGCCCAGCGACGCGCCGAGCTCCCGCGTGGTGTCGTTCATCGCCGAGCCCATGCCCGAGCGGTTGCGGGGCACGGATGCCATGAGCATGTTCGTCGCGGGCGTCATCACGAGTGCCATGCCCGCGGTGATGAGTGACATCGCGAGGAAGAAGTCCCAGTAGGACGGCACCGTGGGCCACGTGGTCATGAGGAGGAACCCTCCCGCGATGATCACGAGCCCGGGGACGACGGACCAGCGCGTCCCGACCTTCTCGACGAGCTTCGGCACGAGCGGCCCGAGGACCATCATCGGCAGCATCGGCGGGATCATCGCGACGGCGGTCGTGAGCTCGTCGTAGTCCATGACGAGCTGGAAGATCTGCGTCATCGAGTAGAAGGCGCCGATCATCGCGAAGAACGTGAGCGTGACGGACAGCACCGACAGCGTGAAGCGGCGGTTCCTGAACAGCGTCAGGTCGAGCATCGGGTAGGTGACGCGGTTCTCCCACCACACGAATGCGGCGAGCGAGGCGGCGCCGACGGCGGCGATGACGACGGTGAGGGTCTCCCAGCCGTGCGAGGGCGCCTCCATGATCGTGTAGACGATGCCGGCGAGCGCGACCGTGACGAACAGGCCGCCGATCCAGTCGACGGGGGTCGCCTTCTCGTCCACGGACTCGGGGACGATGCGGGCCGTGAGGGGGAGGGCGACCAGGCCGAAGGCCGCGCCCAGCAGGAAGGCGGAGTGCCAGTCGAAGAAGTGCAGCAGCAGCCCGGTGAGCACCGAGCCGACCATCATCCCGACGCCCGCGACCGCGGCCCAGATCGCGATCGCCTTGGGGCGCTCCTTGGAGGGGAACACGACGTTGACGAGCGACAGCGTGGTCGGCATGACGAGCGCGCCGCCGATGCCCATGATCGCGCGCGAGGCGATGAGCTCCTGTGCCGTCGTCGCGAAGAACGGCGCGTACGCGGAGGCGAGCACGAAGATCACGAGCCCGACGAGCATCACGCGCTTGCGCCCGTAGCGGTCCGCGATCGCCGCGGCGATGAACAGCAGCGCCGCGAACACGAGCGTGAACGCCTCGACGACCCAGGTGAGCTCGAGCTGCGTCATGGAGAACTCGACCGCGAGCTCGGGGAGCGCGAGGTTGAGGCTCATGTTCGCGATCATCGCGGTCATGAGGCCGAGGCAGAGAGTCGCGAGGATTGCCCAACGGCGGCGATAGGTCGACTCGGGGATCCCCTCGGCGAGGGCCTCCTCGAGCGCGAGCGGGGCGGGCGCGGGCGCAGTCATGCGTAACCTCCGGGGCGGTGACGGGCGGGGCACCCCGGCGGTGGGGCATGACCCAAGATAATTGCGGTAACCAGAATTATCAAGCACCCTGGTGTGGGAGACTTCCGGCGTGAGGAGGCGGCGATGAGTGAGCAGCGCGGCGAGGAGTCTCCGCTGGGTGCGTCCGCGGACGACTCGGATGCTGCGGTCGACGAGCGCGAGGCGCTCATCGCGCGGGTCCTCGACCTGCAGCGAAGCATCGTGTTCGCCCAGATGGGGCAGCAGTCGGCGCTCATGGGCGACCATCGCCTCACCGTCGCCCAGCTACGGCTCCTGCTGTTCATCCATGCGCGCCCGGGCCGCCCGACCGCCGAGGCCGCGGCGTTCGTCGGGGTGCTGCCGAGCATCCTCACGGGGATCGTGAAGCGCCTCGTCGAGCGAGGCTGGGTCGAGAGCACCACGGATGTCGAGGACAGGCGCGTGCGCAGGCTCACGCTCGCGCCCGAAGGTGCGACGCTCGTCGAGGGCATCGCGGGCGCCGCGGAGAAGGACTTCACTGACGACATCGGGGTGCTGGACGATGCGCAGCTCGCTCAGCTCGAGGGGATCCTGTCCACGATCGTGCGCGTTCGTGCGGGGGATAATTGACACATTCGTGACGATTCTCATGTCGCGGAATGTCGAGGTGTCCGAAGCGTCGTCTCTGACTAGGATGATCCCAGGTAGCACCGGGGAGGATCCATGTCTGACCGTGAGGCTTTGCTCGACGCCGCTGTCGAGGAGTTCCTGCGATTCGTCCATCTGTCCGCGCCGAATCAGGCGGGAGCGGTGGCCCGGCTAGGCCTGACGCTGCACCAGTTCCGAGGGATCGTGCAGATCTACGTCCAGCCCGGCATCTCGACCACCGAGTTCGCCGACGCGATCGGCGTGCAGCCGTCGGTGGCCACCGGTGTGGTGCAGCGCCTCGTCGATCGCGGGCTCGTCGCCCGCACGCTCGACGAGGAGGACCGCCGCATCAGGCGGCTGTCGCTCACAGCCGAGGGACTCGAGGTGGCCGAGGAGGCCGCCGGGATCGCCCGATCGACGCGGCGCACCCAGCTGGGTGTGCTGAGCGACGAGCAGCTGGTCCAGATGCGCGAGCTGCTCAAGGTCCTCGAGTCGGGCCTGGGACGCAGCATCCCGCCGATTCAGGTCTCGTAGCCCCGCCCAGGTTCGGGAGGGCCCCGTCACTCGACGACGGCCCGGCACACGGGCGTGAGCCCGGCTACTCGGAGGCCGTCGCGGCGTCCTCCGGCGCGAGGTCGGCGTCGTCGAGCACGCCAGCCTCGATGAGCGCGGCCTTCCACGACGCCGCGAGCTCGCGGCCGTAGCCGATCGCCGTATGCGGCTTGAGCGCGATCGCGGGGTGAACCCCCTGCGCGTCGAGTCCCGCGCGCTCGCACAGCCACACCGCGCGCGGCAGGTGGAACTCCTGCGAGCACACGATCACGCTCGAGTAGCCGAGCTCGAGGGCATTGAGCGCAGAGGTGCGGGTGTCGTAGCCGTCGGGGTCGAGGACCAGCGCGGACTCGGGCACGCCGAGGTCGAGCGCGGTCGTGCGCATCGCGGCGGTCTCGTCGAGGCCCTCGCGGTTGTTCCCGGCTCCCGACAGGATCAGCGTCGGCACGAGCCCCGAGTGGAACAGCGCGGCACCGACCTCGACGCGCTCGCGGAGGAAGCGGCTCGGCCTGCCGTCCTCCCACACGCGCGCGCCCAGGACGAGCGCGGCGTCCGCGGTGTCGATGCCCGGGCAGCCGGCCCCGTGGATCGCGCCCCACGTGCGCACGCGCATGTACAGGTGCGGGGCCGCGGTCGCGGCGGCGGCCACGGCAAGACCCCTCGTGAGATCGCTCATCGCAGCGAATGCCTCCATGCCTCTTCCCCGCGCCCGAGCGGCAGCATCAGGCGTCGTCCCTGCATGCGGCGGGTGCGGTCCATCCACGCCGATGCGGGAGCGCCGGGGCCCTCCTCGTCGGCCGAGGCGGACGCGACCGCGACCATGCCCGCGACGAGCGCGGCGAGCTCGGCCTCGTCGGGCGCGCCGCGCACGACGCGCAGCGACGCCGCGGCCTCGAGGAGTCCGTCGTCGGTCACAGCGGGACGTTCCCGTGCTTCTTGGGCGGCAGCGACGCGCGCTTGGTGCGCAGCGCCCGCAGCCCTCGCACGATCTGCGCGCGCGTCTCGTGCGGCTGGATCACCGCGTCGACGTAGCCGCGATCGGCCGCGTCGTACGGGTTGACGATGCGGTCCTCGTAGTCCTCGACGAGCATCTGGCGCTCGTGCTCGACATTGCCGCCCTTCGCCTCGACGTCCGCGAGGGTGCGGCGCGACAGGATGTTGACCGCCCCCGCGGCGCCCATGACCGCGATCTGCGCGGTGGGCCACGCGAGGTTGATGTCCGCGCCGAGCTGCTTGGAGGCCATCACGATGTACGCGCCGCCGTAGGCCTTGCGCGTGATGACCGTGATGAGCGGCACGGTCGCCTCGGCGTACGCGTAGATGAGCTTCGCGCCGCGGCGGATGATGCCGCGGTGCTCCTGCGCGACGCCGGGCAGGAAGCCGGGGACGTCGACGAAGGTCAGGACCGGGATGTTGAACGCGTCGCACGTGCGCACGAAGCGCGCCGCCTTCTCGGACGCGTCGATGTCGAGCGTGCCCGCCATCGACTGAGGCTGGTTCGCGACCACACCGACCGAGTGACCCTCGACGTGGCCGAATCCGACCACCACGTTGGGCGCGAACAGCGGCTGCACCTCGAGCAGCTCGCCGTCGTCCAGGACGGTCTCGAGCAGCGTGCGCATGTCGTACGGCTGGTTGTCGGAGTCCGGCACGAGCGTGTCGAGCGCCATGTCGTCGTCCGTGAGCTCGAGGTCGGACTCCTGCTCCCACGCGGGCGGGTCCGACAGGTTGTTCTGCGGCAGGTACTGGAGCAGGTGCTGGACGTACTCGATCGCGTCGTCCTCGTCGGAGGCGAGGTAGTGCGCGACGCCCGAGGTGGCGTTGTGCGTCTGCCCGCCCCCGAGCTCCTCGAACGTGACCTGCTCGCCCGTCACGGACTTGATGACGTCGGGGCCCGTGATGAACATCTGCGACGTGCCTTCCGCCATCACGATGAAGTCGGTCAGCGCGGGGGAGTAGACCGCGCCGCCGGCCGACGGGCCGAGGATGAGCGAGATCTGCGGGATCACTCCCGACGCGGCGACGTTGCGGCGGAAGATCTCCGCGAACTGCGTGAGGGCCGCGACGCCCTCCTGGATGCGCGCGCCGCCGCCGTCGGAGATGCCGATGAGAGGCACGCCGGTGCGCAGCGCGAAGTCCTGCACCTTGGCGATCTTCTGGCCGTGGACCTCGCCGAGCGACCCTCCGAAGACGGTGAAGTCCTGCGAGTACACGGCGACCTGGCGGCCGTCGATCGTGCCGTAGCCGGTGACGACGCCGTCGCCGTACGGACGGTTGCGATCGAGCCCGAAGTTGGTCGAGCGGTGCCGCGCGAACTGGTCCATCTCCATGAACGAGCCCTCGTCGAGCAGCTGCAGCACGCGCTCGCGCGCCGTCTTCTTGCCGCGGGCGTGCTGCTTCTCCTGGGCCTTCTCCTCGGCGGCGGTGACCGCGGCATCGTGGCGCTTGCGCAGAGCTGCGTTGGCGCCTGCCGTGGACTTCCGTGGCTGGGTGTCGGACACGTCTCTCCTTGGGTCGGGACTGCGACACAGCCTAGCCGGGGGTGCCGTCCCGCCACTGGGCGAGAACGACAAGGATCGAGCGATGATCTTGGCGTGATGTTCCCCACCTGTCGCGAAAGCCACCACAATGGGTGCACACGGCCGCAATGGATGCGGCCACGCGCCGCGACATCAGCGAAGGGGGCGGACACCATGCCGTCGATCAACGGTTCCGCAGTCAAGAAGGTCGTCGTCGCGTGCGACGCGGGCATGGGCTCGAGCGTCATGGTGGCGAGCAACCTCAAGACCCGCCTCAAGCAGTACGGCGTCGAGGTGGACCATCTGCCAGTGAACCAGCTTCCCGAGGAGTCGGGCCTCGTCGTCCTGTGCCACCAGGGCCTCGCCCCGCGCGCCCAGCAGACGGCGCCGCACGCGGTCGTCGTGCCCTTCGCGATCTTCATGGGAGACCCCGCCTTCGCCGCGCTCGAGAAGGCGATCGCCGACGGCGAGGCGCTCGCCTCGTGACCGACGCCGCCGGGCCTCCTCGCGCCCGTCGGGCGCGGTAGCCATGGGTGTCCTGTCCGCCGAGGGCGTGCTGCTGCGCAGGAGCGCCACGGACAAGGACGATGCGCTCGTCCAGTGCGCGGAAGCGCTCGTCGCGCTCGGGGCGGTGGGCGACGACTACCTCACCGCGATGCGCGAGCGCGAGTCGCAGATCAGCACCTTCCTGGGCGAGGGCGTCGCGATCCCGCACGGGACGCATGCCGCGCTGGGAGGGATCCGCCGCGCAGCGATCGCCTTCCTCCAGTTCCCCGAGGGCGTGGACTGGGATGGGCAGGACGTCCGTGTGTGTATCCCCATCGCCTCGCGCACCGACGAGCACGTCGACATCCTCAGCGCCCTCGCGACGACGCTCTCGGATCCCGCCGCCGCGGCGGCTCTGCGCGAGGCCGAGGACGTGGACGCGGTGCTCGCCCTGATGGCGCCGTGATCGCGCCGCGAACGCCTGATCCCGGAGAGGCGGCCCCCGCGCCGCCGCGCGACACGCCGCGCCCCCGTGGCGCGGCGCTCGAAGACCACGATCGCGCGGCACTCTCGGGGATGATAGGGACGATGTTCGGACAGCGAAGGAGCGGTGTCGATGTACGCGGCTGAACGCCAGCACGAGATCCTGACGAGGGCGCGCGCGAACGGCAGGGTCGAGGTGGGTCCGCTCGCCGACAGCCTCGGCGTCACCGTCGAGACCGTGCGCCGCGACCTCACCGCCCTCGAGCGCATGGGCGCGGTCCGCCGCGTGCACGGAGGCGCGCTCCCGGTCGAGCGCCTCGCGCTCGAGCCGAACCTCGCCGCGCGCGAGAGCCGCAACTCCGAGCAGAAGCGCCGCATCGCCACGCGCGCCCTCGAGGAGGTCCCGACTGGCGGGACGATGCTGCTCGACGCGGGCACGACGATGCTGGCGATCGCCGAGGCGCTGCCCGCGGACCTGGAGGCCACCGTGGTGACGAACTCCGTCGCGATCGCCTCGCGGCTCGCCGACCACCCGGGCATCGAGCTGCTCATGCTCGGCGGACGGATCCGCCAGCTCACGGGCGCCGCGGTGGGCGACTGGACCGAGTCCGAGCTCGAGCCGCTGTGCGTCGACGTCGCGTTCGTCGGCACGAACGGGCTCACCGTCGAGAGGGGCCTCACCACGCCCGACCAGACCGAGGCGGCCGCGAAGCGCGCGATGGTGCTCGCGGGGCGCCGCGTCATCGCGCTCGCCGACGCGACCAAGGTCGGTCCTGTCCACCTGCACCGCTTCGCGGCGCTCGACGAGCTCGCGATGCTCATCACGGACGACTCGCTCGACGAGGAGACCGCCGCCGAGATCGTCGACGCCGGCGTCGAGGTCGCGAGGGTCTAGTTCGCCTTGGGCTCCGTTCGCTCGGGTCGAGGTCGCTCGCCGTGCGCGGAGCGGGGTACGGTGAAACGCGCGGCGCGCCTCGTGCCGCGGATGGGTCGGTCCAGCCGGCCATGACCCCCGGGAGGGACCACACATGACCACGCGCACCGTCGAGATCGGATCGTCCGTCGGCCTCCACGCCCGCCCCGCCGCGCTGTTCGTGCAGGCGGTCAACGACGCCGGGATCCCCGTGACGATCTGCAAGCCCGGCGGCGCCTCGACGCCCGCCAACTCGCTGCTCGGTGTGATGGCGCTCGGCGCGAAGCATGGCGAGACGGTCGAGCTCTCCTCGGACGCCGACGGCGCGGACGAGGTCCTCGACACCCTCGTCGAGCTGCTCAAGAAGGACCTCGACGCCTAGGGCGTCCGCGGGCCACCTCGATGACCGATCGGTCGCGCGCGGCTGACAGGCCGCCGCTCACCGCCGACGCGGTCGCGCCCCTGGTCGCGCCGCGCGGCCCGCTCGCGCTCGCGGCCGTCGTGGATGCGGAGCCGTCCACCAACACCGCGCTCGCGACCGCGCTGCGCGAGGACCCGGGAGCGTGGCCTCACCTTGCCGTGTACCTCGCCGATCACCAGACCGCGGGCCGTGGCCGCGCCGGCAGGGTCTGGGAGACCCCGCGCGGCACCTCGCTGACCCTGAGCTGGGTGCTTCGTCCCCGTGCGACCGGCACCGACCTCGCGTGGGCGCCGCTCGTCGTCGGGCTCGCGGCAGTGCGCGCGCTGCGCTCGCTCGGGCTCGACGCGTGGATCAAGTGGCCGAACGACGTGGTCGTCCGCGTCGACGCGGACGACGTCGCGGGCTGGGGCTCGTGGCGCAAGGTCGCCGGGATCCTGTGCGAGGTCGTGGACGATGCAGTGGTCGCCGGGACCGGCATCAACGTGCTTCAGACGGCCGACGAGCTTCCCGTGCCGCACGCCGCGTCGCTGGCCTCGCTCGGGTGCGAGGCCTCGCGGCTCGACGTGCTCGGCGCTCTCGGCGCCGCACTGCGCGAGACCACCGCGGCCTGGGACGACCACCCGGCCGCCGTCCGCGACGAGGTCGAGGCCGTGTGCGCGACCATCGGCTGGGACGTCGCGGTCGACGTCGGCACCGCCGCGCCGGTGACCGGCACCGCGGTGGGACTCGGGGCCGACGGCTCGCTGCTGGTCCGCTCCGCCTCGGGCCGCACGACCGCGGTGCTCGCGGGAGACGTGCGGGTGCGCAGAGCCTGAGGTTCGTTACCCGACAGGCGCGACCAGGCTCTCGTCGTTGTTGCGGACGTTGCCCACGGCCCTGCCGACCTCGTGCCACGCGAGCTCGGGCGCGGGGGCGGCGATCGCGTCGTGCAGGTCCGACGCGGGAGCCTCACGGTCGAGCCAGGTCGCTGCCGACTCCGGGGTGAGCATCGCGGGCTGGCGATCGTGGATGTCCTGCATCTCGTCCCGCGACGCGACGGTGACGATCGAGCACGAGGCCATCCAGGGCGCATCGTCCCCCTCCGACCCGTCTGCATTGACGCTGCCCCGCCAGAACTCGTACAGGCCCGCGAAGGCGAGGGGAGCGTCGTCCGTGGGGTGGATGAAGAACGGGTGCTTGCCGTCGTCCTTGGTCTGCCATTCGTAGTAGCCCGAGGCGGGGACGACGCACCGGCGCTTGGCGAAGGCCGCTCGGAAGGACGGCTTCTCCGCCATGGTCTCCGAGCGCGCGTTGAACATCCGCGAGCCGACCGCCGGGTCCTTCGCCCACGACGGCACCAGCCCCCAGCGGGCGATCTCGAGCTGACGCTCGCCCACGGGCGCGGGCTCGCGCGACGGGACGACGATCGGCACCCTCTGCGTCGGCGCGATGTTCCACGACGGGGGCAGCAGGCGCGCCTCGTCCGAGGCCACCGCGACCTCGAACGCGTCGATCAGGTCCTGCTCGGTGAGGAAGTTCGCGTAGCGGCCGCACATGCCTCCAGTGTGCCCGTCCCGTCCGACACACGGCGCGGGCAACGGTCAGGGGACGCGTGGATGTGGGACTACTGCGGCTCGGTGACGTCCGCGACCTCGGCGCCGAGCGTCGCGACCAGGTCCGCCGGGTCGACGGTCGCGCCGAGCCCGTGCGCGCCCGCGCCGATGCTGACCAGTCCGGGGCGTTCGGCGATGAGGGAGTCCGCGATGACGGGGAGCGGGTCGCCCGAGGGCGCGGGGCGGGCGCCGAAGGGCGTGATGGTGCCGCGCTCGTAGCCGGTGACCTCGAGCGCCACGTCCTTGTCCGGCATCGACAGGCGGCTGACGCCCAGGAGCGCGCGCAGTTTGGGCCAGCTGATCTGCCGGTCGCCGGGCACGAGGACCAGGAGGAAGTCGCCCTCGCCGCGACGCACCACCATGGTCTTGAGCAGCTGCGACGGTTCGACGCCGCGCGCGGCGGCGGCTTCCTCGAGCGAGCGCACGGGGCCGTGCTCGGTGATCGTGTGGTCGATGCCGGAGGCGGCGAGCGCGCGAGTGGCGGCGGTCTCGGTGGTCATGTGAGGGTCAACCGCGGTGAGGCCGTATCGCTTCCGCCGCGCGTCGTCGCGTTGTGAAGGCGCGTCAGACCGGGTCGACCGCGGGATCGCTCTCGGTCGCTGGCGCGGGAGCCGGGGCGTCGCCACGGAACAGGCCGAACGCGACCGCGACGAGAGCGAGCAGGATCGCGGTGACCACCACGTCCCACGGGGACAGCGGGCGCAGGACCGCGAGGCACAGGGCGAAGACGGCCGCGAGGGCCGCCCACAGCAGCCATGCGTGGCGGTCGAGCAGGCGCGCGAGCTCGGGGGAGCGCCAGCCGCGCGTCTCGAGGCTCGTGGCGCCCCTGCCCAGCGCCGTCGACCCGCCGCTGCGCGCCGCCGCCGCGGCAGCGGAGCCGCCCGCGATGAAGCCGGCGATGAGAGCGATGAGGCCCGCGAGAGCGAAGGCCATGCTCGACGCGACCAGGCGGGCGGTGAGCCCGTTGTAGATCGCGACGGTCGCGTCGACGGGGATGTCGGAGGCCAGGGCCGCGCCCGCGATCGCCCCGGCCACGAGGAGGCCGCCAGCGACGAGCGAGCCGACGATCAGCATGAGCGTCCCAGCGACGACGAGCGCGCGCGGGCGGCGCGGGTGGACCAGGACGCCGACGATCAGCAGCGCGATCGTGAGCCACGGCAGGACGCTGCCGAGCGTCGTGAGGACCGCGTACCCGAGGCGCGCGGTCGCGACCTGCGGCACCTGTGTGACGGTGATGCTCACGTCGACCTCGGGGATCGAGTCGGCGAGGCTGAAGCCCTGCTCGACGAGCGCGGGCTTGATCGCGTCGATGATCGGCTGGAGCTGGATGACGACGTTGCCGGACGAGTCGATCGCGACTGCACCCTCGCCGTCGCCCTCAAGGATCGCGACCATCTGGGAGTGGGTGAGCGTGAGCGCCTCCTCCCAGATGTTGGCGAAGGCGTCGGACTCGACGACCGCCGTGAGCGCCGCGCGGATCGCGGTCCGGGTCTGGTCGGCGAGCAGCGGGCCGAGCACGTCGGCGGCCTCGGCCAGGCGCGGGGTGGACTCCTCGGACAGGACGGAGTCGAGCAGCTCCTCGACGAGCGCGTCGGGGTCGAGCGCCTCGTCGATCGCGGCGGCCGCCTCGTCGACGATAAGCGCCTGCACCGCGGGATCCTCCGCGAGAGGTGCGAGCGTGCCCACGAACGTGGAGGTGTCGCTCACCTGCGCCGCGGCGTACGACGCGACCGAGGCCAGGGGCGCGAGGATCGCCGCCAGGACGATCAGCGTCGTCGCGAGGAACGCTCGGCCGCGGTGGCGCGACTCGGCCGGGGCGGCGGGCGCGGACACGGACGATGCGGGTGTCGGCTCGGGCGCTGGGGCTGGCTCCGGCTCGGGCCGGGTGTCGAGCTGCTCCTTGAGCGAGGCGTTCTCCGCCTCGAGCTCCTTGAGGCGCTCCTCGATCTGTGCCTTCGTCATCCTGCTGGCCGCCATGGGAGCCCCCGTATGTCGCAGGGGCGATCCAGCATCGTCCCTGTACCCGAGCGTAGCGAGGTGCGGGGCGTGGTGGCGAGGGGGCGCGAGGCGGGAGCGGCCGAGTCGTCCGAGTCGTCCGAGTCGTCCGCGTCGTCAGGCGGTCACGTCGAGCACGGTGCCGGTCGTCGATGTGACGTCGACGGACGACGTGTCGGTGTCGATCTCCAGGTCGTCGGGGATCCCGTTGTTGTTCTCGTCCTCATCCTCCGTCTCCGATGATGCGGCCGGTCCAGCGGGCGGGGCTCCCTGCGGGCCGCCTGCGGGCCGAGGCGAGCCCATGCCCGACGTGCCAGCCGTGCTCTCGTCGGATTCTGCCTGCGTCGTGGACGCCTCGCTGGCGATGGTGCGCACATTGAACGTCGCGCTCGAGATGCCTGAGATGGACACTGGATCTCCTTCGGTGATGGGGCGCGCCCGAGGGCGTGCCGTGGATGGCCTGCGGTGCGGCGATGACAGTCCCGATGTGAGGAGTGCATGTCCGTTCCGGCGAGCATCGCTGCTCGTCCTGCGCATCGACCGACGGCGAGCGAGGGCGAGGATTCCACTCCCGTTCTGCGGAAACTCTTGGCAAAGGACGCCGAGCGCGGTCCACGCCGGTGGTGGAACGTGGCACTCGGGCCCTCCTACGCCGGCTCGCGAGCCCTTGGGCGTCTCGGAGCCCGAGCGCACACGAGGACCCGGCCGAGTTGCACGCCTTCGACCGGGTCCCGTGAGCCGTCGTCAGCGGGTCAGCTCCGTGCGCGCTCGGCCTCCGCGAAGCCAGCGGGCTCATCGACCGGCTTGGGGTCGACGAGCCAGAACAGCACGACGTTGACCAGCGCGATGCCCGCGAGCATCGTGTACGCGCCGGCGTAGCCGCCCAGGTGGGTGAGGCCCCACGCGAGGATCGCGTACGACGTGATGCGCACGAGACCCTGCATCGGCTGGATGATGCCGAACGCCTTGACGAACGTGCCGCGCGGGAACTTGTCCGCCACGATCGCGGTCGTGAGCTTGGTCGCGCCGCCGAAGCTCAGGCCGATCATCACGAGCGAGACCCACA